>BNUH01000082.1 GCA_025997215.1 Clostridia bacterium
TATGGGATGCCGTTAATAGAAGATTATCGGCGAAGAAGCGATGGGGAAATACTACTTTTAATCCGTATGTAGGGATGATAATATGCGGTACATGCGGCCGAAAACATACAATGCGAAGCGCAAGAAGTGGATCATATGTATGCAATGGTTATAAGCGTGGTAATATTCCATGTACGGCACATACTGTAAGCAAAACTGATTTGGATAGGAAAGTACTCGAAGAGATTAATAAATGGATAGCAAAGAACGCGAATATCGACCAACTATTCAAAGATTTATCCCCAATCTATCAAAACAACGAAATAACAAAAGACGAGATACAAGCAAAGATAGCCGCGAGCAAGAAAAGATTAAAAAAATACGTGGATATGAACCTTGACGAGAGAATAACTGATGATGAATTTAACGAATACAGCAAACCAATAAGAGCGGAGATAGCCAGTTTTGAAGATCAGGCGAAGAGGATTGAGGACAGTGGCAGATTAATGGTAGAATGGCACTATAAGATAGGAAAGTTACAAAGATCGATAGCGAAGTACACCGAACCGCAGACCGAAGTAACACCGGAGTTGTTAAGTCTAGTAGATCATATAGTGGTATACGAGCGTGAGAAGCCGAAAAGCTGCAAAAGCAAACCGCGCATCGAGGTATTTCCTGCATTATAGCCGCCGCAAGGCGGCTTTTTTGTTTTTCAGGGTGAGAGGTTGGAAATGCCCTTAATAACTCTATACACCGCCCTACACATGGGTATAAACGCTATACACACGCTCTTTTTTGCAATTTTACCATTTCAATCCTTCATATTTTAGCTCCTTTATCGATTTTGCTCGATTTTCTCCCTTTTACCGCCTCAGTCATCACTTTCTAGCCAATTAAGCCCCGAAATAGGCTAGAAAGTGATGAGGCTGTACAAGAAAACCCAGCAATCTAGCCATTTTTTCACCCTCAAAACAACGCAGTAATAAAAGCTTCACTACAGAGAGACTATGAGTATTCTACTGATTTATCAGTTCATGAAAGCATTGATAATAAATGTTATAATATAATATTTGCAGGAGGAGGGATGGAAATAAAAGGAATACAGGATGTGTTGAACACCGCTGTCATCATTATGGAAAAAGGTATAAAAAGCATCCGTTTCTATATCGCGGGTTGGAACGCTGAATCTATTATGTCATTTGTTAAGAGTCATGGCTTAGAAGAACTCATCACCATCGTCGGTCTGCTTGAATAAAACCGTTTCCGAGCAATGCAAAACAGCATGGATTTATTCCTTGTATGTTCAAGATCGGAAGCTTTTGGCCGTGTTACCGCCCAAGCCATGCTCTGTGGAACGCCTGTTATTGGCGCAAGGAGTGGTGCGACGCCAGAGATCATCGAGGAAAACAAAATGGGGCTCCTGTATACACCAGGTGACGCTAGAGATCTTGCGAAGAAAATTCTCTACGCAAAAGCACATCCGGACACCATGAAGGCGTACGCTGATGCAGCAAAATTTAAAGCCGAGCGCGAATATACCACGGAACCAATGGCACTACGCATATGGTCGGTCTACCAGGAGGTAATGAACTCTTCCCGACATGGTTGGCAAACGATCAAGGAGGCATGAACAAGGATGGATGCCCTTGCCGCCCACAAACGTATACTCTTGCTGGAAGCGTTGAAGGGATTTCTTATGGTGCTGGAAGCGTATCCTATACCGACTACTGCATATGGGTAACAGTATGCCGAAAGTTATTCCCTTGGTTCTTACACTTTTTACTTGCTATTTGATGGCTTTCATCTGGGAGTGGATTAAGCCTTTTTTGGGTTTAGCGGTTAATGCAGTGTTTGGGCAACTTCGTGAGAGGAAACATAGCTCATGATAGCCGTTTTCCGAAAGCCATTTCTGAATAAACGTGATTACGCACCATTGGGCATCACGTTGTATATATTCGTGTTTCTCGTTTTTTCGTCTGGCATGTCATTCTTGTACCGCTTCATGGGTGCGCATCAAACAATTTTCACGGTAGGCCGTGCTTGGATGCATGGAATTGTGCCTTATAGAGATCTAGTCGAACAAAAGGGACCATATATTTATCTTCTGTACGGTTTAGGCGCTTTGCTGAGCGAGACCTCATATCACGGCGTCTTTGTCGTGGAAGCTATATCGGCGACGATGCTTTGGTATTGGGTATACAAAACCCAGCGATTATTCATAGGTAAGGATACCGCGCTGTTTTGCGTACCATTATGTGCATATGCCTTTTATACATCACCAGCATATATTGCAGGTTCTGCCGAGGAACTGCTGCTACCATGCCTAGGTTTTACATTATATAGCTTATGCAAACTATTCGATGAGCCTACTATATATGCTAGTGGGAAAGAGTGGCTTGTGAATGGTGTCTTGGCTAGCATCTTGTTCTGGTCAAAGTTTAACCTTTGCGGTTTCTATATTGCGTACGCTGCGACCGTCGCCTTCCTACAATGGAAAGCCAAAGGGCTCCGTGGTGCTGTGGTGTGTCTAGGGATATTTGCCGGTGGATGTATACTGGCTTCGATTCCGGTGATTCTGTATTTCGGTTGCAACCATGCCTTCTCAGATCTATGGAATATTTATATCATAATGAATTTGACGTATTATCCTTATATTGGTAATATAAATTCTAGGATCGTTCACTTATTTACGTTGATCGTCCATAGGTGGATGTATTTCCGCCCTATTTTTATAGGTTCCGTCGCGTGCTTGATTGGCCTGCTATTGAGCGTTCGGGAGTGGCGTTTCCATTTTCCAGTGATTCTGCTATTTATGGGTTTTGGTTATATCGGTATCTACTGGGGCGGGTTGGATTTTGACTACTACTATTTCCCATTCGCTTTGTTTATTCCGCTCAGTCTTGCGGTTTGGGTTCACGTGTTGCATCGTGTAACCCTTTACCTGAAAAAGAGAAAGGCGTTGCGAGTAGTTCCAGCTGTCTCCAACCATATCAAACGTTTCGCATGCATCCTGTGTGCGGGTGTGCTTCTGGTCAACGTATGGCAGCTGAATAAATGGGAAATACGCAACCAAGGCACCCCTTCCGCCGTAGAAACTGTTGGGCAGATTATCGCCGAGAACAGTAGCGAAACCCTGTTAAATTACGGCTCACTTGATATAGGAGTGTATATGACCTCAGGTATCTTGCCTTCTGAGAAATACTTCTGTCGGCTCAACCTGTATAGCACGGAAATGAATCGGGAGCAGGATCGATATATTGTAGAGGGTACCGTGGAGTATGTTGTGGCACCTGTGAATATTCCGCTACCGGTGAATACACATTATACCCTACAGTCGGTCGTTGGTGATATTGCATTGTATAGAAAATAGATATAAAAAATATTATTTTACTGCATAATTATATGGATATAATTAGTTTATGAGATAGAGGGCAATGTATAATGAGTTTTGTAGATAGCATAAAACCGAAATCCGAAAGATACAGAAATAGACTGATCGCGGTTGTATTCGTTTTGATTTACATTGGAGGATTGTTGATAACTGGAGACTATGGTGAATACTATGACGCAGCTCTTGAAACGGACATATTATTTTCAAACGCCATTTACGCTGCCGAGACGTTGCTCCCTGCTTCATATGTGAAGAGGGCAATGCCGACATTATCGCTACCGATTAATAGCCGAATTGACACAAGTATCGAACGTGATCACGGGCAGGCTGTTTACTATCCCACACTTCCGATTATTTATTTGCTCCAAAAATCTGGCGTGTTTTCAAGCAGCAGAAACGTATGGTATTCATATTATAGGGTAAGGCATTATTACAATTTCACAATATGCTATTTATCCGCAATATGCTTGTTTTTTCTTGTAAAACAGCTATTCAAGAGAAGATTGTATGCGATTTGTGGGTTTATTCTATTTTTAACATCACCTAGGTTTTTCGGTGAGTGGTTTCTAAATAACAAGGATTTGATCGCTTTAGCGGCAGTGATTGGCACGGTGTGGGCTGTCTATAGGTTTACACAGAAGGAGACCATCGGCTCAATCGTACTTGCCGGATTTATATCGGCGTTAGCGGTAAATACGCGAATAAGTACAGGATTATTCCTTCCGCTTGCGCTGGTCTATTACGTAGTAGTAAAGGTAAAGTCTAATAAGCTGAATGGATATGTATACAGAAATATCGTACTCGCCCTAATATTGTTCTGTTCATTCTATTATCTAGTCACACCCGCTATGTGGAAACATCCAATTGACTTTCTAAAATACTCGTTCAGCGAAGCGGCTGACTTTTCAAGGTACTTTGGGCTGGTGGCCTACTTTGGAAAGCTATATACACATATCGAGAATCCGCTTCCATGGCATTATATTCCTGTCATGGTTGCGATGTCCTTACCAGAAATGATCCTCTTGTTGTTCGGAATTGGGCTAGTTGCGTTAATTGCAAAAATTGTTAAAAGAACAATCAAGCTCGATCCGAGTGACGGATATGTTCTTGTCGTAGCTTTGTTTTCATTATTTTCATTGACGCTGCCAATTTTGCTAAAGAGCAATATATATAATACATGGAGACATTTATATTATGCCTATTCGGGTATCTTTTTGCTGGTATTATTTGGATTACGCTTTATCTGGGAGAGAAGAAAGTTAACCAGAGTGATAGGTGTGATATTGGCTTTCGTGCACCTTGCAACTATTGTACCATGGATGGTCGAAAATCATCCGTATCAGTATGAATACTACAATACTTTGGCGGGAAACAATATAGCCGATAGATTCGATTTTGATATGTCTGATGTTCCTCAACCAAACTTAATAAAAAAAGTAGTACAAGCAGAATCCGAAGGTCAACTATACTTTGTGAGTTACGGACCTCTATCCTTAGGAGCTATGTACTATGATTTTTTGCTAACAGATCAAGAGTATTCAAGAACGACACTTTTAAGTCTAAGCGATGATCCGTTGATCAACGGGCGATTGATAGCTACGTTGCCTTCCAAAACTAACTTACCTGATGATAAGTTTTACTTATTGTATAACGCGACCAGAGGTATAAGGTTTAGATACTATAATAGCGCGTTATATGTTGATACCAGTGGAACACAGTGGTATGAACTACCAATAGCATATGATATTACGGTCGACGGATCGTTAGTTCAATGTGCATACGAAATGACGCGAGAGCAGGTAGAATATATCTTTAGCACCAGAGCAGACACAGTTGATGGTACGAATGTCACCCTGCGGCAATAATTATTTGACAATCTTATTCTGTAGAGAAAACATTTGATCTGTCTAACGCCCCTTTGTGGAAATAATAATTGGAGGTTTATAAATCAATTCAATGAAAACAATCACGATAACTGATATCCTGATTATAGTCCGCCGTTATCTGATCTTGTTAATCCTCGCACCGCTCCTCGCGGCGGGGGGTACTTACCTATACCTCAACCACAACTATTCAGTTGTAGAAACCTATACTTCCTCCGCAACCCTCTACATCCTGTTCCTCAAGGGTAACTCTTCAACAGATGTCCAATACGATACTTCCTCCGCCCAATACTTCGCCAGTGACTTCCGCGAACTCCTCACTCATTCCACTGTCATAGAAGAAACCAGAACCCTCCTCGGATACGATCGCATAAACGAATCCATCACAGTAAACGCCATCTCCGGTACTCGCCTGTTTCAAGTTGTCGTAACAGGTGCAAATCCTCAACGCTGCATGGATATAGCCAACACAACAAGTGAACTATTCCGCCAGTTCATCATGGATACTCTCATGATAGATGGTGTCACTATTACCCAGAAAGCAGCGCTTCCTTCCATACCCAACCAGACACCTAAAATGGATTTGCATCAAGTCGGCGTCGCTGCGTTAGCTGCTTTTGCATTTGTTTTTGGTATTGGACTAGCGATCGAAATGTTCAATACAAAACTAAAAACTGAAAACCAAATCGAGGAAACGCTCAAACAACCCGCTCTCGGCAGTATTTGGGACTATCGAACTGCATTAAAATCCTACCTCAATCAGAAAAATGATCTAAAAACAACCCTTTATCAATCCGTCCCGGAAAGCACCAAGGAAAGCGTCAAAGCTGCCGCGCTCAACATCCGATTCGCCGCTGTCGGCAAGTCCATGCGCAGCATTGCGCTCACAAGCCCTATGTCTGGCGACGGAAAAAGCTCTCTATCACTTTTGCTCGCGGGTGTATATGCCGAGGAAGGGAAAACAGTTCTCCTAATCGATGCCGACTTCCGCAATCCTACCTTGAGCCGATTGCTAAAGAAAAAAGGCACGCACGACCTGCTGGATCACCTCGTCGGTAGAGCCACGTTGCAAGATACTATACAACCTACACATATGCGCGATGTATTCTTTATCGATAGCCACCACAACAGCTCGCTCTTGTCCCGCATAATACAATCGGAGGAGTTCGATCACTTCCTGTTATCGATGCAGGAAAGCTACGACCTCATTATATTCGATACCCCACCGCTTGGTCTGTTCATCGACGCAGCGGTCATCGCGTCGAAAGTAGACGGTATGGTAGTTGTGGTGCCAACTGAGAAAGTGGAGCCGCAGCGAGTAAAAGCTATCATCGACCAATTAAGCAAGAGCAGCGCGCACGTGCTCGGCATTTTACTTAATTTCGTTCCCTTCAAAAAAAGTAAAGACAGTTACTACTACTATCGAAACTAATCCTGATTATAAGGGAATGTGTAACAGAATGCGCGATCGCAATTGGCTCAACAACCCGCTCCTGCGCAGGGTGATCCTCGTCTTGATGGACAGCGTCATTTGCACCTTATCGCTCCTTTTCGGCATGCGCGTATGGAACGCATCCCCAAGCGTTACATATATCCTGCTGAACTATCGCGCATGGCTATATCTGCTCACATTCCTCACGCTCCACTTTGCCGTCTTCGTAATAGGTGGGGTCTATAATATCCTGTGGAGTCTGGCGAGCGTTGTCGAAGCACTGCAGATGATGTTTCTGGAAGTCTGCCATGTCGTCATCGTGTGTGGCGCAAACATGCTGTTCCAATGGAACCTCCCAATCGTCGCCTTGATACTGGCATCTACAATGACAGTCCTTATATCAATGACCAGCCGCTTCATCTGGCGTATGCTGTGCCTCGGTCGTTTCCGCTCTTTCGGCATCTATCGTGGCGATCATGTCATTATCGTAGGTGCAGGCGAGGCGGGTGTCTACGCAATCCATCAATGTCTGTCTCAATCCGGCTATTCCCCACGAGCCATCCTGCTGTTAGATGACGACCCGAACAAACAAAACCTGCGCATCCATGGCGTGAAAGTACGTGGCAGCGCACGGGATATTGACCACCTTGTGCAAATATACCGCGACGTACGAGAAATCCTCATCGCGATCCCGTCCCTGAAAGGTGAGGCCTACACAAACCTGATCACCCTGTGCAGCGAGACACATTGTAAGGTTCGCATCCTCAGCCCGATCGCCGATGTCCCTTCCGAACAGCCAATCGGCCCGGCCGAGCATCTGAGTTTTCGTGACCTGAACGTATCCGACTTTCTACCACGCGATGAAGTGGAACTGGATGTCGATAACATCCGCAGTTACCTTACCGATAAAACCGTGATGGTCACTGGCGGCGGCGGCTCCATCGGCTCGGAAATATGCCGTCACGTGATGCGTTTTGCGCCGAAGACCTTGTGCATATTCGATGCATACGAAAACAACGCATATGAACTCCAAATGGAGTTGGAGCGCGCAAATCGTCTCGGAACGATAATTCAGGTTCTGATCGGATCTGTACGAGATGATAAGCGCCTACGTCAGGTATTTAGGGAGATCGCTCCTGATGTTGTTTTCCATGCCGCAGCGCACAAGCATGTTCCGTTGATGGAGGACAGCCCTGGTGAAGCAATCAAGAATAACATCATGGGTACGCGAAATGTACTGCAAGTAGCCAGTGAATCAGGAGTGGAGCGATTTGTGCTGCTGTCCACAGATAAGGCCGTCAACCCGACAAACGTGATGGGCGCGACCAAGCGCATGTGCGAGATACTTGTGCAACACTACGCACACCGTACACGAATGAAATGCATGGCTGTCCGGTTCGGCAACGTGTTAGGTTCGCATGGCAGCGTGATCCCTTTATTCGAATCACAGATCCACGACGGTGGCCCCGTCACTGTCACGCATCCTGATATAGAGCGTTTTTTCATGACGATCCGCGAAGCAGCGCAGTTGGTTCTCCAGGCGGGCGGAATTGCGCAGAACGGCGCTATCTTCGTACTGGACATGGGCAGACCCGTCAAGATAAAGGAATTAGCCGAGAAGATGATTGCCTCCCATGGTAAAGTCCCCGGCAAAGACATTCAGATTCAATACACCGGATTACGTCCCGGAGAGAAGCTCTTCGAGGAGTTGTGGATGGAATACGAACGTGAGCACATGCAACCAACGGCGCATAAGAAGATCTACATTGCACCGCAGCAAGTTGAAGACGACGTGGCATTAATGCGGAACTTGGAGATCTTGGAACGAATGAGCAACCACAACACCGTTGAAATCAAAAGATGCCTGAGCGAGATTGTTCTAAGCTACCATCAGCGGGAAGAAGAACTGCTGCAGGAGGCAGCAGGATAATGAATAATGGAAAAATATCCATGTGCGATTTATTTGAAAGGATCATCACTCATGCGTTGATACTGCCGGACGGATATGCGCATATGCCACGATATGTTGCTGATATCGAGGTCATCGTATGAAACGCAAGATAGTACCGATATATCTGATAGTTTTAGTTATAATATATTCATTATTCAACATTTCGTTTTCATATGCGGAAGTAACTGACACAGATGAAACCGAATATAGCGCTGAAGAATCAGATGATAATGATCTGAGAACTGACGCATTAGTTGTCTCAACGCCATTGGCGCAAGTACCAACAGTAAAGAAATACATAGCAAAGACGCTTATACAAGAAACTTGGGTCGATGTAGATGGCAATCGAATCATGAATGAAGATGGCTATTGTTACTACAAGATCACCCTCAACGCACACACTAAGCCGGGTCAGATTGACTACTATGATACCGAGGACAATCTCGTTAATACTAAGCAAGGCTATGCAACGATAAAGCATAAGCTGAACGGTTCAGCTAAACTTATAGAGACAGTGTATTACAACAAGGACGGCGCGCAAGTCAATTGCCCACAAGGGTATGCCAAACTAGTCAATACATATAAAGGATTGCGCATATTATCGATCGAATACTTTGATGCGAACGGTAACTATGTAGTACCACCAGGTTTGTTTGCTAAAAAAGAATACGAATATAACAAAGAAAACCGACTGATTCGTGAATCCTATCTAGATGCGGATGGCAAGCCAATGCTGAATACGGACGGTGTCTCTACCATCCTGTATGAACGTGGATCTAGCGATGTGATACTCAGTGAGCACTTTTTGGATGCTACAGGTAATCCAACAGTATCAAATAAGGGTTATGCGTCCTTATTACAAACATTCAATAAAAAGATACTATTAACTGCAGAGTATCATGATGAATACGATGAAATGATGATAGGGCCTAAGGGATACGCACGGATTGTAATCGATTATAAGAATGTAACAAAAGGTCTGGTGAGCAAGGAGTCATACTATGGAATAGATGGGAATCTGATGCTTATTCATGATGGATATTCAGTGAAAGAGTATCTATATGATAAAAGCAGCCACTTGATTGAAGAACGATACCTTGATACTGAAGAAAGCCTTATTGAATGGCGTGAAGGCTACGCTTATGTTTTAAATACTTATAAAGACAATAATGTAGTTCAAATCAAATATTATGGTTCGGATGGAAACCCAATACTGAATCAATATGGTTACAGTGAAGTGGCTTATGCTTACGACAAAAGGAACAACCGTACACAAGAGAAATATTATGATGCAGCTGGAGAACCTGTTCTATGTGAAAAGGGGTACCATGAGGCTGATTACCAATACGATAGCAAGAAAGTCTTAATAGCTGAAAGTTACTTGGATATTGATGGCAGCCCAGTAACCCCTATTGATAAAAAAGCTCCCAGCGTTCAGTATAAGTTTGACAAAAAAGGCCTTATCATAGAGGAACGTTATACCGATTATGAAGGCAATCCTGTTTTTTGCGATGATGGTTACGCAAAGGTAACAAGGGAATTCGATAATTCTGGCAGAATTACAAAAGAATCTTATTACGATACGGATGAGAATCCTATATTATCCGTTAACGGGTATGCCAGTCTCACAGAGGAGTACGATGCTACTGGGAACACATTAAGCAAATCATACTGGGATAATGACGGTTACCCAGTAAACGCGGTCATTGGCTACGCACGAGTCGAGCGTGTATATGTGGATAACAAGCTCGTATCAGAAATATATCAAGATCCCAGCGGGAACCCAGTAGCGCTTCTGGATGGCTATGCGTCGTTCACACAACGCTATGACAGCAGCGGTAACCTGATCGATGTAGCGTACTACGATGAAAATGGTATTCTTGTTCCTAGTGCAAAGGCATTGTATGCGAGGGTGTCACGTATATATAACGCTCAGAAACGAGTTACAGAAGAACGATACTATGGATATAATGGGCAGCCTTTCATAATGCCGGATGGTTATGCAATAATTACTCGCGATTACGATATTGCAGGAAATGTACTAGTTCAATCGTATCGGGACGCTGATGGAGCATTGACTAATAATACAAAACTGCTTTATGCTGAAGCGAGAAAAACATATGACAAGCAGAACAGAGTTATTGAAGAACAGTACTACGGAGCAGATGGTGACCTAATAATCATATCTGCCGGATATGCAATAGTAAGACGCTTTTATGATGCAAACAGTAATATCATAGAAGAGAGCTATTACGACGAGAGCGATAAACCGATATTAATCATTAATGGCTATGCTGTAATTCGTAGAATATACGATGGTAAGCAATTACGTGAGGAAAGGCTCTTTGGCACGGATAACAAACCTATATTGTCAAAAGACGGTTACGCCAAACAAACAATAGACTATGACCAGTACGGGAATGTACAAAGGCGTGCTTATTACGGTACAGACGATAGATTGTTAATCCAAAAAAGCGGTTATGCTGTTGTAAAAAGCGAATATGATATGAACGGAAATTTGCTGCACGAATCATACTTAGACGATCATGAGCTCCCCGTCTTTACTGCTGCAGGCTATTCGAGCAAGAGACAGTCATTCAATGATCTCAACCAAGTTGAGTCCATGTCTTATTATGATACAGAGGATAACCTTATAATAATCCCTACTGGGTATGCCATTATTGTGCGTGAATACGATACAACGGGAAACGTAATGACGGAGTCATACTTCGGAACGGATACCAAACCAATAATGATATCCAGAGGTTACGCGTCGATCCATAGGGCTTATGATGATCGAATGCATATTGTACAGGAAAGGTATTTGGGTATCAACAATGAGCCAGTTAATCTTGCGGACGGCTACAGCGCTGTCCAGAGAGAATATGATGATGCTGGCAATGCTGTAAAAGATACATATCTTGGTGTTGATATGCGTCTTGTACGTACGGCCATGGGTTATGCCATCGTTGAACGCAAGTTCAATGATGAGAATAATATCGCAGAACTTAGTTACTTTGATACGAATGAAAAACTCATACTGCTGCCCGCAGGCTACGCGAAGGTTGTTCATGATTATGATGAAACCGGTAATGTGACAGACGCTAAATATTATGATACTAATGATAAACTTATCCTATTGCCCGGCGGGTACGCAAGGAAGACAACGCAGTATAATAGTTCTAATAAAGTAACATTGGAAGCATATTATGGTGATAACGACCAGTTGATATTGTTACCCGCAGGTTACGCAATCAAGAAGGTGGATTATGACACAAGAGGGAACATAACCACTGAAGAGCATTTCGATATAGCCAGCAGTCTGATTATGCTGCCAAATGGATATGCTAAAGCTGAACGTACATATGATATAAATAATAACATAACCGAAGAGAAATACTACGACGAAACAGGGTCACTTACACTAATCCCAGACGGTTATGCGCGGGTTCATCGAGTATATGATGCGCGTAACCAATTGCGGATTATTTCGTACTATGGCGTCGATAATACACCGATCATCGCAAAAAGCGGATACAGCGGAATAGTTCGTGATTATGATGATACGGGGAATGTCGTTTTTGAAGCGTACAGAGGCGACGGCGGCGAGGCAGCTGTCGGACCGCAGGGATATGCCATTGCGATCAGGTCGTATGACAGAGACAGGCATGCTATCGAGGAGCATTATTACGATCCAGATAATAGGCTGATGATAGGCCGCGACGGATACTCCTCAGTTCATCGTGTATATAAGGGTGGCAATCTGGTTGAAGAGTCATTCACCGGCGTTAATGACGAACCGATAGTAGCTAAAAGCGGGTACGCTAAGCACACCATGGAATACGATCGTCAGGGCAATATCATCAGCCATGCATACTTTGGAAACGATGGAGAGCTGCTTATTCAAACAGGCGGTTATGCCATTCTGATACGCGAGTATGACGCTGTCGGAAACATCATTAAAGAGTCATATCGGGGAATAGATGAACAGCCCGTTATTGCTGCAAATGGTTTTGCTGCAGCAGTAAGGGATTATGACTCAAGCCGTAGGTTGTTGGCAGAATCGTATTATGATGAGAATAACAAACCTTGCGCATCGAAAGCGGGTTATGCCCAAGTAATCCGAACATATCATGATGAGAGCAGGACAAATACAGAGACCTATAAAGACAAAGACGGACAACCTGTCATATATCAAGGCGTTTATGGTCTTGAAAGTACACAGGATGCAAACGGCAAGGTAGTGCCGCGCCAATTGTGTAAACCCATCAACCATAAAGAAGCGCCCAGCCAGGAAAGCACCCGCCGCAGCGGAAGTTGGTTCTCGGAGCCAGAGGCCCGTTCCCCCCTGCACCACAGCCAGAA
>BNUH01000083.1 GCA_025997215.1 Clostridia bacterium
ACTATTGAGACTAGAGAGGAGGTGCGAGTGTGAGGAAAACTCATACGTCAAGTGCTGTAAAACAACGCTATAATGAGAAAGCCTACGATAGACTAGGAGTAACTATCCCAAAGGGCTGTAAAAGCCTCGTAGAACAGGCCGCGTCTGCCGCTGGTGAATCTGTCAACGCGTTCACCAATCATGCGCTATTGGACAAGATAGGCCTACAAGAATGGCCGAAACGAGGCACTACTCACGACGAAGGCGAATAACCTTCGCCGTGAGCTATTCTGTTAGGCCGCTAACGCGTCTGTGCTGGCGTCCATGCTGGCGCTGGCGTGGTCTTGTATGTACTCTACCGCCTGGCGCGCTTTGCTTGCCGCTGTGCTAAACAGATAGGGATCATTGCGTAGCTTCATTGACCAATAATTGATTGAGGATGCTGTAAGGCTTGCCGCTTGCGCCGCTGCGTGGGCCGTCAACCGTGCCAAACCAGGGCCGCTCCCAGGGTATAACACCTTGATCCAATTGGCTGATAATGTTGTTGGTGATTTCCTCGTACAATTCGCGCTTGTTGATCATTGTTATACCCTCCCATATATTAATCAGTCGTTATTGTTACATCGTTCAGCACTTACCTATCTTCGGCGCAGAATGCGCTATTCACTTGGTAGTTACTTATTGGCCGCCGCCAGTACTATGAAGTTTTCAAGCTGCCGTGTATGTGTTCCCTTGATCTGGTATTAGTATAGCACGAGAATTCGTGCATTGCAAGATGACAAATGCACTGAATTTCGTGCCAAATATTTGTTAGTTTTGCCACTAGTTTTCGTGCAGATGATGCGCTATAATATTAATGGTTAAGTAATACGAGGTGAACGGAGTGGTTGATTGGCTCGCGGTTTCATCAAATATGATAAGACCATAGCGAAGTTGCGCGAATCTGGTATCACATATGCGACTGTTCGCAAGTGGGAAAACTTTGGTCAATCCGCGATGACTGCTATATTAAGCGGTCGGAGCGAAAAGGCCAATGGGCGTAAGCATGGTTCCTCTCTCAACACAGAGACAATCGCTACTTTATGTCACTATCTGAAGTGTCAGCCAGGCGACTTGCTAGAGTATGTGGAAGATGATCAGACCGATTCCAACATTGAAAGGGGCGAACCTAATGCCTGAATTATGCCGATTCGACGGAATAACGATTCATATGTATTCTGAGCCGACTACCCCGCATAAACTACCACATCTGCATGCATATTACCAAGATATGCAGGCGATCGTATCGCTCGACGGCTTTCTTCTTAGCGGTGACTTACCGTCGAGAAAACTTGCAGCGTTACAAGTATGGATTGAGAAGAGGAAAGAGGAGTTAATGGAGGACTGGGAATTACTATTAATCGGTAAACCTTTTAAGAAAATCTCTCCACTGAAGTGAGGTGGGTATGATGGAACCTACGGCAATATCTGTTGAACCTTTGGCCGATTACTGTTTGCGGGTAGTTTTCAAAAATGGCGAAACTCGCTGTTTTGACGTCAAGCCATATTTTTCTTTAGAATGGTATCAGGAACTGGTTGATATTGAATTGTTTAACACAATTCATGTCGCTGAATACACCTTAGAATGGAAAAACGGCCAAGATTTGGCTCCCGATTGCTTGTACGCGAATTCGATTCCGTGTACCTGATAGAGTACGTCAAAGATGATGAGACGAAGGAGGAGACATGAGGAAGCTAAAGCTATACCTGGATACATCGGTAATCAGCCATTTGGATGCCCCGGATGTGCCGGAGAAGATGGCGGATACTTTGTCATTTTGGTCAGCAGTTCGTGCTGGTCGGTATGATATCGTATTATCATCCGTAACTACAGCGGAATTAGCGCGTTGTAGCGAACCTAAGCGTACAGTCTTGAATACCTTATTAAGTGAGGTAGACTTTGACATTGTACCTGCGGATGATCGTGTGTTGGAGATAGCTAACCGTTTTCTCGAAATGGGGATATTGCATCCGAAAAGTTTTGATGATTGTCAGCATATAGCAGCGGCAATCGTTAGTAGATGCGATGCGATTGTGTCGTGGAATTTTAAGCACATCGTTAATCATCGAACTATGGGCGGCGTCAGAGTGATAGCCGTTATGGAACATTTACCCGACATGCTTGTCATGTCTCCATCGAGCTTCATGGAAGGCGATAAAGATGATACATGAATTGCCGCCTCCAACACTTTCTCCCGCGTTCACAATCGATGATATACATCGAATCCGTGAATGGAACTATGAGCGGCTTAAAGATGCCACAAACGAGGAGCGGATTGCTGATACTCACCGCGCCTATTTGGAAGCGTTGCGTGTACTCGGATGGACAAATCGATCAAAGCTGGGCAGGTCGGATAGATGATCTAGACAGTCGATGATATACATGATCTGCGTGTTCGTATGTGGGAAAACTACAGCCGTATGCCGCCGGATGAGGTACGGCGTGTGATTAAGGAAAACGCCGATCGTGTTTGGCGAGAGATAGATGCACTGCGCAACATACTTGTCGATAAAGTAGAACCTTTACGTTAAGGGAGGTAATAACCATGTACGAACGTGATGGCATCGTGTATGCAGGAGAACCCGAACCAGTTTTGTCGGTTCCAGAATGGTTACAAGAACACGGCGAAAGGATGTCAACCGCTCACAATTTGTGACCGGTTGAAGCCTCTTTTTCGCGTCCGTCTGCGGCAGATATACGTCGGCAATAATAACGCCATTCCTCCGAACCGGAATTGCATAAAAGGTGTGAATTATGCGCAAATTCGGATCAATCCGGTATAATATTCACTAGATTACGCTGGACAATACTGCATAATACTCGATGCAGCATAATGCACAAGTATAGCGACATTTTATCGACATATCAATCACTATGACTTCGCGAAAGGTTTCTTTCGCGAATAATATTGGCCTGCATTTGAAACAAGCAGCCAAACGAAAAAAAGCCCCGCACGCTGGCGGGGCATAACCTCATTCCGATATAGTATCCGCCGTCTCCGGCGTAACGCTTGCCAATCCTTCGATTAGCTCTGCGTACTCCGGCACATCAGCCCATGTATGCCTCAATCGATACACAGCCGATTCGATGTCGACCTCGTCTGCGTCGATACCGCGCGTCGAAAGCCATTCCTTGACGGCCTCCATTTTCTGTTTACCGTTTTGACCGCCAAACACCTGCTCTGCAGCCGCGACGAATATATCGATCGCGCCGTTGAATGCCTTCTGCTGTTCAAGCGAGGTGTGCGCCTTGATCCATGGCACGATATACCGCGTAATAATGGCGACAGCAATCGCCACGACAATCTCCACAACCATAGTCTGGATATTCATACCCTCACCTCTACTCTTAATCTCCGCGAATGGCGTTGATGATCCTGCGGAACACATTGGGCTTCTTAGGCACAACTGGCGGCGTAGGCATCGTAACATTCACGACGATCGGTTGACCCGCCGCATTATTCACCGGCGGTTGTATAAACGATTGATGATAAGCCGGCTGCGTCTGCTCATACGCCGCGACGTACTCCGAACTGACCCACCCTGTAAACGTCTGCCCGCTAGCGTTCGCCCAGTGCGTTTGATACCAACCATCCACGGCGGCGGTAATGTCAATGATAGACCCGGCGGGGATCATGAGCATGTACTCGCCGTTTGTTTTGGGTGTTTTGCGCATACGCAACCCGCCGCCAGCCGTAACCTGCCCGCGTTTGGGGAAAACAACGGCTTGCGGAGCGCTAATCATGACGTCCTGCGGCGCGCTGGATTCAACGCTCGATACCGTTACCCCTGCAACCGCAGCAGGCTCACCCTCCACCGACTGCATACCAACCGCGCCCCCTTTACCCGTATAATCCACGCATTTAAGCCATGCGGCGTGCGTCCACGCGTTTTTGAGCGTGGACGGGAACACACCGTCCCTTGAATAGCTTGCATGCACAATTACCTGATCCTTCGCCCATCCGGGCTGGTTCCCGACGTACACCCCGACGTGTTCATAATCCCCGTCCGGCCATTGAGCGGACGGCGCGGCCTTGATATACACCAGCGCGCCCGGAACCAGCCGCCCCTGCATGCGCGCTTCCTGAAGCGTGCCCGTCCATTGCATCGACTGCCGCCATGCGGTATTGCTGCCCCTAGGGATATCCTCCTTACGACCGCCTAATTCCTGTACGCACCAGCCGATCATGTTGATGCAGTCCGTGCCTCTGTCCGACCTGCCGCCCAAAAGGTACGGAATAGGCGGCGTGCGAACCTTCGCCGCCGCCTTTCTCGCTAATTCCCCCGCGCTGATCATTTAGCACCATCTTCCTTGTCCTGGGTAAGTTTCGTGCCCGTCTTTTTTTCGACGATCGTGGCCAGCCAGTCAAGGACCGTTGGCCCGACCCATCCGGCAATGCCCGCAGCGGCGAACGCCCAGCCAGGTTTGATCTCGGCCTCACGCGTAATCCAGTAAAAAATGAGGCCCATAAACCCGGCCACGAACAGCTCGCCTAGAACGCGGCCAATCTGCAGCGGTTTGTCGCCCTTATTAAGCATTCTTGCCATAGCACCAGCCACCGCCATCAAAATATGGATAAGCGCGGCCATCTCGTCGTTTTCCTGCATGGCCCGCCTCCTATGTCTTTCTAGGATACATTGCCACCGTAACGCCCGCGATAATGATTGCGCACGCCGCCGCGACCAACAGCCTCACGCTCCAGCCTAGCAATGCGCGGCTGGGCGCATCAGCAGTGATCGTTTGCATGTTCATGGCTGTTATAAGCACATGACGATGCGCATAGCGTTCATTGCTTGGAATCCATCTAAAATAGTAGTATGTGTAGTCACTGCTATTCCCCAACGGATCGGCGGAGACAACGACCTCGTGGCCGTATGTGTCGCTGCGGACTGCCGCCATCACAGTCGGTTCGTCTATAGGTTCTATAATGTTTGCATCATGCGGTATAACGTGGTTACTCAACAGGTTCATGTACTGGTCATATAGCACGATACTAGAATGCGGGAAGTTGTCCAGCACACTTACAGGCTGCTCCAACAACTTCGCATAGTCGAATGTCTCCCAGTCGTCGTCGTTACTGACATACGCGTCGATCTCGGAGACAAGCGTATCCACCGCCAGTTTACGCAAGTTCCATAATTGCCTAAACACCTCCCGCTCTGCCGCGACTGATACGTCGAGTAGTTGTACACTGCACACGATCAATATAAAAAGCCCCAACAATAGGAGCCGCCCGCGCATAACCCAGTCCACAATCGTTTTTTTCATGCTAACGGCCTCCTTTTCCTACTGTAATGATCAGTTGGCCTTGAGAATCCAAACGTTAAGCGTGCATGCGGCGGTCGGGACTGCGGTTGCAATGAGCATGTACTTGCCCGCCGACGTTTCGCCGCCCACCAGCGATATATTAGCCGCGCTAGCCGATGTCGGGCCGATGATCACATGCATGGCCGCTGTCACCGCCGCATTGGTGATGTCCTGTCGATAAAGGTTATCGGCGCCCTTTGTCCAGCCGGTTGTGCCCACGCTGATCGTGCCAAACGATACCTGACTGACCACGCCCGGCACATCCGACGGCGTGATCGACAACGCGGTAACCGGGATCGTAATATTCGCTGAACCGTTGAACGATGTCGCTGTACCCGTAGCCTTGCCACTCAAACCGATCGTACGCGCGGTCTGTAACGTAGTAGCGGTTGCAGCATTGCCCGTCGTATTCCCGGTCCCGCCATTGGCGATAGGCAGTACGCCCGTAACCCCCGGCGTAATGTTCGCCGAACCGTTGAAACTAGCCGCCGCTGTGCTCGCAAGGTTAGTCTGAACCGTCCTGGCGGTGGTAAGCGTAGCCGCTGAACCCGTCGTATTCTGATTGAGCGTAGGCACGTCCGCCGCCGCGATAGAGAGTGCAGTGACAGGTATCGTAATGTTAGCGCTGCCGTTAAACGATGTCGCTGTACCCGTAGCCTTGCCGCTCAGGGCAATCGTGCGCGCGGTTTGCAGCGTGCTCGCTGTCGAGGCGTTACCCGCTGTGTTACCGGATGTGTTACCCGTCCCACCATTGGCTACGGGCAGCACCCCCGTCACGCCGTGAGTATTATTAGCCGTGCCGTCAAAGTTTGCGGAAGCGGTGCTTGCAAGGTTGGTCACGAACGCACGCGCGTTGACAAGCGACAACGCTTTGATGTTTGTAGTTCCATCCTCGTTAAACAGAAAGTCAACGGCCCGCGAATTAGTCCCGGCATCGATAACTGTTTTGGTTTGATAGTTGATAAACGCTGCATTCTGGTACACGCCAAACGCAAACCGACCGTTTGTGCTGGCAGCGGAATATAGAACATTATACGCGCCCGCCGTTGTGGTATCATTTACCGCAACATTAACGCCTCTGAACCCGTTAATGTATGTAGACGTTATAACGTTCTTGTTTATTATTGTGTTTGTTGCGTTAGCAATCGTGCCCGTCATTGTCCCGCCCGCAAGCGGGAGCTTGGTATTGTCAGCGACGGTTATATTCCCCGTGCCGTCAAACGCTACACCGTTGATCGTCCGCGACGTTTGCAGCTTTGTAGCAGTACCAGCGTTCCCTGTTGTGCTCTGGTTAAGTGTTGGCACATCCGCCGCCGATATAGCCAAATCTGTTATGGGTATCGTAATATTCGTCGAACCATTGAACGACGTCGCGGTTCCTGTGGCTTTACCGCTAATCGCAATCGTGCGCGCGGTGGTAAGCGTCGCGGCGTCCGTTACTGCCGTGACAGGGATAGTTATGTTTCCTGATCCGTCGAATGATGTTGCAGTGCCCGTGGCCTTGCCGCTGATCCCGATCGTTCGCGCCGTCTCCAGTTTGGATGCTGTAGCCGCGTTGCCTGGTATGGTAGTCGGCGCTGCCGGCATGGTCATTGTCCGCGCTGTCGCTGCAGTGGTAAGCCCTTTAGCGTTGATTGTAATTTGAGGGATGACGAACGTCCCGCCGTATGTGAGCGCTTTGTTGGCTGCCTCGCCAGTGCTCCCGGCTGTGGCTACCGTCGCCAGCGTCAACGCCGCCGAATAATTCGTACTGCCGTCAAATGTCCCGCTGCCGGTTGCGTCGCCCGTGAACGCTAATGTCCGCGCTATCTGCAGCTTTGTGGCTGTGGCCGCGTTGCCCGTTGTGTTTTGGTTAAGTGCGGGTATACGCGCTGGGTCCAGTGTGCCGCTGGTGATCCCTGACGCGTCATGGGTATGCGACACAGCCGCCGCGCCAACGTCCGCCGCAGTCAATGTCACGTTTGCGCTAAGCGGTTTGCCGTTGATGGTTATGGTTTTGGCGACATACTGAGTCGCCGCGTCAACTATCTGCAGATACCCGGATAAGTCAATCTCCAACGCGCCGATTTTGTCAAACTGCGTCCCGTCCCAGACGTATTCATCGTACAAGTCGTCGCCGCCGCTGCTAGTGACTAGATATATCTTGCCTAACTCGCCCGTGTCCGGCAGTGCGTCCACGAACACCATCAACCCGCCGATGGCGTTTTCAACGGCTGTGCTGACTATCGTGTTAACCTGATCGCCGTCCACATACCCAGCATTGTTGATCACGGTGATCAAATCATTGAGCGCCTTGCCCTGCGCCGCTGTCAATGCTTGCGTGACCGATGTGCTGGTCAGCGTATTATTGAGCATTGGGATGGTAGGCTGATTCGCCAAATCCGTATACGATCCGCTGGTTGCCACGGTTGCAAGGTTAGGCGTGCCCGCCAAATCCGCGTACTGCCCGGACGTCGCGACAGGCGCTAGGCTTGGCAGTCCTGTCAGGTCGGAGTACTGTCCCGACGTTGCGACCGGCGCGAGCACTGGTTTCCCCGCCAGGTCCGCGTATTGCCCCGAGGTTGCAACCGTTGCAAGGCTAGGTACGCCCGTTAAGTCCGTATACTGACCCGTCGTGGCAACCAGCGCAATGTTGGGCTTGCCAGCTAAGTCGGCATACTGTCCCGATGTGGCGACTGCCGCAAGGTTAGGCGTGCCCGTTAAATCTGTATACTGCCCAGACGTGGCCACTGGCGCAAGGTTTGGAGCGCCTGTCAAGTCCGCATACTGCCCGGATGTTGCAACCGGCGCTAGGACAGGCGCGCCTATCAAGTCGCCATACTGACCGCTTTGGGCGATACCCGATAACTGTATCCATCCCGCGTCAAAATCAGCCGCGCTGTTTTTCGCCAGCACTGCATCCGCCTCGCCGCCAACGGGCAGCCCTGTCCGCACCATCGCATCAGCGATAGCTTGTACGCCGTCCACCATCAAATACTCTTGCAACCGCTTCCCTCCTCCCCTCGCGCAATGAATCCGCCTCTATATCCCCAACGCGCAATATTAAGCCGTGCCGATGGGCACGCGGATTAGGCACACGCCCTGGTAACCTTTACCGCCCGGCACTTGGGTGCTGCTGGCAGCAGCCTTTCCGCCGCCGCCGCCACCGCCGCCGTAATCCGTCGCGTTGCCGCCCACGCCATGAGACGTTGTACTATTCGCGTATCCGCCAGCGCCGCCGCCTACCGCGCCGCCTAATGCGCCCGGAACCGCCGCGCCGCTCTTAGCTGATTTAGCCGTAGCCGCGCCGCCGTTGGTGCCGCCTGCACCGCCCTGCCAGCTTCTACTTGAACTGTCGTATGCCGAACCGCCACCGCCACCGCCGCATAACGCGTACCAGTTTACCGTGTCGCCAAATGGGATCGTAGAAATTCCGCTACCTGGCCTCGATCCGTTGCCGGGCCATTGCGTTGTATTGCATCCGCCCTCGCCAGCGCCGTTTCCCGCGCCCGAATTTCCACCCGACGAGTTTGAACTGCCTCTCGCCGCCGTGAGCGTCACATTCAGGGCATTCATGACTATGCTCGTAGCACCGCCAACTGCGCCAGCTGCGCCGCCCCCGCCTATCGTTATCACCGCATCAGCCAGCGATCCTGTGTAATCCGCCACCGCCGCCGCGCCGCCACCGCCGCCGCCTACAGCGTACGAACCTGATAACACCGACGTACGCCCTCCGCCACCGCCGCCGCATGCCCAGACCATGCACCCGTCCGGGCTTAACCCTTCCAGCGTCATCGTGCAGGACTTGGCTATCTCGTATTCGCGCCATATCAAACCGTCGAATGTCACAGTCCGAATATTCTTCGGTTCAACGGTGAATTTTAGCCGTGGTTCCGTAGGAGGTGGAAGCACGTATGACGCATAGCTATACAGCACCTGGATCATGGCGCGGCCTCCAATAGCAGCAGCGTTACCGGGATATCCATCGCCGGGATCGCACCGAACGCCTTGAATGTTACCGAGCCGTCCGTTTGTGCGGATACGATGATCTTGCCGGCTATGAATTCATCGAATTGCTCCGCGTTAACCCCCTGATCCAACTGGATCATACCGTGCGCCGCCGACGTTACCCACGCGTTTGTTATGGTCTGTTGGCTGTCCGACCAGTCCGCAGCTATCAGCGTTAGCGGAATCGCGTCGGCTACGCCGCTCTGACCCATTGGGCCTTGCTCACCCGGCGCGCCGTCCACGCCGTCCACGCCTGGATCACCTTGCGGCCCTTGCTCACCCTGTTCGCCTGGTAAACCCTGCGGCCCTGGCACGCCCTGCTGTCCTGGCGGGCCTTGTTCGCCGACAAGACCAGATTCATCAATCACCGCGCGCACGCGCTCGTCCGTGTAATAAAGGTTAGTAGTGCCTTCAGGCAGATCGTCCGTCGTCAGCCCGTCGAAGAAGTCGTCCACAACCGTTTGCGCGCGCTGCGTTGTGAAGTATTGGTTTGAACCTTCGGTAACCTCGCTCGTTGTCAGACTGACCGCGCCCGTCTGTCCATTGACCGAGGTCACACCCTCCGCGCCATTGGTAATCTTGATCCAGTCGGCAAGCACGGTTGGATCGTCGTCGACTAGAATATACGAGCTGCCCGTGTCCTGTGCTATGCCAATGTCGCCCATGATCGCGTCGGTCAGCGTTACCAGGTCGGCGGCTGTGTCCACGGCGTAGTTATGGCTATGGTTAGATAACGGGGGCAGTACCGATGTGGGAAGCTTGCCGTCAACACCGACGAGCGGGACATTGCCCGCCTGAATACCCACGTCCTTCGTGGCCGCACTGCCCAGGTCGGTAATGTTGGCGGATGTCAGCGTCGGTAAGACACTTATGGACAGCGTTCCACCCAGACCAATGATCGGAACCTCACCCGCCGCCTCACCCGCGTCCAGCCCTGCGGCGCTGCCCGCGTCCACAACCTTGGCCAGGTGGATGTCCGGAACGTCGGCCTCGCCAAGGGTTGTGCCATTTGATACACGCCCGGCCGCGTCAGTTGTTACCTTGGTGTAAGTCCCCGGCGCTCCGACTGACTTCAATGTGATCGGGATAGTGGCCGCGCCAGATAGATCGCTGTTGACCGCGCCAGTGGCGTCGCCGGATACGCCGATTGTTGTAACAGCGGCCAGCTTGTCGGCGGCTATCGCCTTGTCCACGTACCCGCTGCCCGCCTTAGGATTTGTGGCGAATATGTTGGTCAGCATGTCGCCATACCCTGCCCCCGCCAGATCGCCCGGCGTGACACAACTGATCCATTGCGCGTTGTCTAATTCGTCAATGTCGGCCAGATACCACAACCTGCCCGGCGGTGGTGAGGTTTGAATCCACAGCGCACCGATGTCGAAATCAATGTCGGACGCGGTTGGCTCGTCAACACTGACGACACTCTGACCGCTGGACGCATACGCCAGTGAATTCCACTCTGTTACGCCGTCGCCAAACTTAAACTTTTTGGTATCCATCTCGTAACACAATTCGCCCGGCAGCAGCACCGGATTCCGTACCGCTAATGTCGCCGCAGCCCCGCGTTTGATGTATAGTTTGGTGTTATCAAATCGACGATTAGCCATAATTACACCTCACCCATTTTTTACTAGACTACTTCGCCGCAGTCGATAACCACGCCTTCCAGCGGTTCCTCAGCATCCCACATGAGCGGGACATACCCCGCCGGATCATCCAGCCAGACATACGCCGCGCCGTCGATAAGGTACAGCACTCTGTCCGCCCCGACCTCTGGCAGGTCTTGTTTGCTTTCCAGTTCGATGATGTTATTCAGACCGCCGTCCGCCTGCAGTCCTTCCAGCGCGTCCATAATCTCGTCGTGCGCGGCTTGTATGGCATCCATCGCGGCCTGCGACTGTTCAAGCATCGCCGCCATGTCCGCCGCGATCGTCTCCGCCTGGTCTCGGTACCCGGCCGCTTCATCCCGCGCACGGTATACGTCATGAATGCTGTCCATGAGCTTGCATACCCAGTCGGGTTTCAGCGCAGGCCGATTGAGGCCCGACAGCCCGGGCAGCACCTCAAACTGCGCCGTCCAGCTTTTGATATGTGTTGTGCCCGCGTGCGCGTGCACCTGGTATACGATATGCCCCGGCTTTACCAGGTCCACGCCGTTAACCAGATACTCAATGCACCCGTTGCAGTCCGCTTCCAGCCCGACAGCGGCAGGATAGCGCGTGTGATCAGGACGCAATACCTCTATGCCAAATGTCGCCTCCGGCTGTACGTCCAGCACGCTGGATACGTCGATAACCAGCGCTGTGGCTTCGTTTTCGCCCGTAACGCCGATCACTTCAGGCCGCCTGCGTTCGCCAAATATTAGGCGAATAATACGATAAGCTGGCGTGTTAATCCCCCCCTAAACAGACTTTAACTACTACCCATGCTAGGCCCTGCTAATAGGTACGCGGATTATTACCACGCCCTGGTAACCTTTACCAGCCCCCGTTATGTGCGTGGTGCCGGAGTTCTTGCCCCCGCCGCCGCCACCGCCGCCGTAATCAGTTGCGTCAAATCCATCGGTAGGCACGGTTGTTCCGTTTCCGCCTTGGCCGCCGCCACGAAAACCGCCTGAGCCGCCGTTTATATCACTGACGACAAACACGTACCCGCCGCCACCGCCGTCCGATCCGCCTGGACCGCCCTTGTAGTGTTTGTTTGAATCAAACAGCGCGCCGCCGCCGCCTGCGCCGCAAAGTGGATACCAGTTGACCGTATCTAAGAACGGCACGGTCGAATTGCCCTGCCCCGTACCCGATCCAGTATTTGCGCCCGCGTTATTCGCCAATGCGCCAGCCCCGCCGCCCGTCGCGCCTGATATTGCACCGTAGCCATTAGCGTTTGACCCTTTTTCACTCTCGGGCGCAAGTACCGTTACGCCTATGCCGGGCATGGTTAGCACGGTCTCGCCGCCAGCGGCACCGCCAGTCGCGCCGCCCGCGCCGATGCTGATCGCGCCATCCGCAAGCAGCCCTTGATAACTTGCGAAGTACCCACCGCAACCGCCGCCGCCGCCCGTCCTGGTGCCGCTATTGCTGGATGATCCCCGGCCAGCGCTCCCGCCGCTGCACTCCCATATCATGCAGTTATCCGGCGTCTCGCCCTCGACCGTCATGGAACACGACTTTGCTATCTCGTACTCACGCCATACCCGGCCGTTAAACGTCACTGCTCGGATGTTCTTTGGCGTAACAGTGAATGTCAGCCGTGGTTCCTCTGGAGGCGGGAGTATGTGCGCTTCATAGCTATACAGTACCTGGATCATTGCGCGGCTTCCCAACTCCCCGGCTTCTCGCCCGGGCTGGCAATCGTATCCTTGCGTGTGCATCGGTACACCGTATCGCCCAGCCTGGCGTATTCGCCCGCCTGGTACGCGTTGGGTTTGCCAGGCTTGTGAAACTTGCGCGCCAGTTCCGGTTTGGTGGGATGGTACGCCTTCC
>BNUH01000084.1 GCA_025997215.1 Clostridia bacterium
CTATCCTTTCTATACTCGAACATGCTAAATTCCCTAGCAGTATTAGGTGTACGTTCAGGATCAATCTGAATAGCCGACAATTCAGATAACCAACGAATACCATGATCAACGCTTCCTGTACCTTTTTTAGCCGGAGAAACGTTAAGACCATGACGCCTTAGCTCACTAATCATCCGAGGTTCAGCACTATCTGCAATAATGGAATGCTTGCCGACAATAGAATAAGCAAACTTAGCAAGATTATCAACAGTGTTCTTAATACCATAAAACTCCTTCGTAATGTAAAGAATACGATACTTTCTATCATAATGACATTCAACCAAAGCATCAGGATCAACAGCAAATCCAAAGTCCAAACCATACTCAAAGCGGTCAAACGTATCAATTAATCCATCAGAAATAGCTTCGAGAATAAGATTATCGAATACTTGACCACCAGTTCCAGTCACTTCACCGAGATAAACATTAGCAAAAGCACGAGGATTCATCTTACTAAGCAATTCAGCTTCATCAATGAACACATCACCTAACCACTCTCTTGGCATTGTTCGGTAATCAGAATGATGCACAAAACGTCCTTCTTGTAACGTAAGAACTTCAGCATTTGTCCAATTATTAGCAGACTTAGGTGGATTATATGAATAAAACGCCTGAAACAATTGTGTACCACGTCCAATTGATTGTATAATGCTTCGTACATCGTCAATACCTCGGAACTCTGTTAACTCTTCAAACCAGACATAACGAAAGTAACCAGGACTTGCCTTTATAGATTTCACTTTCGTTACATCATCAGCACCACGGAACATAATTCGCTGTCCTGTTAACTTATTAACAATCTCCAACGGATGAACCTTAAACCGCCATAAATGACCAATACCCAATTCATCCAACGCCCAAACAATCTGCTTATACACACTATCAAAGCATGTATTGCCAACTTGTCGAAAACATATAGCGTTAGCCTTTTTGTCTAACGAAAGACCAATAGCAATAACAATGCTTATGAATGAACTCTTTCCAGAACCACGACCACCTTTGAACCAATAATGCCGATGAACACACTTACCAATATCATCATAAACATCAAAGAACGATGGAGGAATCACCATCGACAGCAGCTTTCGTCGAACTTCCATCAGCAATCTTCCTAACTAAATCATTTGCGTGCAAATCATTAACCAGAATTACTTGTGTTCCAGATACAGAATCATCTTTAGGATCAGTCCAGCCATAATTAATCCTCAACGCAAATTGTGATCCTCGAAACGAATCACGGCCCAACAACGCCTCTTCATAATGTTCTTCAACCACACGTCTGGCGTTTATTATAATGTGGGAGAATTTATCTTTAGCCTTGTAATCCCTCAATGAAGTACGATCAGCAAACCCTAAAACACGTACCAATCCAGTCATTGTAGGCAATTTATGATGACTTGATTGATAGTCAAAGTAATCTTGAACAGCCTTTTCCATCGATTCAGGTGTCATAAACTTCGGACGCATTCCCATAATCATCACCTTCTAACAATACCATTATAACATGACCAATACTACAATTTACTACAAGGTTTGGAGAACGAAGGAACGAGGTTACGTTTCAATCATGGGTATGCCGCATCTGTGGCTGCGGCATACCCACTTCCCATTTTTTCAGCTGGCATTAGGGCTGTCAATGTCGGGTAGTATTTATTCCGGCTTCGCCTACATAAATCTCCACCCTTCTATTGACAGCCGCTTTCATCAGCGCATCTCACGGGGCTTGGTTTCGGTTGGCTCGACGGGGTTGTGCGCTTCGCGCAGTGCGCGTTCGCCGGGCTAGCGTGCGCGCTAGCCGCGGCTCTCGCGCTCATTTTTCTATTGCGTTGCGTTGCGGCGGCGGGGCTTCGCGGTGGTCTGCTCGGCTGTCGCTCCGTCCTGCTATGGGCTGTTGCCCTGTGGCCGTTTGCGGTGGTAGCTGTTGCAGCGTCGCGTTGCCCCGCCTTTATTTTTCAGGCGGTCTCCCGCCGTGTCCATCCCCGGGTGTCACTGTCTACCGTTAGCGCGCCTTGCGTTATCTGCGCTATCCATGCCCCTAGTGTCGTGGGCTTCCAGTTCTGGTCGTGGGCTGCGTCCGGGCTTGCCACACCATCAGCGGCGTATGTCCATTTCAGCCTAGGCGCTTTCATTTTCAGCGTCCGCACCGTCCCGTCCATCGCTATTTGCTCGGCCTTCATCTTGTCTCCCCCTTTCATCTGCTTATATTATATCAGATCCACTCATATTTGTCAATAGTCTAGCTCATATTTTATTGTTACATTTATGTGTCATCTGTTTGCTTTTGTTGTTATACTTTCACAATGAAGCCTTAAAGAGTACGAAGCGGGAAGCCGTTGTAATACTCATAGCAGGGAACGCCGTACGGAAAGCTCGTCTCGCACGCTTCCTCCACGTATCCCTCATACGTCATCAGGAGATATTCCATCCACAGCAACAACTCTTTGGTGTTCTTTCCACGGTACATATCGATATAGTACTTTACATCGGTCTCGTCACAGCGTTCGGCGCACTCGCACAACACGTCTATATACGCGTCGATGTCATCCAGGTCACGCCTGATTATGTCTATATAATCTTCCAGCTCGCTTATCAAGCGGTCATAGTTGCGCAGTTCACGCTTAGTCATGGTCTCGCCCTCCTAATAATTATTATCTGGTCTAGCATTTCATCGGGCACCCGGAACCGTAGAATCCGTCTGGTATACCGTTTGGGTAGGGGCTTGTCCGTTACGTCCACGGCGTATACTCGTACAGCCTCCGGACGGCTCCAGTGTTCAGTCACATCGGGGTATATCAGTTCAAGCAGCCGCTCCCTTAGTTCAGGCCTTGTCATACGTACCACGCCCTCCTTGTTTAGTGCCTTTCCATACTCATATTATATCATGTGTGCTTATATTTGTCAATAGTTTGGCTTATATTTTTTTAGTTTTTTGTTGGTGTACCTAGGTTTTTCGTGTTTCGTTATCGGTTATCACCATCATGCAACTATTATTAATGGCATACAGCGCGCTAATGCTGTAATGCGTCAAGCGCGATATCTCGTGCCAGCGCATGCAGTTTATGTAGCGCAGTTTCATTATCTCGGCTTTGATACCAGTGAACAGGGAATCCAGCAGCGATTCAGCGTTTTTGATCTCGACTGATAAATCATGCACTTTCTGCATAAGTTGCATTTCATAAGCGTCCAGTTCTGCTACAATCTTTTCTATTTTGCTACTACCGCCGCTTGTGCTTCTAGAGCTGGTTTCCAGTGCCCTTGATACGCTTCGGCTCATCTCGCGCGCTCTTTGATACCGAGCAAAAACGCAGTCAAACTCGACGCGTTTTTCCCTCAGATTTTTCAGCGACGTCACACTTTTGTAACCATGATCTATGCTCACATAACCATTTTTAGTTATGCGTTCATTGTGGATAAACTGTGGATAACTTTTGCGTTTACTCATGCGTTCAGCCCCAGATCGTACAGCGTTTGTTGATCAAGCATATCTGTTATATCTTTGATACTTCTTGCGACGCGGTATTCCCCACCATGCGCCGTCACAAGCCGCTGAAACTCGTTCTGCCCGCCGCTCTTGCGTCCGCGCGGTGTCTTTATCTCCACCCAGACCGTTCGACCGCGCTTCACGGCGCACAAGTCGCTGATCCCTGGCGTCGAACCAAGCCCCTGCATGATATAAAACACATACCACCCATCGTCGCGCAGTGTGTCGCGAATAAGGTTTCGTATCCCAGTTTCAGTCTGCATCGTTCTTTACCTCCAGTGATAAATATCAGTATTTACTGCTTGCAATACTTACTGGTATGTGGTATACTATAATCACGGGGGCGGTATAGTGAAAACGCATGAGTTTATCAGACTTATCAAGGATGACGGCTGGCGGCTCTACGAGCATGGCAAAAAGCATGATAAATACCGCCATCCGACAAAGCCCGGCACAATTATCGTGCCAAGACACGCGGCAGAAATAAGATCGGGCCTGTGTTACGCAATGCTGAAGGACGCAGGCATAAAGCAATAGGGATTGGAGGTTGGTACAATGGTGTATATCTATCCCGCCGTTTTCGTGAAAGAAGCCGACGGCGGCTATAGCGTCCTGTTCAAGGGATTGCCCGGCTGCGGCACACAGGGCGATACCCTGCCCGAGGCCATGGAAATGGCAAACGACGCGCTGGGCTGCTGGCTTGATGCCTCGATCAAGCACGGCGATCCAATACCGCCGCCGCAAGACATCGAATCCATTCCGCTGGATCAAGGCCAGTTCGCCTCCCTTATCTATGTTGACCTAGAGGAATACCGCAAGGCTAACGACATCCGCTCCGTAAAACGCACTGTAACACTACCAGCATGGCTTAACTCGCGCGCCGTAAAGAGCGGAATCAACTTCTCACAGGCACTACAGGAGACGCTATACTCAAAGCTGGGACTGCAACAGCCATGAGCTTGCGCTGAAACACGTCTGGAAGCCTCGTAGCGCGTAGTTTGTATCTAATCGATAAATCGTTCGTCCAGCATCCCAAGCACGGCCTCTGCGCTTTTTGCGCTACTTACAACGCATACATACACGCCATATCCGCGCAACAGCTTATGCATGCGCTCCTGTTCGGCGGACAAACGTCCGCCGCGCTTCTTTATCTCGAACATGGCCGTTTTACCAGCTTTGAACGCCATGACGTCCGGCCAGCCAGCTTGCGGAGGATTCCTAACGCCAACAGTAAGCCAGCCTCGCGATTTCAACGCATCAGTAAATTGTTTCTGATACTCAATTTCATCACTCATATTTATACCCTTCCAGCCTCATACCTTCGACAAACGCCGACACCTGTTCGAGCGAAACAGGATCATATGACGTTCCGAAGTGATGATTAATGGCTTCACGAAATTTATTTATACCTATATAGGCTCCTTCTACAGTTCGAGGGCGATTACTCAACACATCCGATAGAGTGCTGTTATCATTTTCGCGCTTCTGAGCTACGTTATCAGCACTTTGGCACTTATTTAAGTCGATTACCCAGTTTACGCTATCTAGTATTTCACGCTCCCTTGACCATTCATCAGCCATGCCTATAACGCATAGACCGTATACCAACCATCCGTCAACGCGGCGCACCAAATCCTTGTCGCCGCTTTCAATAGCATCGTCAAACATATCACGAGCGAGCTTTCGAACGTGATCATATCCAACCCATTTTGGCAGTTGCGTCGATACTGTTACTCTGTTTTGCATTTGATAATATCTCCGTGATAGTTGCTAGTATTCCTTCTATATAATGCGCGCGCGCATTAGGGTTCTCTATGAAGAGAACCCGCGCATACGCGCGCGCATTAGTCAATGTAGAAACTCCGCTAAAGAACATTTAAGCGCGCACTACGCGCTCTGCGGGCTTTGCGAAGCCTCGTCAAGCAGCTTAGTCACGTCCACTGGCGCGAGAATCGCTGCCATAGTCTGGCGCAACTCCGAAGCCGTGTCCCTATTGATAGTACCAACCGCCGTAAATATCGCACGGCTATACACCTTACCGCTGGAATTAGTAGCCTGTTGCAGCTTAATCTTGGTTATCACATCCAATGGAGTAAGCCGCATCGAGGCCAGCGTCGCCATGTACGCAGCCCAGTTGGGTAGGCTCATCGTAGCAAGCGCAAGCTCGATCGGGAGCGCGCTGCCCTCACGCAGTATCAGCAGCCGCGCCATATTCTTGCACGCCTTGCCTCTGCCTTTATGCCCGCTACCCATGCGGTTGTTGGCGCACACACGGCACATTAGCTCGATGCCGTCCGAATCAACGCCAAACACCCCATCCATACTGGAGCATACAGGCACTTCGCCCGGGCTGTCATCATATGGCCTCTGCCAGTACGCGTTAGTAGCGTGATGCGCGACAATCAGGCCAGTTATACTGGTTGCGGCCTCCGGCTCGTCCGTTCCGTTCGGGATCGTGAAGGACGTGCCGCCGCCAGCAGGAATCTTGACCAGCTGCATAGGCGCGTTGTCGAGGCCTTTCATCTGGTGCATGAGAAACCTCACAGCGTCCAGCGTTTGAGCAAGATCGTATTCAGCATCAGGCAACGCCTTCGCCGCCAGTTCCACACCATTAAACCGTGACATTATACAGCCTCCTTAACGCGCGTTACGCGCAGTTCGCGGTATTGTTTGTCCGCCCGTGTCCGATTCTTATACGTGGCCATGTACTCAGTACCTGTCATAATCTCGTTATCGCCGAACCAGTCACGGATCATATTCTCGTAAAACGTCTTACTAAAGGTCAACTGTTGGATTTCGCCCTTCAGTGTCACCAATTTGGAGAGAATATTTTCATCAACGCATTCGATCGTCTGCCCGTTTGCAGTTGGATGCATCCGTTTGATAGCATCCGTCGTAGCGTCTGTTGCATCAACAGCAGGTGCAAGACCAGTAATAACGTGATCATTCCAGAAACGAGTTTCAGCCTCAATAAGTATCCGAATGTCTTCCTCGTCCCTTGGTATCTCATACACCATCGGCTTGCGCTGGAATACCAGCACACACAAATACCACCGTTTGGCCCCGGTAACAGCCATATAGTGTTGACACTGAGTGTAATACTCGTCCGGGTATTCCTCATTGCGAAACTTGGCTTCATTGAACGGGCTTGAAGTCTTGCATTCCAGCCCGACGAATTCACCGTCGGAATATACAATCCGGTCGATGTTCGCATACATCGGATACTCACGGCTGATGTACATCATGTTAGAGCGGCGCACTTTAAGGCCCGTTTCCTCCACGAACCGCTTAGCGACATACTCTTCGAAGTCACGGCCCTGCCGCATAGCTTCGTTGTCGCTATTATCGCCATAGCCCATCTTGTCGGCCCATACGCTGTACGCGCTTTTATACGGATGCAGACCCAGTATAGCCGCCGCGTCACTGCCGCCGATGCCATGACGCCGAGCTTTCAACCACTCATCCCGGCTTGCACCGACAGTTGAAATAGTTGTATACGGTTTTTCTTGACCCTTCGCACGGTTTGACATATAATATAATCATCCTCTTTTCGTAGTGCGTTCGATTAGCAGCGTCGAGCGCACATTTTTTATGCCGAAAAACTCCGTCCGTTCGTTCTCGTTAAACTTCAACTCATCCATCAGCCGCAGCATAAGCCCGGCCCTGATCCGTGTAGGCTCACGAATGTACAGCCTGATCGTCGTAAACGGTACACCCAACTTCTCGCCCAGCCCACCCTTAGTCAGCCCCAGCAACTGCAGATGATACGCTACAGTCGCCCGAAACCGCTTCTCCCAGTCGGCTACCTGTGCCTTGTCACGCGCTGCCTGCGTCCAGATTACCTTAGGCACTGATTATCGCCTCCATTCTGTTCGGTTGCCTCGTCGTAAAATTCCGCCCAATTGGTTCCGAGAACTTGCGCTATGCGCTTTGCTACCTTGACCTTCGGTTTAACCTCCCCGTTCTCAATTTGGGAATAGCCGCTTTGAGTTATCCCAACCTTCCGCGCCAACTCCACTTGCGTTATGCCCTTCGTCCTACGGATGCACCGAATGTCCAACTAAATCACCTCGCTTATTATCTCTACTACTATTATAGCACTTCACCTTATATTTGTCAACAGCATCTCTCATATAATACCAGTTGATTTTTATCAGTAGGAGTTGTATAATAAGCTATGGTGATATTATGAATAACGTTAGACAGCTTAGGCGCGAACGCGACATCAGCCAGAAGGAGTTATGCGCCGCGCTGGGCATCACTCAATCGGCGATAAGTCAATGGGAAACGGGCAAACTCGATCCGGCAAGGGATATGAGTATTAAGCTAGCGGATTTTTTCAACGTGTCGATTGACCATGTATGCGCAAGGGATACAAACGTCCACGAACAAGTGCGTTTACAGCTTAAGCCAGACGAAGCCACGCGCGACGAGCAGGAAATGATGCTTGCCTACAAACTGGTAAATCCAAAGGGAAAACAATTCCTGCGAGAGATAGTTGAAATGGCTCGGCTGCGGTTTCCCGTAGAAATCGCGGACATAATCAGGGATGAACAGAATGATTTGCGCGACGCGTTTGTCGAAGCGAAAGATTCTGCGGCCGCAACCGATACAGCCGACGGTATGGTATAGGCCTATTTCACCTTGGTTATCTCTCGTACAACGCATACTCTACACGTTCCGCGATCGTGTGCATCGTTGAAATATACGTTCCATTGATACACAAACGCGCTTATGGTTGAATGTTCCGGCAGCCATACATGATATACGCACATAATTATCACCTCCTTGGCAATAGGGTTGCCAACTATTTTTCAGGAGGATTTATGGCTACTGCGAGAAAACTGCCGTCAGGAGCTTGGAGAACAAGGGCTTACGCCGGGCTTAATCCGGATGGAAGCCGTTTCTATCTAAGCTGCACGGCGAATACCAAAGCAGAATCAGAGAGAGCGGCCGCATCAGCAATATTGAAATGGCAAAAAACGCACGGCCAATACAGCAAAACAGCTTCGTATACACTGCTTGAAGCTGGCGAAAGTTTTATCGCGAACCGCCAGAATACCCTAGCTCCGGATACCATTCGCGAATATAAGCGTATGCTTAAATCATATATGTTATCATTGCATAATCGCAAGGTGTCAGATATTCGGCAAGAGGAGATGCAAGCGGCGGTTGATTTGCTGGCGGGTTCGTTGTCTCCTAAATCCGTTCGCAATATATATCATTTTTACTTATCAATAATTAATTCGGTTGTCGATGACGTTAATTTCAAGATACTTCTGCCGCAACCCAAAAAGGTTAAGTATCATGATGCTGATGATTTGGACATCCAGCGGTTGCTTTACGCAGCGCAGGGTACTTCGTTGGAATTCGCTATTGCCGTTAGTGCTTTTACAGGCATGAGGCGGTCTGAAATTGCCGGGCTTCGTCGCAGTGACATTGATGAAGCGCGCGGCGTACTACACGTCGAACGCGCTATAGTATTGGGCGATGATAAAAAATGGCATGTCAAAAGCACAAAAAATACTGAAAGTGAGCGTGATATTGATCTATCTACATTTGAGTTGGATTATATACTGGGACATGATTCAGGCAAAGATACTATTATCGGTGTTTTACCCGATACCATTTCCAAACAGTTTAATAAGTATAAAAACCAGTTAGGTATAAAATTCAGATACCATGATTTGAGAAGTTATAATGTTTCCATCATGCATCTACTAGGCGTCCCAGATAAGGATATCATAAAAAGGACAGGCCATGCCACGCCAACGATCATGAATCGTGTATACAACCGCACAACACAAGAGCGTGTACGAAGCTCATCAGCAGCCGCAAGAGATCATTTCGACAGTGTTATCCAGACAACTATGCACCACGAGATGCACCACGATGATTAGGATTTGTGTGTAATGTAGCGGGATTTTTCGATGCTTGCAACAAGTTCAAGTCCTGTTTCCCGCACGAAACAAAGAAACCCCGCCAAACGGCGGGGTTCACTTTATCCAGTAATATCAACACTTTCTAACCGTCAAACGCCTGTCACACATGCCCGCATCTTGCCTCAAACGCCACCATTTACCGAACTATGCACGCGCGACAGACCGCACACGTTCGGAACATTGCGCGTGTCCGTTATGTCCTCCTGCGCTATCGCGCCGACGCTTGCGCCAACGGTTATAGTAGCAAGGCTCAACTCGTAAACCATATCACCGCGCGTCAGTTCCGGAGCAGCTGGCGTCGCGCTAGGCGTGCCCTGCAACAGGAATACATCAATGCTGCGCGCTTCCTTGTCGTGACGCAGCACTACGCGATCCATGCGCGGGTTTTGACCATCAGGCGAAGCGAGCGTAAACGGTATAGCGTCATCCTCCACATCGCCACGCCTTTTATCCGCGCGTGTCCCGGCAGCACCAGTATATTCATATCCGGATTAAAGTATGTCGCATACCCTATATTATCGTTGTTGCACAATGTATCAACCACATACAACAGCGTATCCGGTGCCGTCTGGAATAGTACCTGCTGGCCTAATCCGGCATTTATGTTCATGGTAAGACCAGGAAACGGCTGACTAGAATTCACTCCAAACTCATAATTCAGTAAGTCGCTCATCAACTGGCCGCTTGTACTCACCTGGAACGCGTCCAACGTAACACACCTGCGCTTTGCAGGATTAGAATGCTCATCCATGAACATTACCTCTAATCCTACACCATAAATACTCTGTTGTAATGCTAACTCCGAATCAACAGCATCAATATTAGCATTCTGGAATGCTTCAATCAATCCATCAATGCTAGCAGGATTATCATAATCCTTGTAAACAACAGGATTAGACATTAGATAACCACTAGCCATGATAGCAATATACTTAGGCATTGTAACACAGATACGCATGTTAGGCATTCCTAAAGCACGCAATCGTTTATTGATAAGATGATTGCCATCATAATATTCCTTCAACCTAATGCGTTTCGATCGAACTTCATCATAAAACTGATCAATGCATTTCAATATGAATTGAGGATTCGGAATCGATTCAAGCGAATCAATGCTACGAGTTATCATTATAACACTCCTTATATACCGAACATAGACTTCTTTAATGTAATAGCTATACGTTCAGTGCTAATTGCTTCAACAGCATAACGTACAGCATCGATGCAATGATTATCCTTGTCAGAATATTCAGCTAAGAAGTTGCCGAACCTATCCTTTCTGTACTCAAACATGCTAAACTCTCTAGCAGTATTAGGTGTACGTTCAGGATCAATCTGAATAGCCGATAATTCAGACAACCAACGAATACCATGATCAACGCTTCCAGTACCTTTTTTAGCAGGAGAAACGTTAAGTCCATGACGTCTTAGCTCACTAATCATCCGAGGTTCAGCACTATCTGCAATAATGGAATGCTTGCCGACAATAGAATAAGCAAACTTAGCAAGATTATCAACAGTGTTCTTGATACCATAAAACTCCTTCGTAATGTATAATATCCTATACTTTCTATCATAATGACATTCAACCAAAGCATCAGGATCAACAGCAAATCCAAAGTCCAAACCACATTCAAAGCGGTCAAATGTATCCATTAATCCATCGGAAATACCCTCGAGAATAAGATTATCGAATACTTGACCACCAGTTCCAGTCACTTCACCAAGATAAACATTAGCATAAGCTCTAGGATTAGTCTTGTTTAACAACGAGGAACGGAGGAACGTTGATTGATGTTGTTGGTATTGATGCTGGCCGTTGGCTGTGCTGTCTCGGCCTTCTGCCGTCCAGCGGTTAGGGCTTAGTGGGAGACTCTACGGTCTCCCCCCCCACTGCGGTGGGCCCCCTCTCCAGTTGCTTAGATACTCCTGCGCCATCAGCAATTGGCCTTCAGTGCCTACAACTTTGATGCCATTTATAGTTACATATCTTTCCTCCTGTGGATAACCTGTGGATAAACCTGTGGATAACTCCACAGATTCGCCAGCCTTGCGCGCAATATCCCGCTGACCAAGTCCGTTATTACGTGTCGGTTGGGTTACGGTTGGGTTAGGAAACAACGTTGTTACAACGTCGCGACAACTGTTGTCATTGTGTTGTGACAACGTTGTGACAACTGTTGTGACAACATTCTCCGGATCAGTGTTACGAATACGACGATTCCTATCTCGGTTATACTCTTTTTTTGCCAACCATTGATAGCAGTGCAATGTGTAGAATTCCCAGTTTTTTATAGCATAACCGCCGTCAGTTTCATATAAAAAACCATGTTCATGCCCATGAGGAGCGGCGCAAAGCGCGGATATCAGTTTATCCGCGCTCTTATTCCACCGCATAACCTCCGCTAGCGCATCAACTTCCACAGCCGGAATAATCCATCCTGATGCCTTTTCAACGCCCAGTGCCACAACCTAGCCAGCTTGCCAGACAGCATGTCTCTATCAATCCCCAGCAGCTTCGCCGCAAGGATCGTCTTTGGATACCGAACGCGACTGGGTCGCCGTGTATCTTCGCTAACGAATCAGCATAACCCAGCGAACGCAAGGTACGAGTTTTGACCTTCTTAGTGATAGGATCGCGGTAACCTTCGACGATGGACAGATACAACCGTCCGTTAGACAGTCCCTTGTGAAGCCGCATATGCTCGCCTCCTGAGTAGATCTTGGACTATTATACCACAGTCTCGTATAATCCGCAACTAAAATATTCAACAATTTGACACGAAAATTCATCTGATTTTCCTTGTCGTTGTTGAGTTTTTGGGCTGCTTTGGGGTGTGAATGCCTGCCGAATTAGGGAATTGTCACTTTACAGAGCGAGCTACGTGTAGTAGTATATGGTATTGGGGGTGAAGTATGGGATACTTAGATTATGGCAAGATGATCAAAAAAATGATTGATCATAAGTATAATACTTATTGGGTTAAAAAATATGGAGTTATATCACAAAAAAGTTATGTTAACATTATGAAGGGAAATAGTAATCTTGGCCCGATTCAGACAGACACTATTGCAGCAATGTGCCAGTTGTTTGAAGCGCAACCGGGCGACTTGTTAGAGTATGTGGAGGATGATCAGACCGCTTCTAACAGTGAAAGGAGTGAACCAAATGCCTGAACTATGTAGATTTGATGGGATGATTATCCGCATGCAGTTCAGCGATAACGATAAGCACCACAAGCCGCATGTGCATGTCGAGTACGCCGAGCATAATATGTCAATAAGCATCGATGGC
>BNUH01000085.1 GCA_025997215.1 Clostridia bacterium
GACTTCAGGGAACGATTTGGATTTGGATTTATAGTTCAAGGTGGTGTGACCATGAAAGATGCCGCTGCGATTAATTCATTAGATGCAATAGATACCATGGATTCGACCGCCACAATGCCCTATGTTACCATAGAGGTCGTTCGCTATTCTCTCTGGTGCAGAGGGACGACACTGCCCCACTCAATGTTGGTGGCGCACGTGTATGGCGATCCGATGCCGAACGACCGTATCTACCTGCGGCGCTTGCATCGCAGTGGAAGGCATACGACTTATGATAACCTTAAGGCGTACGCCCGCAAGCGCATGGCGCACCCGCGCAACCCGCCAGGTTCGCTCGGCGGGAACCTGAAGCCGCACCTGGGGCCAAAGTACAACATACAGGAAGATGATCCAGGCCTGCAAGGTAACGAATATATCAACACATGGAATTACACATATGGCGATCCCATCCGCACGGAGTGGGCGATACATCAAGCGGATGAATCGATAATATTGATGCCGCTCGACGATTTCGCTGACCTGTTTGATGACAACGGGGTGACTATTGCTACGCATTCGAGCGGAATTCTGATAGATTTTCTGGTAGCGCGGCCAACGAATGATGGCGCGGGTAAGACGTTATACGTCACATACGGCCCGGCATCGCCGTTGCTTTACATCCGCCGTGGTCCGCTGCCCGACGATGACGGGCCATTCGATTGGCGCGTAACATACAAGTAGCATTATTATCAAATCATTAAATAAAGGAGGCGAGCGCGTGGCGCGGGTTAATCAACGGATCATCTGCTCGGCAAACCTGTGCGACGCCTTGAGCGGCGTCATTAATTCCATCGCACAGCAGGAGACGGCCATCGCTTGCGTTCTGCAGGTCGAGGCGGCCAAGCTGCGCCACGTGATGAGCCGTCCCGAGTATGTCTCCGATGAAAGTTTGTTAGATGTCAACAAATCCATTGGTTCCATGGTGGATACTATGGATGAATTGGAAAGCGTGCTGGTGCAGAAGCTGGACGCATCCATTGCGTGCCTGACAGCCAAATGCAACATCGCGGATTGCGTGCAATGTGCGGCTCCTGCCAGTTCGATAAGTTCCACGAAGTCCATGAAGTCCATGAAGTCCATGAAGTCTACCACTGCTCTCCAAAGCGATGCCGTTAGCGTTGAAAGCCCTATCCCAGCCGTGTCGATCTCCGTGGTGGAGTGGCGGCCTGATGGAAACAACTGGCTCGTCGCGCATATACACGGCCTCCCTCAAAAGGACGACCGCATATACCTGCGTCACAAAAGCCGGCTCACAGCCCCCGGCAGAGGAATCAAGCCCAACAAGCGCATGTCGCATCCGCAAAACCCACCCGGCGCGGTGGGCGGCAACCTGCCGGATCATCTGGCCAATCCCGGCCTGTTCAAGGGCGGCCGCTATTTCAGCAATCGGGGCTTCTGGTCTCCTATACAATGCCGCACGGAGTGGGAGCTGGATAAGCCGGACCAAGTCGTTCCGCTGCTGCCGATGACACTGTTCAACACCATGATATCCAGCGCTAACATGATTCACTGCTTCCCCTCGTTCCTGCTGGATTTTGTGGTCGCCCGGCCCATCCTCAACGAAGAAAACCAACCCTGGTACGTAACCTACGGCCCGCCGTCCCGCCGCCTATTCCTCTTCCCCGAACGCAAGCGCGGCAAAAAGCCCATCCACAAGCCAGGCGATCCGCCAGACTACAATAATGGTAAGACTGCCGAACTGACAGGGCGATGGATTGTGAAGTTTAACTGAGGGGGTGGGGCGGATCTTGATGCGGCTTAACACACTGTTGCACGGATTACAAATTTCTTGAGATGATGGCAAGCGTGATCGTGTGAGACGAGTGGGTCACGCTTTAAGCTGTGGTTATAGAGTTTTTTGCCTTAGCTTCCGCTATTTCAGTTGCTTTCCATATTAGTCAACTATACTACTATTAACATTCAACGAAAACACATCGGGCCGCGCGTAATGCCCATTTGGATCGAAATCAAGTCGGCTGCGTACGACTTCGTCCAAGTCTATTTCTGCCACCAATACATCCTCACGCCCCCATATTGGTCCGACTATATACTTTCCAAATGGACTAATGATGCAGCTCCCGCCCGGACAGAGTTCCTCCGGCAGCTCATCCAAGTCGTGGTAATACGCCAAATCTTTCGGGTACAACGATTTGGTGCAGTATTGATTACAACTAAGTACAAAACAGCGGCCTTCAAGCGCAATGTGGCGCACGGTGCATTGCCATTCCTCACGATTGTCTGCTGTGGGCGCAATATACAGCATAACACCTTTTTGGTACATAGCGGCGCGCGCGAGCGGCATGTAGTTCTCCCAACAAATCAGTGAGCCTATTTTCCCATAAGGCGTGTCGATTACTGTCAACGTGCTGCCATCGCCTTCGCCCCAGATGAGCCGCTCCGAGCCAGTGGGCTTAAGTTTGCGATGTTTGCCCAGCAGCGCGCCGTCCGATCCAATAAACAGATTGGTGCAATACAGGGTGTGATTAAGCCGCTGCGCATCGCATTCAATAACGCCGATGGACAGATACGCATTAGCGTCCCGCGCCGCGGCTGCCAACTGATCGGTTTGCGGTCCCGGTATCGTTATTGAATTTTCATAATACCGCTGCCAATCGCGCCGCCCACTTTCCGTGCGGCTGCCGACAGAGAAACCAAATGTCAACCCGCGCGGATACGCTGGGATGAACGCCTCTGGGAACACGATCAGCTTTGCGCCATAATCCGCGCAGCGACGTATCAACCCAACCGCTTTCTCCACGGTTGCGGCAGCATTTAGCATGACAGGCGAAGCCTGCACCAAGGCCACGGTCACGTTCATATTCGGCGTCGCCTCCAGGGTTGCATCGCGATCAACGCTGAAGAGTATACCTGGAAGAATGCGATCGTGTCAAGTTATTGTCTGATCGCCTTCTTGAGGTTTGTCGAGCCTGTCAAGGACAGCAGTCATGTTCCTTGCGAGCTGCTTGAATGTTGAATATGGCAAAATGTAGTGAACGGCATCCGTGACGTCGAGGCTTGCAAATTTCTGTTCTGTTTGCGCATCTTTTTCAATGCGCGGTATTTCGTTGTGCATATAGAAATGCACTTCACCAACATCCTTGTTAGCAAAAAAGTCACAAATGTTGAAATAACCAATAGAGTTGATAGCCTGCTTATCCATATAATGCAACTCCTAATATTATTTTGTTAGCAGCGACATTAACACGGTTTCCTTGCCTCGTCAATCAACTTACGCACCATTGCGTCGAACTCTTCCCGATTCTTTGGCATTCCGAGTTTGTCCGGATCAATCACGACACCCCCCGAACTCTGCGCCGCGGCGAGCAGCGCGGCCCTCTCGGCGTCAGACAGAGTAACGTGGTCGGTCATCAAATGGGCCGCAGCCTGTCTGTTGGTCTCGCCCACGGGCTGGACAACAACATTGGGCGACGGTGAACGGCCCAGGAGATAGTCGGTCGTGACGGAGTACCGATCGGCTATTCGGTTTAACAGGTCAAATGAAGGCTCACGTGTCCCAATTTCCCAGCCAGACACAGTTGTTTGCGCGACATTAAGCGCGCTGGCAAGTTGTCCTTGCGTGTCGCCAGACTGTTCCCTCAATGCCTTAAGGCGTTCTGATAAAAACATTATTACACCTCACACACATTGTAGCATTTCTTGCTTAAAAGTAAAACGGCAAGGTGCAATAATTCGCACTAACTTTTAACGCGTTTTGCGTTATAGCAGTCGCATAACGCAAAACGCGTTAGGAAAGGGATATGCCTTACAATCTACCCGTGTGTGGCTGGATTCAACTCTGCGTGATGTTATGGCGTAGGGTTGCTCGGGGCAATCCACTGCTGGATGATCTCTTTTGGATGGTCTAGCTCAGCAGCTATCGTTATTATTGGTATGCCAAGCCTATGCATGGCTCTTGCGGCTTTCTGGCCCTCCTCGACCCGGCCTATAGCAATCCCTTCATCCCTACCTCTTGCCTCGATAGATTGCTCTCTCACCAATGAACTAGCCATTATCTGCCTCAACCTCCCATCCATTAGCGTGCGTTGTGCCGCCGCGTGCAGATCCACCACTAGCTGATTTCTTACTTTTGACATATCGTATGCATTCGGATCCTTTAGGTAGTCAAGCAAATCCTCGATGTTTATGGAGACATCGCCTTTATCTCCGGAGGCGTTATACACCGTCCATTGCGGTGAGTACAGCTGGCGCAGCCCAGGCGTCTCGCGGCAAATGGTTTCCCAGGTATATTTCCGCAGCCCCAAACCATACGGATCCTCGACACATAGGAAAGTCACATATATCGGCTTCAACTCATTGAACTTCGCGCCGCTCTCGGATTGAAAGACCATAATCTGTGAACTGGACAGATGCATGCGGTAGTCGATATACATCTCGCGTTCTAGCTGCATTTCCAGATTGATTATAACCGTATCCGATTCAAACGATGTATCAAAGCGCATGCCGCGGACTTTGGGCGTGAGCTTGATACTATTCTCGTACAGCAGTATAACTTTCTCGATCTGGTCTGCTGTAGGCAGAATCCCGTTATTTTCATCATAATCAATGACGAAGGGGTGCTTGTCGTCGCCATTGACGATAAACTTTACGTTATGCGGATGCCTGTCTGGATGCAGCTGGGCAATCATCCTCAAGGCAAGCCCAGGATTTAGCAGCATCGTTATATAGAATACCGGCGCATTCCTAATATCCATCGTCATCCTCCATAGCGGCCCTTCATCCACCCTTATCTTAACATAAACGCCTCGATCTTTCAATCATATATTCTGCGATTCGACTTCTATTTACGCACTTTTGCGCCAGCAATTTACCAAAAACGACAGCCTTATCACCTGCCAATCCCTCGCACATAAACTGGGTATAGAACTTAAAATATTGGAAGGTGAGGTGTCTGTTCACATGACACGCGAAATCCCACCGATCTCCAGTGGAGATATTCTTGAGCTGAAGGCTGCTATCGAAAACGCGCAGCCGGGCGACGTCATTTACATAACCAAGGACTTGACCCTGAACCTGGACCAGTACCAGGCCACATTTCCGTTGCTTTCCGAAGTCGGGCTGGGCGGAAGCATACCTTTCAAAATCATTGGCCAACCATCAGCATCGAAAGGCCCGGGCGCTAAGATTCATATCGGTACGCCTGGGAATCCGTTGACGGATTCTTTGTTACGTGGCAACGATTCCTATGGCCAATATTTTGTCAGCGTAGCATTTGAAAACATATCACTGCATATGTCGCTGCATATTTTGTCGTCGACTGATATTACAAACGATGATTACGGCGGGCATGGCGGTTATGTTTGCTATGGTGAAAACTGTTCATTCGTTAATTGTGAGGCCGAAGGCAGCATTACAGCAGAGAGCGGGTATAATATAGGTCACATTACAGCCTTTATAGGCATAGCGGATGGTGATAACCTTGTCATGGATCATTGTACCAACAACTGTAATCTATCATTGCCTTACTGCGTAGAATTTGGTGGATTAATAGGTTATGCAGCGTGTCAATATATAAACATAGTTGATTGTGTTAATAATGCATCTATTAGTGGACGGTGGGGTGTAGGAGGAATTGCTAATTATATTTATGCTGACAATTTGTATATTGCGAACTGCGTCAACAATGGCAATATATATGCCAGTGATTTTTTTGTTAGCGGAATAGTGAAGTCATGCTACGGTGCAACCAACTGTATTATCAAGAATTGTTATAATTACGGCAAAATTACAACACATAATACGTCCGGTACTGAGGAAAACGCCTATGATGTCGCACAGGCTGGGATTGTTGCTATACTTGCATTAGAATCACCCAACGGTGGGGTGTATAACTGCGTTAATTATGGAGAAATTGAAGCGACGAGATTCAGCAAGGTATTAGGCGGAATCGTAGGCCGCCTCGGGCCTGGCGAAGTGGTGGATTGCGTCAACTATGGCAGCATCCGGTATGGTGGCATGATAGGGGGCATTGTTGGCGGCGCTGCTTCTGGCGTTTATGGTGACGAGACCTTGCCAGTCCTAATTAAACGATGTGTGAATAAAGGCAGCGTTTACGGCACATGGCGCGGGGTAGGTGGTATCGCTGGTAGTGTTTATGGCAATACAACCGTTGAGGACTGCGGGGTATGCGCCATGGTCGGTACAATCGAGGCCGACTCGGAAGAGGTCGGTGGGATTGTAGGTATGGTGCAATTTGATATACAAATTGGCTACTATAATCCTGAAGGATTGGCCACCATCCAAAACAATGTGTCCTGCGCTCAATTTATCAAAGTTAATCACGTTTTAACAGCCAATAACGGTACGGACTACGTTCATCGTATACTGGGCCGATTCCTGCCCGACCAGCTCAATCCGGATATACCGGGTGTCGGTGATAAGTTCCTTGTGCTCAAGAACAATTATGCCTTACCATCGGTTATGCTTGTCGGCAATAACAGCAATATCCTTGAGGGTTATGAATTAGACCACTTTTATAGTATCCAAAAGGGCGGCGTATACTCAAAACCCGGCGTGACCGTCCAACATGACGACCCCGACTATGGCGCAAACCGCCTCAATGGCGCGGACGCCACCGAAATCGACCCCGCTCATCCGCTGGCGAACATACTCTTCCCCTGCATGTACCCTGACCTAGGCCCAATAGTCATCCCGGCGAGGCTGTCGTGCGGCGGCAATAGAGCGAAATATCCTGCGGGTTGCACGTCCGTGGGGCTGTTCTGGCCCGACGGCAAAACCTTGCTGGCCACCGCAACCAACGATGAGAATGGCATCATGAACCTCACCGTGCCTGAATCCGTATTCATCGGCTTTGGTTCATACTGCTTCATCGTCAAACGGATCAGGTCGTCGCGCAGCAGGTGGCTTAACTATATAGAATCATTCCCCGTTTACGTCTACATAACGCGCAACGGCAACAGCCATGCGAAGGTCTCCATCTGTTACTCGATGATGCTCGGGGAGCCGAATTTCATGGTGTGATAGGTTACAGTCCAGCAGGGAAGTACCCTGCTGGACTGTTATGCTATATCCACAACCTCATAACCATCATCCTTGACTCTTCGTACCGCAATCGATATAATTATTTATTGCATGGCGTCGCGTTGCAGCATCATAGCGAATTGTCGTGCAATGAATATGGTTTTGTGGAGGTCTTTTAGATTGCGGAAGAGACGCACTGTCTGCGGAATAATCGCGGCTGCTATGTTGTTTGCTTCTATATCGCTGCACCCCGTACAAGCCCAAAATAATAGCACATTCACCATAATGATGTATCTGTGCGGCACAGACCTGGAGACGGACAGCGCGGCGGCTTCATTAGATATTATCGAGATTGCTGAATCGAGCCTGGTATCAGGCGGCGCTGTCCGCTATATTGTAGAGACGGGCGGTACGAAGGAATGGTGGATTGACGATATTGATCCAACGCGGAATCAGCGCTGGCTCATTGAAGATGGGGACATGACGCTGCTGACGACCTCCAAACGTAAAAACATGGGCGATTCGGATACGCTGGCCGATTTCATCCAATACACCACACAATCCTACCCAGCGGATAGGTGCGCGCTGATAGTGTGGGATCACGGCGGCGGCGCGATATCCGGCGTGTGCAGCGACGAATATACGCGCGATACATTATCATTAAAGGAGGTTCACGACGCGCTGGCGAAGGCTGATGCTGCGGTCGGCTTTGGCGCACTGGAGTTTGTATGTTTTGACGCATGCCTGATGGGTAGTCTGGAGACAGCGCTGGCTGTGTCAGATTATTCCAACTATCTCATCGCCAGCGAGGAATTGGTGCCTGGCTCCGGTTTGGAGTACACCACTTGGCTTAACGCGCTCTGTGACGCACCGGACATGCCCGCAGAGGCGCTGGCAAAGACCATAATTGATGCGTTCGTAAAATCTGCGCTGGATAATGATCCGGATGATTATATAACCATGAGCGCGATTGATCTTTCGAAAATAGCCGCGCTTGCCGCGGAATTGGATAGCGTAGGCAGCGACCTCCTCTCGATGATGGATGGGAAATTTTCGTTAATATCGCGCGACCGGGCTGGATTGCGGTCGTTTGGCTCCTACTCTGGGAGTGATTCCAGTGATATGGTGGATTTGGCTCAGTTCGCAGGCGTGTATGGCGGTTTGTCGGGCGTTGATACATCAGGTCTGCTGAATGCGCTGGATGACGCCGTGCTATACTCACGCGCCAGCCAGAACGTGGGCAAAGCCTGCGGTCTGTCCATCCTAATGCCGCTGGCTACCCGTGACGAAAGCCAAACATACATGCCGGAATACGATGTGTCCGGTCTGCTGCCGGTGTATACGGCGTTTATCGCTGATTTCGCGGACATGATGAATGGCGGCAGCTACGTGTTCAGCGCGCCGCAGGTTCAAACGGGGTTTGGCTTGTTTGCGTCGCTGTTTTCGTCCAGTCAACCAGCGCCTAGTTCTCCATCAATCGGTGGATTAATCGGCTCAATCTCCGGTCAATCGGCCGCGCCGCCTATTGAGCCAGCGAATGACGATCTATTCTATTTCACACAATTGGATGCAGAGCAGATGGCCTACCTTGCTTACGCCGAAGGCAACCTCATGCTCGACCTGAGCGATGACGACGGCGAATACTATATCGATCTGGGTTATCTGCGCGACGTGAGGATCGACTGGGCCGAAGGTCTGGTGGTCAGCATGTTCGATGGATCGTGGCCTCAGCTCGAAGGTCAGCTGGTAAACATGTCAGACCAGATCGTAACCGACAAGACGCGCCGCAGCCTCATTGATGTTACAGTGAATGGCAATGAAGTCTACCTGCTGGCACAGTTTGACGACGCCCGTCCCGACGGCGAGATCATCGGTTATACCCAGGGTTATGACGCCAACGGCAACCCCACGCGCGGCTATGAGAAGCTGAAACCCGGAGACATCATTGTCCCCATGTACGACTTGCTATACTGGGATGACGACGATGAGATGCAATACGAGCGTTTCGAAGGCGATCCCATCACATTCTCGGGCAAGCGACTGGACTTTGGTTATGAAAACCTCATTGGCAGCGAACTGGATTGTGTGTATGCGTTTTGTCTGAATGATGTGTTCGGGGATTATCAGTTCAGCGAGTTTTTATCATTCGTGTTGTAATGGATTTATTTGATGTGGGGGGCACGCTGGAAGATGCAAGGAAGGCATGGGCAGATTGCTTCTCGTAAGGAGGTATTGTGATGAGCGCATTATCCGATTTGCCAAATGTAGGCAAGGTTTTGGAAGGTAGTCTTTTGGAAATAGGCATTGAAACACCGGAACAACTGCGGCACATAGGAGCGGAAGAGACCTTTATCCGTATCCGTATGCAAGTTGACCCCGGCGCGTGTTTGCATATGCTCTATGGTATTCAAGGCGCGATTGACGGCGTTCAGGATAAGTTTTTGTCTGTTCAAACAAAAGAACACCTACGATTATTTTACAAAACACTTTGAGAGGATGGCTGTGAGATCATGAAAGTCAGCAAAGCAAGCCACAAAAGCAGCCTCAAAAAAGCTTAGGTAATTACACCGTGGGCGGAATCGAGGGACGATTGTCCTGGATCAATGACTGCTGAGGGCGTTATGCCTTGCCGTGACTAGACAGCGAAGCCGCCGCGGCGTTGCACGCTATTTTGATCGCCTCGTCGCTGGTATGGTTTGCGGCATGACGCAGGTGTTCTGCTGCAGGTTTGCGTCCGAGTTTATCAAGCGCGCCGGCTGCGTTGATGCAAACCGTACTGTCGGGGTCGCGCAGCAGATTGACAAGCGCGTTGTATGAATCATCGTCAGTGGTGAAACCCAACGCCGTTGCTGCGGCCGCTCGTTCGTCGGCTTTTTTGCTGACCGCATATGGCAGAGCTTTAGCACCTTTGCCGCTTTGAGCAAATTTTTGTATCTTTTCAGAACTACTACCAGCCATTTCGTTATCCTCCATGCATTATTGAATATGCATCTATCATATTTCTATGATTATGCGCCTTCTTGTGTTAATTATGAATGACGAACTGTCATATGTCAACAAGTTCAGGAGGATGTTTTCGCTAAGTTCATAAACAAAATTCGGGAGCCTATTTACGAATACATCTAACAGCACTAATACGCAATACTGTTGTCTCGCGCTATCTTAATCACCATAAGCCCAATGTTCAGTTTACCATAAAGTATAAAAGATACAGTCATATACAATTCAAACAACGTTAACAAAATGCATATCATTAGAGTTAACTTGCGCACATACTTGCCGAATAGTTTTGACAGCAAATAATATGCGGCGATTCCAACAATGCCGCCGAATGTATTCATCAGCAAGTCGGTTACATCACTGCGTCCAATAGATAGGACGAATTGTATTACCTCAAGTATGAGACTTGTGAAGAACGTTGCTAAAACTTTCTTCGACGGCGATAATTCCGGTTTGGCCGCTGCAAAATAAAAACCGAACGGCAAGAAAACAACTATGTTAAACTGCAGCTCCCACAGGGTGTTTTTGTTAAATGGCAACAGATTGACCGCACGCTTTGTCCCATCGCCAATAAAAGGAACGCCGCATTTCCAAAGTACTGCCCAAGCCAGAAAGAGCAAATAAGCAACACCCATTCCGAAAATGAAACGGCTAACTGCATTCCTCTTGTTGGGTGCGATGGTTTCGTTCATTCGGGTTTCTCTCATACGCCTTGCACCTTCTCAAACGGAATTGCTACGGTGAAAACCGTGGAGGCCGCGTCGCTCTTTACCGATATGCTTCCGCCGTGTGCCTCTACGATCTCTTTTGCAATCGCAAGACCCAATCCAGCGCCGCCGGTTTTCGTGGCTCGCGACGCGTCCAGCCGGTAGAACTTCTCGAAGATGACTTCCTGCTTATGCTTGGGAATTGGATCACCATGGTTTTCAAACCGAATTTCGGTCCCTTCATCACTCTGAAACGCAGAAACCGTGATCTGTGTATTTTCATAACTGTAAGCGGCGGCATTTTTCAGGATGTTGTTGAATACGCGGGCCAGCTTATCAGAATCGCCGTGCAATACGAGGTCTTTTTCGCATGAGACGGAAATGCTTTTGCCCTGCGGAAACAGAATGGGATAGAACTCGTCTGCCATCTGCTCCAGCATGAACTTCAGGTTGATCAGTTCCTCGTTGAGCGTGATCGTCTGTAAGTTGAATCGTATGATCTCGAACAATTCTCCTATGAGCTGCTCCAGCCTGTACGCCTTGTCCAGCGCTATGCCAACATATTTAGCGCGTTGATCCGGCGTAAGCTCCGGCGATTCGTCCAGCAGATTCAAATACGCGACGACAGACGCGAGAGGCGTCTTTAGGTCATGCGCAAGATAGGTAATCAAATCGCTTTTGCGCTGCATCTCAGTTTCCGCCAGCGCTTTAGCGCGCTCCGCTTCAGTTCTGGCCTCCAGATACAGCGCGTGCTGTGTTGTGTAGGTTCTGCTCGCGGCGACAATGCCAACCAGCGAGACGAGCAGCATAGCGATAAAGCCAAAGAGCAGCATAGAGTTTCGTCTGAGCCAAACGCCCCTGACTTCTCCGGTGATAAGTAGTGCAAAAAAGTCCATCAGCGCGCCATTGAACACTGTGTCAAACACCCACACCACAATCAGAACCGCCGTAACGATGATAACCGCGGTCAATATGCATTTGCGAAGGAACATGCGACTATCATTTTTCAAGTTTATATCCAACTCCCCATACGGTCCGAATATACTTTGGCCGTTCGGACGAATCATGCAGCTTCTCACGCAGGTGTCGAATGTGCACCATGACCGTGTTGTTGGAATTGTTCAGACACTTATCACCCCATACGCGTTCGAATATCTCTTCCGCCGGAATGACTTTGCCCGGCGATTCGCATAGCAACCATAGTATAGAAAACTCTATGGGCGTCAGCTGCACAGGCTGGGTATCCAGCGTGCACTCGCGCGTATCAAGGTTCAGCGTCAGTCCGCGAACGGCGAATACGTTCTCGCGGCGGTCGCTTTGACCGTCATTGTAACGCGTGTAACGTCGAAGCTGCGCTTTAACCCGCGCCACCAATTCCAGAGGTCGAAACGGCTTTGTAACGTAATCATCCGCGCCAAGCGCAAGGCCGGTGATCTTGTCGATCTCCTCCTCTTTGGCCGTCAGCATGAGGATCGGATAGTTGTGCTTAGCTCGAATCGAGCGGCAGATTTCAAAGCCACTCACATCAGGGAGCATGACATCGAGTATGGCC
>BNUH01000086.1 GCA_025997215.1 Clostridia bacterium
CGTTGCGTCGCTTTCTTGGTAAGTCTTGCTAGAAATCATCGTGTCGATCAGCTTCGCGGCAGTCTGACCACGCACCGTGCTGAAGTCAGCGTATTGCTCTGCGGTCAGGTCATAACGCACTTTGTCGGATGTGAAATACTTATTGGCCGCAGACGGGATCACGCCAGCTTCGCCCGTTTCGCTGAATAGCCGATCAATCTCGGCCATGCGCGCGGTCAGGTTCGTATTCGAGGTGAATCCCGGGCTGAAGAATTCGCTCACAATCCTAGCCAGCGCATTGTCATTGCGCTCCTGCTCACCCCAGACATCCACATACGGCGCCATTCCCAGCGAGGCACCGGGTACTTTGTTAAGAATCCGCTGTGTGGCTATCTGAATGTCCGCCGGAACGTCAATGTTCTTATCGGAATATAACTTGCGCCGCGTCGGATCGATGAACGCGCGCTCGATCTGGCCGAACAGCGAGGAAAATCAAGGCTGAAAAATAGGGGGATTTTTTAGAAAAAAAAGATTCTCAAATTTGGAATTGTTGATGATTCTGTTCGACACATTGACTACCGCCGCCCGCATTGATATAATTACAACCGCGCATCACAATACATCCAACCGCATGGGAATAATACGAGGTAATAATGCAAAACTGGAAACGCGACGCGGGGTTCTTCATTGGCGGGCAATTCTTGTCCATGTTCGGCTCGATGCTGGTGCAGTATGCAATCACTTGGCATATCACGCTGGAGACACAATCCGGCGCGTGGATGACGGTGTTCACATGCGCCAGCCTGCTGCCTATGGTGCTGATATCGCCATTCGCGGGCGTTTGGGCCGATAGATATAACAAGAAATATCTCATAAATATATCGGATACCGTGATCGCGTTCGCGACATTGCTGCTTGCGTTCGCTTTCTTCGCGGGGTATGACAGCATTGGGATGATGCTCGCCGTTGTGGTGATCCGTGGATTGGGACAAGGGGTGCAGCAACCGGCGGTCAGTTCGCTGATCCCGCAGATCGTCCCGGCTGACCAGCTGACAAGGTTCAACGGCATCCAAAGTTCAGTGCAGTCGATAACCATGTTTGCCGCGCCGATGCTAAGCGGCGCGCTGCTTACATTTCTATCGATAGAATATATATTCTTCATCGATGTCATTACCGCGATAATAGGCGTATCTGTCGTGTTCTTCTGCGTACGGGTGACGCATCAACCGAAAGCCACGAGTGGACAGGGGTTGGGCGCGTACGTCCGTGAACTTGAGGAGGGACTGCGCTACATCGGCGGGATTCCATGGCTCAAGATATTGATGGCGTTCACCGCCTTCTTCGGCATATTCATGACCCCTGCCGCAATGCTTACGCCGCTTCAGGTGACGCGCGCGTTCGGTGAAGATGTGTGGAGACTTACCATGATTGAGGTGCTGTTTTCGGCAGGTATGGCGCTGGGCGGCATTGGTATATCCGTTTGGGGCGGGTTCAAAAACAAGGTATACACAAGTATCACAGCATGCCTTATGTTTGGTATTACTACGGTTTTGTTTGGAATTGTGCCGAATTTCTGGATATACCTTGGTATCATGCTGCTGTGTGGAGCGACCGTGCCATTCTTCAATACGCCCGTCATGACGATCATGCAGACGAAACTCGAGCCGCAGCTGATGGGGCGCGTATTCAGCGTTCAAATGATGATAAGCGGCCTGGCGATGCCGCTGGGCATGGCGCTGTTCGGACCGCTGGGAGATATTGTCAGCATTGAGGTGCTGCTGATAATAACTGGCGTGTTATTGTTTGGCGGCGGATTATCGCTTCTGACGATGAAGCCGATAATTGAGGTAGGCAAGCCGGACGCGGTGGCGGGCGATATTCCCGCGGAAACATGAGAAATGCTATGTCCGGCAGCTAACGAATGCTACTTCCTGCGATACTGTTGCGGCGTAATCCCCGTCCGCTTCTTGAACGCGCGTAAGAATGTGCTGACATTCGAGTAGCCTACTTGTGTGGCAATAAAAGGATTCCCTTCATTTGCGGTGTTCAGCAGTTGAATGGCGTGCTTGATCCTTATGTCATTGAGCAAGTCAGAAAAGCTCTGATTTGTCTCTTCCTTAAATATCCGCGAAAGGAAGTAATATGAAACCCGAAAATGATCGGATACCATATCCAAGCAAAGGGCGGGATCAGCATGGTTTTGCTCAAGATATGCGAGCACATTCTCCATGATGTTGCGATTCTTGCTATGAGTGCGCACTTGCGCGTTTGTGCACAAATCGCGATATAACGACTGAATTTCCTCAATGATACGGTCGGCAGGTTCGTGGCGCTGACTCAATGATGATAACAAACGAAGGCAGCTTTCGTAAAGTTCGTAGTGTTCGTCCTGTATTGGATCATATGCTTTGATTGCTGTAGTAATTAGGTTGTTGTATAGAAACATCTGTGTTTCATTAGCACAACCATGCTCGCGCGTATTGGCCTCGTTAAGATCCAGCAAAAGCTGGCGCACCTCGTCGTACGCGCCGCTGCGGGATGCGGCTATTATCTGTATCTCTTTTTCTACCGGATAATATAGCGCGGTCGCGTTGGCTGTCGATTCACCGTAGGAAAGATAGGGCACCGTTCCCGGTATATGGCGCATGCACGCGGTAGTGGCTTCCGATAGGCAGCGCTGCAGCATGCGTATACTGTTATGCGGCTGGCTCAGACCAACTCGGACGCTGTGAAAATCCGTTATGAAGCCATCCAATGCTGCTTGTGCGGTAAGTTGATCCGGCGCGGAAAGCACGATCACGGTTTGCGCGGCAGCCAGCTCCGCAAACAGCATAATGGCGTCCGATTCGCCCTTTTGCCACTGTGTAAGTGAATCGACGATGCTGTGCATATGGTCAGGTTGGTCGCCGCAATCTATAAATATTACATAATAACATTGTGATAAAGTAGGTAATGCGCAAATGTCGGCAGCCTCAATTAGCGCTTCTTGGGTTAGCTGGCGGCTCTGGGTTAGCAGTTTCATCAGCACCGTGTCGCGCGTGGTTTTGTAGTATTGGTCCAGCGTCTGTTGGAATTGCCGGTTGATGCTTTGGGTTTCACGCATGCGTGCCTCGACCATGCCGACTTCTTGCCGGATGCTCCGCGTCCCAGTAGGCAGCCCTTCTGGAAAGGTTTGACGCAGCAGTTCCTGTATGGGTTGGTATAATCGGTTAGCGATCTGCCTCGTGATGATTAGGCCGAAGCCTAGGCATAACAACGTCACGATCAGCCATATCCGCTGAAAGGCTGTCAGCTGTTTGAGCACATGCAGTTCCGGGATGAAGAACACATATTGCAGCCCCGATACGCTGCCGCTGCTGAAGAAAGCGTGATAGCGCTCCTGCCCGTTTTGGACGACCCAATCGGTTTCGCCTAACGGCGCTGATTCACGCCACGCGTCTGGGAATCCGTCTGAACTCATGAGTTCCACGCCAGAATTATCCAATAAACGGAAATGTATGTCGGTATCAAAATTACGGGTAAACAGTCTGCGAAACGACTCTTGATCGATCAGCGACAGAAAGTATGCGCGGTGTTTCAAATAACCCTGGCTGACTGGCAGCACATACAGTATCAGCCATCGGGTAACGCCCATTCTTGTTTGAGAAAACGCGGTTGGATAATAATGATACAGATTGGTTGAACGAACCAGATTGTTGAACGCTTCCCTATCCATATCGGCGAAACCTACGTAGTTGTCCAGAAACGCGTCAGCATTCATCTGTACGTTGCGTGAGGAGATGACCAAATCACGATCCGGCAGATAGACTGCCGTCAACGTAAATATGTTGTCAAAGCTCTGGATTGCTCGGCAGAAGTTGTATATTTCCATACACGCTTGATGCCTTTCCTCAGGCGTGTCGTCGATGCGCGCCGCCAGCTTCTTCAGCGACATATTGCCGGACAGTGTATAAGCAAAATCTGTTCTGGCGGATATATATGTATCCAGTGTATTCCTTATGCTCGATACGATTTGACTGTTGAGCGCGAGGTAGTCTTGCATAACCGTCGAATGAACCGACGTATTGAATGAAACGAGCAGGATTATCAGGGGGGTCACGAGCACCATAACGAATGTCATGTACAGCGTCAGGTAAGAGCGGTTGCGAAAGGGGTTCATCGGCGGCACAGGTATTCCTCCCCAGAATAGGTAGATATATCACAATAATATTCAGTAAGCTATTCTAGAGCAGCCGACGAACTCCTTCCAAAGCATCGATACGCGCAAAAATTGCCGCTGCCGCAAGAATTGCATCCCGATTGCATCTCATTTGCTGTCGAAAAAACAACTAATACAATCGCCTGCATGAATTGCACCTTGCCTATTGATCCCGTCTCCTGTTACTATTATACATAACACGTGGCACAAATTTGATTTTAGGAGGCTTCCCATGAACCGTATGCGAATCGCGATGCTTCTCGTTATCGCTATGCTTGTAATGGCACTGGTGCCATCGCTCGTCATTGCGGAAAGCGAATCGGTGTATCCAGAAAAGCTAACCATCTTCTCTGGCTTGAGCGAGCATGTTTCCAAGCTAGGCGCGACCAGCAACAATGACAACGTTGCTTTCCAGGAAATAGAACGTCTCACAGGTACACATGTCGAATGGATTCATCCAGCGGTGGGCTCGGATGTTGATGCTCAGGTGAATCTACTCGTTGCATCGAATAGTTTACCGGATATCATAGTACACGCCAGATGGAAGACATTCGGCGGCGGGCCTGCGCTTTGGGCGGATGATGGGATTATCTATGACCTAACAGACTTAATCCCAGAGAATATGCCCTACTATTATGCCTTAATATCAGATATGCTTACCGGTATTCAGGAACTATCCATTGATGGCCGCATGTACTATATATCGGAGATTCAGCACGGTTATCCATTCGAGGGGCCAATTTACCGCGGTGATTGGATGGAAAAAATGCAGCTACCATATCCAACAACGATCGATGAATTGTATTCCACTCTCGTAACGCTGCGCGATGGAGATCCAAATGGCAATGGTCAGAAGGATGAATGGGCGATGTCCGGCTTGGGCTTCAAGGACGGCAACTTTGGCCCTGGCCATCTGTTGTGGGCATATGGTATTAACTATGGATTTATGCAAATTGATGGCAAGGTCACGTTTGGGCCACTCCAGCCTGAATTCACAGATGCCATGTCATTTATGAACAAGCTGTACTCCGAGGGCTTACTCGATCCTGACTATTCCACGCAGGATCGCAATATGCTGGATGGCAAGTACATGAATAACCAAGTTAGTTTTGAGATTGGCATTCAACCCTCAAAGATGAATAATGCGTTAGCTGAAACCGGCTTCAAGGCTGCGGGCGGCTCAAACCTACGCCTTACATCGAGCAGCCCATCGTACACCTTTGACAATGCGTACATTTCATCCTTGACGCAAACATGCGACGCTGCGGTGACCACGGCGAATAGCGAGCCGGATAAAGTGCTCCGTTGGCTTGATAGCTTCTATGGCGGCGAAGGTAACTTAATTGCCAACTTCGGCGTAGAGGGCTTATCATACAAAATAGTTGACGGAGTTCCCCAATATGACTACACCGGCGCATTAAAGCTGCACCCTGACATTGCAGAGGCTGATGTACAGTATCTCTATCGTCTGAATGGTATATCTAGTTTTCCAATAAAGATGAGCGGTGATGCTTACTTCACTACGCTTCATCCATACTCCGCAGAAGCTATTCTTGGCTGGGCGGCGGATTACGATGCGTCCCGTGTTCTGCCTAGCGTATCGCTGACAGTGGAAGAGACCGACGAAATCAATGATACCTTGGTAGACCTCAACACCTATATGGATGTGCAGTATGATCGCCTAGTCTCGGGCCAGGTGTCGATCAGCGATATCCCCGCTATACAGGCGCGGTTGCATGAGATGGGCATTGATCGCTGCATCGAAATCTATCAGGCGGCGTACGACCGTTTCATGGGCAAATAAGGTACGGCAAAGTGAGGCGGGCGGCGGCGTCCGCCTCATGTCTATCCGATAAGGGTTCAGATAGGTTATAAGGTGATAAAGGCGAGGGGAGCTGTCCATGCAGACTACCGCCGTTAAGCCGCTCCGACATGAGCGAATGGGGTCGACCATCAAGCGCTACTGGCTGCTGTATCTGATGGTATTGCCATTAGTGCTTTATTATCTTCTTTTCCATTATCTGCCGATGTTTGGTATTGTCATAGCGTTTCAAGATTTTCGTGTAACGCGCGGGTTCTTTGCAAGCAAGTGGGTTGGCCTGGATCATTTCATATCGTTCTTTAAGTCCGCGTATGCTTGGACGACTATCCGCAATACATTGACCATCAGTCTGTACGGCTTATTATTTGGATTCCCCGCGCCCATTCTGTTGGCACTGATGCTCAACGAGGTCAAAAAGAAACGATTCCTTAAAACGGTGCAGCTTATCACCTATATGCCGCACTTCATTTCGCTGGTCGTCATCTGCGCGATCATCCGCGATTTCTGCTCTACACGAGGCGTCATCAACACCGCCATGAGTTACCTAGGCAGAACGCCGCATAACTACCTGACCGAGCCGAATGCGTTCTACCCTATATATATTATATCCGGCATCTGGCAGCATATCGGCTGGGATTCGATCATCTACCTGGCCGCGCTTGCCGCTATCGATCAAGAACTATATGAAGCGGCGACAGTCGATGGCGCAGGGCGTCTGCGGCGTATTTGGCACATCACGCTGCCGGGGATTGCGCCGACGATTACGATACTGCTGATCCTGCGCATAGGCAGCATCATGTCGGTGGGTTTTGAAAAAATTATATTGCTATACGCGCCAGCGACATATGAGACGGCGGATGTCATATCGACCTATGTTTACCGTCGCGGTTTAGTCGATGGGAAGTATAGTTTCGCCGCAGCTGTAGGATTAATGAATTCGGTGGTCAACTTTATTCTATTGATTGCGGCAGATCGGTTCAGCAAGCAAATCGGCCAGCGCGGTCTGTTTTAGGAGGCGACGGTTATGGTGGAATCCAGATCGCGAGGCGACCGCACCTTCGTCGCCATCAACACCACGGTACTTGTGCTGCTTACCTTGCTGACTTTGTACCCATGCCTGTATGTGCTGTTCGCGTCCGTAAGCGATCCGGTAAAGCTGTATGCCGGAAGCCGACTGCTGCTGGCACCGCGCGGGTTTTCAGTAGCCGCGTACAGCATCATCATGAGTCACGCGATGCTCTGGCGCAGCTATCTGAATACATTGATATACGTTTCACTGGCTACGGTAATCAGCCTAGCCGTTACGATCATGGGCAGCTATGTACTCTCGCGCCAGCGGCTGCCGGGTCGAGGTGTAATCTTAACGATGGTAACAGTAACCATGTTCTTTGGCGGCGGGTTGATACCCACATACCTTGTTGTGGTCAATCTCCATCTGATCGATACGATCTGGGCGATGGTGCTGCCCAGTGTAATCAGCACGTACAATTTAATCATGATGCTGACATATTTCCGTGGCATTCCAGCGGAAATGGAGGAATCCGCGCACATAGACGGCGCGAATGACTGGACGATCCTAACGCGAATAATGGTGCCGCTGGCGCTGCCAGTCATCGCGGTTATCGCTTTATATGTCATCGTAAGCAATTGGAACTCTTATGTGCCCGGCACTATATATCTGCGTACGCGCGAAAAATATCCGCTGCAGGTTATTCTGCGTGAGATATTGATCTCCGGATCGTCCAATCTGGATACCGCCATGTCAGGCTATGACAATTTCGCGGCCTATTCAGAGGCGGTTAAGTATGCTACAATCATTGTAACAACGGTGCCGGTGCTGATGTTGTACCCGTTCTTGCAGCGATTCTTTATCAAAGGCGTTATGCTGGGCGCGGTAAAGGGATAAGGAGTATAGAAATGATAACAATACCGGATTATTGGACGACGGACCTGGAAACTATCGAGACTATGGCGGCAGGTGTAAGGCGCGGTCAGGCGCGCGAGATAGCACGGTCAGCTGGTAATCGGCCTATTTATGCCTTTTCTTACGGCGAAAAGCAGACAATTATCTCGCATGCTAACTATAACTCCGCATGCGGCGCGCATGATTTGAGTGCGTTTGCAAACATTGCCGACAAAAAACCAGTTGTTGTACTGATCGGTGCCGAGCATGGATTTGAAACGGAAGGGACGACTGCGATTCTAAACACAGTCGAACTGCTGGAGACTGGTGTGGATTTCGCGGGTCACCGCAACGATGCGTTGATCGAGGCGGTAGCGAAGGTTCGGCTTGTGATGGTGCCCGTGCTTAACGTGGATGGCAGAGCGCGCATGACGCCGCGCTGTGCGTTAGGGCTGACGGATAATGAGATGCACCGTTGGAACCAAGGCAGCTGGTCTGATGGCACCCTATGCGGCTGGCCTGATTGTAAAAAGATTCACCCGATACGGGATGTGTCCTTTCTTGGCGGGTATTTCAATGATGCCGGTGTCAATCCGATGCATGATCAGTTCTTTCATCCCATGGCGCCTGAAGCCCAGGCTGTATTGAATCTGGCCGTAGAGGAGCATGCCAACTGCATTTTACATCTGCATGGCGGATCGAACTCGCTGAATGACTTGCTTCAAACGGCTTATGTGCCCCTTGAGATAAACGAAGCCATACGCCGCTTGGCGGAACGTTGCCATGCAGCCGCACAACTTGAAGGGCTTGAATTCACCGTCCGAGACGTTCCAAGCAAGGAAACGGGTAATCCGCCGCCTTCATTCAACCTTGCCAGTGCGGCGCATCATGTGTGCGGAGCGGTAAGCGCGGTATTCGAAAGCAATCAATGTATTTCTGATCTGCAAGGGCCCAAACTATCGCCGGATGAAGTGTATCGCTCACATATGATCCTGTTCGAACAGTGTTTCAGGATGTTTGCATCTTAATGAATAACGGAGTATCATTGCATATAAACGATATTAGTGGAGGTACTGATATGCTTAAGACAATGCTGGCTGATCGGCATTTACCCGGGGTGTGGGATCCATCGAAGGTGGATTGGCCTACACGTCGGCGGGAGATCGTGGAATTGCTTGGACGCGAGGAATACGGATTCGCGCCGCCCAAACCTGACCGCCTTCATTGGGAAGTGTTGGGAGAAACGCCCACTTGTGCCGGAAAAGCGACACATAAGACCGTCCGGCTGATAGCGCAATGGGATGGGTTGCCGCATCCGCAAATCTTCTCGTTTCCACTCTCTGTGCTGCTGCCTACGACCAGCGCTCCGGTCCCCTACTTCATTCTGTTAAACTTCCGGCCTGACATTCCCGATCAATATCTACCCGTCGAGGAAATCATCGACAACGGTTTTGGCGTGCTCACATTTTGTTATGCGGACGTAGCAAGTGATAACGGCGATTTTTCCAACGGTCTATCCGCAATGGTCAACCCAGACGAATGCGGCAAGCTCGCTCTATGGGCATGGGCTGCATCCCGCGTACTGGATTACGCGCTGACGCTGACGGGTTTGGATCATACGCGCTGCGCGGTCGTAGGCCATTCGAGACTTGGCAAAGCCGCTTTATGGGCGGCGGCAGTAGATGAGCGGTTCCCCTATGCGATCTCGAACGACTCGGGTTGCTCCGGTGCCGCGCTCGCTCGAGACAATACGGGCGAGACGGTAGAGGCCATTGTGCGCAGGTTTCCATTCTGGTTCAATAAAAGATACCATCGGCATGTTGGACAAGAATCGCAGATGCCGTTCGATCAGCATTTTTTGCTAGCGGCAATAGCTCCGCGAAAACTCTGTGTTACCAGTGCCGAGCAGGATCTTTGGGCGGATCCAAAATCTGAGTTTCTCTCATTTCTAGCGGCCAGCTCTGTATACGAAGAGCTCGGCATGCCTGCGTTACCATCGTTATCCGCCTTCCCAAAGGCGAATGAGCTGATTGGGAATTCGCAGCTGTTATATCATATGCGCCCCGGTACTCACTACCTAAGCCGTGAGGATTGGGCTGTCTTTATGGACTTTCTGAGGTGAGCTTTATTGTGGGGATCGCGTAACCCTCCCCTACTTAATCGCCCCAACGATGCCTTCCGCAAAGCTCTTCTGCAGGAAGAAGAATATGATTATCGTCGGCAGCGTACAGATGAACACCGCCAGCATCTGCATGCCGTAGTCCGGCACATAATTTGATATATGCCTTGATGTTAGATGTGTAGGTTCAAGACCCACCAAGACCATATCCATTGCGCACAGTGATGAAATACCTTGCCGCACTGGGAGGGCATCGCGGCTCTCCCAGCGACTGCAAGGACGGAGTTCAGACCATATAGCGCGGTACCTTTACCCTCTTCATCCTCGTCGACTTTTCCGACTATTTGGGTCAAGCTTAGCTTTTGAAAGGAGCTTCGCCTGCAAGCGGTGGGGTTTGCATTCCAACCCGCCCGCAGGCGTCGGGGTTCGCATTCTAAACCGTTATAGGTTAATCTCCTTCTTCCCGCTGACCTTAAAGAATACCGCCAGCGCGACGATCGTGGAGAGCGTCAGGATCGATGAGATGGCCGCCGCTATACCGTCGTTGCCTCGGATGATCTGGGAGTATATCTCCAGCGTCATGGTTTTCGTGCGCGTGGTGTACAGTATGATCGAGGTGGATAGTTCTGTTATTATCATGATCCACGAGAGTATTGCGCCGGATATGACGCCCGGTAGCATCATGGGCAGCGTCACGCGCACGAATGTTTTCATGTCGGACGCGCCCAGACTGATGGATGCCTCCTCGATCGAGGGGCTGATCTGGTGCAGTATGGCCGAGGATGAGCGCACCGTGTACGGCAGACGCCGGATCGTATACGCCAGAATCATTATGAATGCCGTACCGCTGAATAGCAAAGGCCGCTTGCTGAATGATATCAGCAGTGCGATGCCCAGTATGGATCCGGCGACGGTTTCAGGGAACATCGTTACTACATCCAGTATATTGTTGAGTGGATTCGGCCGTCGTACAACTACATACGCGACCAGCACCGCCACAACGATTATGCAGATGATCGCTACGAACCCCAGGATATACGTATTGCCTATAGTGCGCCCGACCGTGCTGAACGCTGTGCGGTAACTATCCAGGCTGAATCCTGGCACGAACAGCTTGCCCGACGTCTTGCGGAATGATGAGTAGACGACGTACGCCTGAGGCAGCATCGCCAGCGCTACTACGAAGTAGCAATATAGATGCGCCAGCACTCCGCCAGCGCCGCGGATGGGCTTTGCCTGGATGGGATGCAGCGCGGACATCGTGAATTGCTTGCGGTTGACGACCAGTTTCTGCAGCAGGAATACTGCAGTGGTCACGACTACGGCTATCATCGATATAGCGGCGGCCAGCGAGTCATTAGTACCCGTCTCGCTCACGCTCAAGCTGGATAAGATCAACGTGTTCCGCCAGGACGGTGAGTCCAGCCTGACCGCCGGGGGTGAACGCCATGAATAAGCGAACCATCCGCTGGGAGCCGTGGATCATCGTATCGCTCGCGGCTATGGCGCTCTACGCGCTGTTCCTGCTGTATCCGCTGATTACATTGCTATCCAAGAGCGTGCTGTCGGATTCAGGCGCACTTTCGTTCGCTTCATTCGAGCGGATATTCTCAAGGCCGTATTACTGGCGCGCGATAGCCAACAGCTTTAAGGTGACGCTAGCGGTAACGGCGGCGTGCGTCCTACTGGCCACGCCGCTGGCTTATCTGATGGCCGTATACCAGATTAAGGGCAGGGGCATCCTGGAGATACTGATCCTCGTATCCAGCATGTCCGCACCGTTCATCGGCGCGTATTCATGGATAATGCTATTCGGGCGCAGCGGTGCCGTGACTACGTTCGCCAAGCAGGGATTCAGGTGGAAGATTCCCGACCTATACGGCTTCCCCGG
>BNUH01000087.1 GCA_025997215.1 Clostridia bacterium
CTTAAATGAGGATCCGATTTCCGCGCTCGCTGTACGCGCGAATAATGGCGCCGGTCATGGCCGTGCTTTTACTAGCGCTGGGGATGCTGGCATGCATGATGTACATCAGCATCCGCGACGACAAGGCCGAGGCGCGGCTGAATGAGTTATCCATCCAGGCGCACGAGATAGCGTACCTGGCCAGCCAGCGGCGGCTCATCGACCGCACGATGGAGGAATATCTGTACCAAAAGGTGTCGGACGTCGCGGACGAATTCAACGCGGGCGTGCTCGTGTTGGACGCCGTGGGCGCTCGCTTCGCGGCGGGATTGTCGGATGGGCTGATCCCCGGCATGACGCTGGACGAGACCAACGCCTACCTCACCGAGGTTACTAAGACCGGCGAGGCCATCCATGTCCGCACGCCGATAGGCAGGTTCGGCGCGGCGGCGTTCACGGTCGTGGTGCCGTGGAAGCAGGCTGGGTTCGTGATGGGCGCGGTATTCATCCACACCAGCGCGCAGGTGATCCAGGCGTCGTATCAGGATGTCCTCTCACGGTTGGCTCTGGCTCTGGCGCTGGCCGCCGCGCTCGCGGGCGGGCTGATGCTGCTGGTCACGCGCGGGATTACGCGGCCCGTCAGCCGTATGGCTCAAGCGGCCGAACACATATCGCATGGGGAATTCGACACGGAAATCCCTGAACACGGCGACGACGAGATAGGCCGCTTGGCGCTGTCGTTCAACGCGATGACGCGGGATTTGAAGAATTTGGAGGAAATGCGCCGCGCCTTCGTGTCGGACGTTTCGCACGAATTGCGTTCGCCGCTGACCAGCATGCAGGGGTTTCTGCAGGGGATGCTGGACGGCACGATCCCGCCTGAGGATTTTTCGCCGTACTTAACGCGTGTGCTGGATGAGACGCGCCGCATGAACCGTCTAGTCTCCGCCCTGCTGGAATTATCTCGGATTGAGTCGGGAACGATACCGCTGAATGTGACGCGCTTCGACATAAACGAGCTGATCCGCGTGATCCTAATCCGCATGGAACAGCAGATCGAGGCGCGCGAGTTAGAGGTGGACGTCCAGTTCCGACAAGAACCGTGCTTCGTCAACGCGGATTCGGAACAGATCGATCAGGTTTTGACGAATCTGATCGACAACGCCATCAAGTATGGGCATCAAAGCGGCGTATTAACGATCATAACGGAGGCCGCCGCGCAGACGTCGCGCATCACGGTAGCCGACGATGGCCCTGGCATCCCCGAGCAGGAACTGCCGTATATATTCGACCGATTCCACACGGTGGATAAGGCGCGCACGTCGGGTAGGGGCACGGGGCTGGGGCTGGCGATCGTCATGCGGCTGCTGCGGCTGCATAACCAGGAGATCAGCGTCAGCTCGACCGTCGGCAAGGGCAGCAGCTTTACATTCACATTGCCTATGGCGGGTAATTAGGAGGATTTTTCATAGGAGGATTTCTCAATGGATAACCTCGTTAAAAACAGTGTCCTGGAATTCTTTCAAGCGCAGTTCACCGCGCTGACGCCGCTGAACGTCACGCGCGCGCTGCTGCTGGGCTTGCTGGCCGGGACCATCATCGCGCTGGTATACCGGCGCACATTCAAGGGCGTGCTGTTTTCGCCTAACTTCGGCGTGACGCTTACTATGCTCACGCTGATCACCACGCCCGTAGTCATGTGCATCAAGTCAAATCTGTCGCTGTCCATGGGCATGGTCGGCGCGCTGTCGATCGTGCGGTTCAGGACGGCGGTCAAGGATCCGCTCGACACGGCGTATATGTTCTGGGCGCTGACGACGGGCATACTGCTGGGCGCGGAGCTGTACCTGATCGCGTTCGTGGTGGTGGTGCTGATAGCGCTGGTGATGCTCGGGATGTCGTTCATCAAACTCACCGGGCCGAATTCGTTCCTGTTCGTGATCCACTACGATCCGGCGTCGCAGTCGAGCGTGGACGCGGCCATCGGCCGGATTAAACAGAAGCGCCTGCGCTCCAAAACCCAGTCGGCGTCCGGCGCGGAGCTGACGCTGGAGGTTCGCGTGGATCCGCGCAACGACCTGGTCAGCCACATGCTCAGCGTCGAGGGCGTGTACGACGCGACTTTGGTCATGATGCAGAATGAGGCGGGCGCATAACATGCCGCCGCCGCTGCGCCATGAATTGAAATTCCAGCTGAATATGGGCGAATACCTGCTGCTAAGCCGGACGCTGGACACCGTGCTCGACCGCGACCCCAATGGCGACGAATTCAACGAGTACCGTATCCGCTCGCTGTACTTCGACACACCCTTTGACGACGCGCTGTATGAGAAGCTGTCCGGCGCGCCTGAGCGCCGCAAGTACCGCATTCGCATCTACAAAAATTCCGACAGGCTGATTAAGCTGGAGTGCAAGCGGAAGATCGGCGAGCTGACCAGCAAGGAGGCGCTGACCATCCCCCGCGACCTGGCCGACCAACTGATCGCGGGCGACACAAAGGGCTTGCTCGCAACGGGTGAGCCGCTGCTCCACGCGATGTACGCGCAGCTGATGACCCGCGCGCTTAGGCCCGTTGTGATAGTGGATTACTACCGGGAGGCGTATTTGCATCCGGCGGAGGAGATACGCATCACATTCGACAAGCGTCTGCGCTCGGGCATGCGTTCGATCGACCTGTTCAACCCGAACGTACCCCTGCTGGATCCGCTCCCGAATCCTACTGTAATCCTAGAGGTGAAGTATAATCGCATACTGCCCGGCTACATCCGCAAGCTGCTCAACCAATGCCGGGGGCAGCGTCTGGCCGTATCCAAGTACGTGCTATGCCGGGCGTTCGACAACCCGTCCATCGCCTTCAGATAACAAAAAATAAACCCCCAACCATCAGGTTGGAGGTATATGCCATTTGGATCACGGGCCGGGGTTATAACTCGCGTTGCAGGTCTGCGGGATCTGCATCGTGAATCCGCCCGTGTAGCCCGGATGCGCGCCCAGTACCATGAGCATCTTGCGCATGAACATACACTCCAGGTCGTTGACTGCGTTGACCATGTCGTTGACGGAATCATCGATGTGCAGAATATCTTCAGGCCCGATACTGGTCATCCCAGTGCAATCGGTGTACAGCGGCCCCGACCAGTCGGAGAACAGCTGTATCTTTTCGCCTTCAGCGTTGAGGATGTGGGACACAGCCATTTCCTGCGCCGCTATTGATAGCAGGACTTCGTTCATGGCCAGCTCGCTGGTCAGCTCATCAGTCCCATTTTCGACATCTACCGGCAGGTAAGTATTTGGCATTGACATAGTGGCTTCCTCCTATTCGCGCACCATTATAGATAACCAATGCGCCAGTCGTCGCTTAAGGATTATTCAATGCGCCGCAGTTCGGTTCGGGCCACTCTGGCATATTGACGATCTGGTCGGAATTAGCATTCTGGCTGGCTGCGGCCATGACCAATATCAGTTTCTTGCTGAGCGAACACTCATAATCCTGTATGGATCGGAGGAGCTCTTCAATCGACCTGGTCATGTGGTCGTAATCGCCCATGGTTATCTCGCAGATCATGGGGTTTTCAGGATCGGAGAAGCTCTGAATCTCCTCGCCTTTTGCGTTCATGATGTGCGCCAGGGCATATTCCTGCATGGCCACTGATAGCATTATGTTGGCTAACACGGTCTCGATCCTGGTGCCGCCGCCGCCCGATGCGAGGTCATCGTTCGGCACAAACAGCGTTGGCATTGACATAGCTAAACTCCTCCAATGCTTTGATTGTAGACGCTTTTTTTAGAGGGCGCCCAACACCCAATTGAACACCTCTCATGCAACATACTATGCGCACAGATTATCGTAGTACCGCGACAGCCTGGTCAATAAATGAATTCTTCTGTTGATTTTCTTAAATGCCCTCCGATAATCAATCGTTAAGGATCGTTTCCAGGCAGGCAGACAACCAGAAACGGCAGTTCTGCTGGCAGGACATCTCGGCCAACGCAACCAGAGTTTCGCCGGAGGCTTGTGCAAGGTCGGACATATCCCCGAATGTGGGCAGATCCGTCACCAACGACGGGTCGAACATCGGGCCTTGCATATCGGCCGCCAGCTCCAGCTTGGCCTGCTCGGATTTTAACAGGGCGTTGAGCGCATCCTGCTGCGCCGTCAGTTGGCGGGATAATTGGTTGAACGACGGGATGAGCGTCAGCGCCTCCCTGCCTGACAGAACGCCATCGGGCAGCGGGACGTATGGGACGGACATTGCGAAACCTCCTCTAAAATATAATCTTGCTTCTAACTCTATATCGGTTTGACGCATGAACACGTTGACGGCAGCCCATCGTCCTGGTCAAACCCGCACGGGCAGTCCGGCTTGACGTCAGGCATCTGACAACCTTCGCAATTACACTCACACGGAGTGTCGTCCAATGATCCATCGGGCCAATCTGGGATGCTGTCGCAGGGATTCTGGCAGTCGATCGCGCGCTGGGTATACATGCTGGCTGCGACGGTATACTTGGTAATCAGCATCTGCTGCAGCCTGTTGAGGTTGCCAATCAGGTTGGCTGCCGTGTGATCGAGCTTAACCAGATCCTTCACACTGGTGCGAGGTTGGCCGCCCTCACGCGCCGATTGCAGGAATGGGTTGTCAGGGTTGGCAAACATAGCCAGTTTCCGCTGTTCAGCGTTGAGCATGTTGGTGACGGCGGTATCCTCCATGGCGACGGACAGCGCGATGTTGGCCAGGGCTTGCTGGAGATCGTTATGGCCCTTGATATATAACCGAGGCATAGACATACGGCGGCAACTCCTATTATGGATAGATATATAGGTTCTGATACAGGTTATGCGTGTGCGATAAATATGTGACGATCATGATTGAACCCTGACATTCTGCTAATTCTCTACAAAAATGGTTATTTGGGGAAGAAGTAGATACCGCGGTTCGTCATAATGATGTTGGGGAATACTGGGTCTATCGATCGGTTGTCCGCTTGACAGGCGCAGGCTGTCGGCCGACAACAATTTTTACTGGATAATGCAGGTTTTACCGGTACGGTTTCGTTCTTATATTAGATGACGGGCGGTGGTACGCCATGGCGGACACGCCGGAACCCAATGAGTTATTCGAGCGGCTGTACAGTCAGTACGCTGACGATGTGCTGCGCGTGTCGTATTTTTACCTGGGCGACCGTCAGAAGGCCGAGGATGTGTGCCAGGATGTCTTTGTGCGTCTGCTCACGCGCACGCCGGATATCCAGCCCGGCCATGAAAAGGCGTGGCTGCTCAAGGTCGCGCTGAACCGCTGCCGCGATCTGTGGCGCGCGGCCTGGGTGAAGCGGGTTGTGTTAGGTTCGCCGTTCGACTGCATACCCGCGCCGGACGACATCGAATTCCGCACGGAAAAGACGGACTTAATGGAAGCGGTGGGCCGGCTGCCCGTCGCATTCAAAGAAGTTATATTGCTGCACTATTATCAAGGCTTTGGGATTTCCGAGATCGCCATGATGCTGGATCTGCCGGAAGGCACCATCTCCAGCAGACTCTCGCGCGCGAGGAAAAAGCTGGAGGCCATGCTCAAAGGAGGTGAAGCCCGATGACGAGCCTGTCAGGCCACGACGCCATACCGCTGGAGCGATTAAAACCGGTGGCCGACGAGATGCTCAGCGGCCTGACCGCGGGGCCGAGGATACGTTCACGGGCGCTGTTCAACGCGTCACTCATGGATCGCGTGCCTGAATCCGCCGACCAAATGTTGGGGGCGGTGCGTGCCGACGGCGCGCTAAGGCATCGGATCCTCACCACGGCGCACCACTTCGGCCATAAGGGATCACTCACGGAACGGATCTCACTGCCGCCCGCGCGCGGACCCGTCATGCGCAAGCTGACACCCATTCTCGGCACCGTGATAGCGCTGGTGCTGATGGTCGGACTAGGCGTGCGGTTCTTCGGTCCGGATCTGTTTGAGCCACAGGTGCCCGTCCAGCAAGCGGGCGAGGTCATCGCTATGCCCAAGTCGGCCAACGCGGGCGACTTGATGACGGGCGCGCTGAAGCTGTCCACGGGTGTGCCTCAATTCCGCTCGCTGTTCGCCAACAGTGGTTCGGGCGAGCCGGCACTGGTCAGCGTCAACGGACGGTATTACCAGATGCTCACGGCGCCGCTCTCCATATCCACGGATATGCTGGGCACCAAGCATGGCGACGTCCAGTCCCTCACATCCGACATATCGTTGGCGGGCTTCATAGGAGTGTTGTCCAACGTGGTGCCCGACGGCGAAGCGGTGTACGGCGTACAGGATTATTCCACACGCACGCTGATCGCGGCCAGGGTCGGCGGATCGATGCGGGTATTCCAAAGGATCGGCTACGCCGCCAAGACGCTGGTCGGCGAGGAATCATTCAAGGATACGCTGGCTATCGAAGGCCGGGTGCGCGCGCTGGAACTCTCTGGCGTAGGCATCGTGACCGACGGCACCAAGGCCAACTCACTGGTTCAGGTGCTCCTGAATGACGCGCGGCAGTGGTCCGGCGAAGCCATCCCCGAGGGGGAACAGGCGCTGACCATCTACCTGGAAAACAGCCTGGCGCTGCAGCTCAAGGTTTCAGGAGACGTGGTTGAGGCGTGCGGCGCGTGGTCATGCCCGCAATTCTTTGAAGGGTTTAAGGAAGCAGTCGGGAGTTAACATTGGATAATTCAATAGAATTGGTTAGATCAGAAAACCTGGAATACGCGTACGCCGGCATGAGCGAACCCGCTCTGCGCGGCGTTACGCTGTCCGTCCGGGAAGGGACGTTCGTGGCCGTGCTAGGCCGCAACGGTTCAGGCAAGTCCACATTCGCCAAGCAGCTGAACGTGCTCATCCAGCCCACGGGCGGTTCCGTCCACGTGATGGGTATGGATACCAGCGACACCGAGCTGACCATGGCCATTCGCCAGAAGGTCGGGCTGGTTTTTCAGAATCCCGACAATCAGATCGTGGCGACGGTCGTCGAGGAGGATGTCGCGTTCGGCCCGGAGAATCTCGGCGTGCCGCCGCCTGAAATCCGCTTGCGGGTGGACGGCGCGCTGGACGCGGTCGGTATGGCCGAACACGCCAAGAAAGCCCCGCACATGCTCTCCGGCGGCCAGAAGCAGCGCGTCGCGATAGCAGGAACGCTGGCCATGTCTCCCAAACTGCTAGTCCTGGATGAATCTACGGCCATGCTAGACCCCGACGGTCGGCGCGAGGTGCTCGAGACCGTCCGCGCGCTGATAGCGTATCACGGCATGACGGCCGTGTGGATCACCCACACCATGGAGGAAGCCATAGCCGCCGACGATGTGATCGTGATCGCCGATGGCACGGTCGCGCTGCGGGGTACGCCGCGCGAAGTATTCAGCCAAACGGAGCGGCTTAACGAGCTGGGTCTCGCCGCCCCGCACGCGGCGCAGGTCGCCGCACTGCTAAATGCACGCGGGGTTTCGGTTTCGCCGTCCGTGCTGACCGTTGAGGAGCTGGCCGCCGCTGTGACCGCGGTTCTTTCCGCACCTGTGCTTTCGCCGTAAGCGTGGCCGGTATAAAGTCGGACGACACCAACCTGCGCGCGAGCTGCGTGATTATCCGCGCGTCCGTCCTTTCGTCAAATTTCCGCGCGAAGTGACAGTCCGACGCTGCCAACTGCGCTTCATCCTCCATCGTGAATGTTCGTGGATGCGCGCTTTCGCGGTTATTTTTGGTAACCCACTCGATTAATCGCATATTCTGGCTGGGGAACGCGTCCTCGCGCGCGCCCGACCAAGCCTCACGGAATGAAGAATTCAACAGCAAACTCTGTACGAATATCTCATCCGCCGCTTTTATATGGTCGAAGATATTGTTGATGAACTGCGCCCTATCAACTATATATAGCGCGAACTTATGGGTGATGCTGAACCACTGGCTGCCCTTGTGAAAGGTGAAGCCCTTCAGACCGTGCGTCGCGGCCTTATACTCGAGACGTACTAATACCTCAGGCTTGGTCAGAATCTTCGCCGCAACGAACTCGATGCCCTCGTTCGCATTGTAGAACGCATGCACCTCGTCCTGACTTTTGAGCGGCATATCCATACCTGAAATCAGGTGATAATACATATGCGGCGTCTGTGTGGCGATGCGCAGCAGCAACAGCTCGGCCTCGATCATCGAGTATGCCGCCCAGCGCACCGAAACGGAGCGGTCGATCGTCAGCGTGCTCAACTTGCAGCATGCCTCGATGTCCTCCAGCGGCACGTTATGAGCACGCTTATCTATGTGAACATATATATCGTTATCCGCGTGATCCAACAGCACCAGCAGCAACCGCAGCTGGTTGAAGTTCTTGTGCGCCATGATCAGGTAAGCGTGTCGCGGCATGCAGTCTACCTCCGTAGTACATTATATATAATGAAACCGATTATATGATATGTATCCTACTTTAATGTGTGCGACATATTGCATTACAGCGTTGACAAACCTTATCGACATATGTAAACTGACGCCATCGACTAATAACAACAATACGCGAATCGAGGCATGATATGTTCCCAATCCGCATCGGCACCCTGATCCCCGCCGAACACGCGCGGTCCATGCTGCCGGATCTTAACGCGATGGGCTTTGAGTGTTATGAATTGAATTACCCCATCCAATACTCGCCCGCCGGGCTGCTGGCCGAACTGCCGCGTCTGCGGGATGCTTGCGAAGGCCGGCCCGTCTCCGCGTTCGCGTGTTACGGCAACACGCTCACCGACTCGCGCGTGCGACTGAATCTGGAGGCGCTCATCGACGCCGCACATGACGCTGGCGTGAGCACGGTCGCGCTTTTCGCCGGCGCGCTTCCGAACACCAGCATCCCCGACATGATGCCCGAATGCGCACGGCTCATCACGCCGCTGGCCAAACGCGCCGCCGATAACGGCGTCAAGCTGGCGCTCGAAGGCTGCGCTATGGGCACAACCTGGCATCATGGCGGCGGCGAGAACCTCGCTTACTGCCCGGACGCGTGGGACATACTATTCAACACGGTGAACAACGACAGCCTCGGTCTGGAATGGGAACCGTGCCACGCTACCGAAAAGCTGATGGATCCCATCGCCCAGCTGCGACGTTACGCCCGGCGCGTCTACCATGTCCATTGCAAGGATGGCACCATTGCATGGGATGTCATCCGTGAGCACGGCCTGGACAGCCCTCACGAATTCATGTGGAACCGCACGCCCGGTTTCGGCGACACCAATTGGAATGATGTATTCACCATACTCATGCAGCATGGCTATGAAGGGTTCGCCGACATCGAGGGTTACCACGATCCAGTGCACTTTGACGATCTGGAATTCTCCGGCCAGCAGCGTGCGCTGGATTATCTGAAGGACTGCCGAGGCGGGCAGACATTCGTCCACGGTCCGACTGCATACAGAGGCTACAGGAAACGCTAGGCACGGGGGAAACGTTCAATCAGGGTCTCTTGACTATGGGGTTAACTACTCAGGGCTGTTTGACAGTTTTCGTTGATATTGCTAGGGATTTTGAGTGTTTCACTACTGTATAGTGTTAAAATAAATGTTAAGTTTCTGTTACATAAGGTAGCGATACCCCCCCCCCCCCCTCTCTTGAATATTATGTTAACTATCGGCGGATGTGGATACCACTACCAGCACTTGTTGGATGCAATCGTTATTTCATAGGTTCTCATAACTAAACGGTAGGAGGTAACCACTTGTTTACTAAAGAAGAAATAACCCGGAAGTATCCGGTAGGCACCAGGATCGAGTTAACCTCACCTATGGATGATCCGTATCCTTCTGTGAGTGTAGGCGATCAAGGTGTCGTAGAAGGTGTAGACGATTTCCCTAATATAGAAGTTAAATGGGATAACGGTTCTGGTTTGAGTATCTTACCAGATGTCGATAGCTTTAGAATTGTAGAAAATATAAGTTTGAAAGCATTCCAAGACCTCATGAAGATTCGTCAGTCTGGTGTAACTAATATGTTCGAATTTAATACTATCCAGAGAATAGCTTTTAATGAAAGTTATTATGAATTAATAACCTAGATAGAAGAAAATAAAACGTCGTATTGTGAGCTTATCCTTACTGGCAAAGGTGCTCCGGTGGATGTAATTGTTTGAGAATAAAACTATTCTTGTAGTAGTATCAAAGCCCACAGACGAACTCGCCTTAGCTGGTAGCATAGCCAGGTGGCGGCAGGATGTTTATATTCTCTTTCTTACTGATAAAGATAATATTGATAAGACCAGCTTCGACTGGAATACCGCGCAAAGAGCTATAGCCTTGCTCAATATTAAAGATATATTTACACTCAAGATCGATGATAAATGTGATGATATCCTTAGAGTTATCCTGGTCAAGCATATGCCTCAGGTTATCGTGACACACCACTATTCAGATAATGAAGAAGCTTATGACTTGGTAATGCGATCGAAACATAAAGTTGATAGCGTCGCTTGTTTTCAGCCAGCTTTGGACATTGACCCAAGCAAGGATCCATTCAAGCCTAATATCTTTGTGGATATAACAAAGACATTATCAAAAAAGATACAAGCTTATGAAGCTTATGGATTGGAAACCGACCTGCCCGCTGCTGAATGCTATCGCTGAGGTAAAGCCGTCGGCAAGAATTATGTGGAACCGTTTCAGTTGGTCTGGTTCGATGTTCCTGGTAGATGAAGATCGTGGTAAGCAAAATCTCAAGGTTCATGGTATACCAGTACTAGGCGGTAATAAGGATATACCCGACCTGGTTATGAAGTATAATGTTAAGGAAATACTTATAGCTATTCCTTCATTAAAAGGTAAGCGATATGCCGATTTGGCTAACCTTTGTATTGCAACAAAGTGCCACGTCCGGATGCTGAGTTCGATTGATGAGTCAATGAAAAGTAGTTTGTTAAGGGTAAGAGATATAAAAATAGAAGATTTATTATCTAGGGATGAAGTGGTTCTTGATACAGCGGCTATAGCCGGTTACTTGAAAGACGCAGTCGTCCTCGTAACAGGCGGCGGTTCGATCGGCTCAGAGATATGCCGTCAGGTTATGCGGTTCGATCCTAAGCTGTTAGTTATATATGATATTTATGAGAACACCTCATATGAACTACAGATGGAACTACAACAGTTATATGACAGTAGTGTTCCTGTAGAAGTTATAATAGGCAATATCTGTAACAAGGATCATTTGGAACGGATCGTAACCAAATATAGGCCGTCTGTTGTGTTCCATGCGGCAGCGCATAAGCATGTCCCGTTAATGGAGACAAGCCCAGCGGAAGCCGTGCGTAATAATATTTTCGGTACAAAAAACGTACTCGATGTGGCCGCCGCTCATGACGTGAAGCGTTTCGTATTATTAAGTACGGACAAGGCTGTTAATCCTACCAGTATAATGGGCGCGACAAAACGAGTCTGTGAGATGCTTATTCAGTCGTATGCTAATATTACAGTAGTAAATCAAGCAAACGAGGGTAACGAATGGTAATGGTGCCACATTGCGATGCTCTGGTGTTCTTTGAGTAGTGCCGCACCAATTGTGTAAACCCATCACCCATAAAGAAGCGCCCAGTCAGGTACCCACCCGCCGCAGCGGAAGTTGGTTCTCGGAGCCAGAGGCTCGTTCTGCCTGCGCCGCGGCCAGAACGCAGTCCCGAGCGAAGCGAGCTTGGTCTTGACTGCGCGGCGGGAAACCGCTAGAGTATTAGCTCCTTGACCTACAATGTCTGCTATTGTAACAGTATCTTCTTTGATACCTTTGATAAATTCAAACATGCAATTACCAATGGTATATAAGATTTGTTTACCATTTATAAGGAACGCCTGGACTCGTTAATCAGTTATCGGGTTCAGCTTTACGATGATCAGGGTATCGA
>BNUH01000088.1 GCA_025997215.1 Clostridia bacterium
AGATTTCCATGAATCTTTGACCTTCTTAGCCAGGGTTTATTGAGGAGTATTTTCTGCGCTTTTTCACCGCCTTCACTGCCGTTTTCTCTCGTTTTTCCCTCTTGACATTTCACCGATGGACTTTCCGTTTTACATCACATATAACAAATGCATAACCTATGTTGCCGAATAAATCTACCTGCCTGCGCTCTATGTATAAAGAACGCTCGTTATATATTACGAGATTGCTGGATTTCTCCAGGCTATCTATCGTATCTACTATCAATTGCTTGTATAATATTCTTCCTGCTGGCATTCTAGTCAGAAAACTGATCTTAGCATTATATAGTTCTTTTATATTACCCTCACTGTAATACCCTGCATCCAGTAATGCAAAACTAGCGTTCACTCCCATCTTTGTTAACTCATTCACTGTTGTTTGCAGCGTTGACACATCCGCTATGTTTCCAGGCACATAGCGAAAATATAGCGGAGTGTTCGTCGCCTGATCCACCACCATGATCAAACGTGTTTCTTGTTCGACCTGTGCTCCATGACAACCGCATTGAGATACTGGTATATTGATTTCATTGGGCATACCTGTACTATCTATGACTATCCCGCATTCCTTATCTTTAACATGAACCAGGTATTGAGTGAAAAATTTGCGCCATACATGTTCATTACCCAGCCGTTTCAGGAACTCTGTTATACGCTGTGATGCTAGCGTTGCCTGATTGTACATTTGTGACACATAATTCCCTTGATACCAGGTCTGTGCATTTATTAAAGCAAGACTCTCTATCATTCTAAAAAAGATCAATACCCATAGTGTGTCCTGATCTTTAGGTAGAACAGAAGAAAGTATCTCTTTAAAGCCGCTTGATTTTGCAGCTTCATTGAGTACATAGGTATCGCCATAATCCAGGATCAATTTTTCCTCAACCACCTTTGGACTACGTCTGCGTTCATAGGTTTTTGAGTCATGATCCGTTACGGTACCAAGATACTTTGTCAGTTTCTTATACTTTTTTTCCTCTTTGACCCAGACAGTTTTAACGTCGTAGGCATATTCATGCCCGTTGATGACTTTAAGTTGAATGGCCATAATGCCCTCCTACAGTACCTAATTATACCCCTTATATTCTACTCCTCAACTCCATTTTTGTCAAGATTCCCCTCGCTATTTCCTGTTTTACGGTTACTAAATCTCGGGAATTTAGGATTACCAGCCGCAGCTTTCCACGATGGATCCGGATTGGGAACGAAACTATGTGTGGAGGGCAGGTGAGGTGCGGGTTGGTTCGTTCTGATCGTGCGTCAAATCCAAGTTGAAGTAGGCCGCGCACGATAGCTCCCTCATACTATTTCCAACCACTTCTTTCACCTGACATACCCAAATCTCAGTAAAATCAACAGATTTTCAGGTGAAAGAAGTACGCAAACTTTTTAGAGTTAACCTATGAACAACCAATCCGTCCTTCCATTTACTGGTTAGAGTAGATCAGTTATCCTACTCAAGCTTGAATATACTTGCTTGGCCGGATGCTATGCGGCTCCTGGCCGGATGTTCACTCGAACCTCTGGTCGGATGGCACGCGAATCCTTGGCCGGACGACATGCGAACTTCTGGCCGGATGCGACGAGATTACCCAAATGGGCGACTACATCATCTAGACGTAACATTATTATCGAAAAGGATACTTCCGCAAACCATTAGCAGAAGTATCCTTCTTCGGTGAATCAACATTCTTGTAGTCGAGGCACCTTAAGGCAATATCCCCCCATCGAAACAGGTTACGGGTTAAAGCGTGCTAAAAATGCTGGATGCAGATAGCAAAAGCTTTCTGCATCCATGTCGCTCATTATTTATCGGTCACATTATTAGCATAGTAATCCTCGTAATACCCTAGATATTCCGGATATCCCAAGGCATCCAGCCCATCAAAGTAAGCCTTCAACTCCGCTTCTGTTAAAGGTCTTGCCCCGGTAATAAATTTAGCGCTCTCGGATTCCACGTAGGCGTTTATCACCGTACGCAGATCGGTTACACGATTGTTTATTTCCTGGGTAAAATACACGGTGCCAGGGTAAGTATCGACATAATAGGGCTTTTCGCTGGCGACCATCGTGGCATAATGCCTGAAATCCAAGCTGTCCAGCGTCCAAACCCTTCTGTAGTCCGTAGCAGCCATAGCAGCGACATCCTCGAAGAAGAAGCGGATGTCACCCAATTGGACTCCCGTAAACCACATAATCTTCTGCTGACGATACATATTTTCCATACCGCCATAGCGGTTTTCAGTATCGTTTAGAATATCATCGTAGAGAATCCAGTTGGTTGCTTCATTCCAGCGCCAACCGCTAGTCATGCCATAGGTATCCACGCCGGATCCTTCCATTGGGCCATAGAAAGCGTAGACGATACCTTCGCCTGTGAAGAAGAAGTCCAGCAGTTTGCACGCCAGTTCAGGATATTTTGTATCCGCATTAATCGCATACCTGCCGATCGTAAAAGCGCCAGCACTGTTATTCGGCCAAAATTTTGTTTCATTATATGCGCTTGTGAGCGGTTCCGGCGTATCCCAGTCCATATAAATCGCCGTGCTCGCCGCCCACGGTGTGCCCGAATAGGTGCCTGCCAGGCTCATGGCAACATTTGCCTTAATAGCCGTATCGTCCAGCGAATAGAAATCATGGCTCATCAGCCCCTCGCTGTACAGCGTGTTCATGGTTTGGAGATATGCTCCATATACTTCCCGGTCCGCGTACGGAAACAAAACCTCACCGTTACGCAAGGACACATCCAGCCCTTTAGCGTCTCTGGTGTTAAATCCGTACCCATTAAGCAATATAAGTGACGGATTCGAGGCATTATAGCCTCCATTGAAAGCAGTGCCGTCAGGATGCGCACTCTGGAAAGCCCGCAGGACATCAACAAACTCATCCACTGTCGTAGGCATATCAAGCCCAAGTTCACCCAGCCATTTGCTGTTAATGAAGTAACCTGCGTTTCGCGTTTCGTCGTTCGGATCAGACATTTGACCCATACTGTAAATGTGTCCGTCAGGCGCGGCAATAGCTTCCTTCCATTCTGGATGCTGATCGTATAACGCCTTAAGGTTGGGCATGTAATCGTCGATGTACTCGTCAATAGGCAAGAGCATCCCTTCATCCATGCCGTATGTTACCAAGTCGGCTGCCGTCAGCCCAATATTGAGCAGGATGTCCGGCAGATCCCCGGATGCAAAAGCCAGATTCTTATATTCGCGCGCATCCATCACCTGTTCAATCTCAAACTTCATGTGGTGGAATTGCTTGAAGTATTCCCAGAGCCAGATCTGGCTGGCATCTGCTTGGGTAGCAGCTTGCGACATTACCACACGCAAGGTAATGTTAGCGCCTTCAGTAAGTATCGGCGTATTGATACCGTTGCTCTCCAGGTTCAGGTAGTCTGGCGCGGCTAATGCTGTTCCAATAAGTGAGCAGCATAAGGCAAGCGCCAACAGAGCAGTCATGATTCGCTTCATATGGATGTTCCTCCTTTATTTCGACCGTCTGAAACTATTAGTTCAGTCGGTTCGATTCATCTCTAAAAGATATCAACCTTTGATCGACCCGATCATTACTCCCTTAACGAAGTATTTCTGTACGAATGGATAAGCGCATAGCATCGGTGCACTCGCAATGAAGATCAGCGCATACTTCATCGCTTCCGCCATATATGCTCGCTGCGCTGCTGTGGCTATCGCTTCAGTGTCACCTTCTAACATAATGTTAGCAAGAGCCATTTCATTAGAGATAAGGATATTACGTAGAACCAGCTGCAGCGGATAGAATCTGGAGACATGAACATATAACAGAGCGCTATAATAACTGTTCCAGTGTCCTACACCATAGAAGAGCGCCATTACCGCCAATATTGGAGCAGCTAATGGTAAAGCGATCTGAAAGAACGCGCGGTATTCCGTCGCTCCGTCGATGTCCGCAGATTCATACAATTCTTGAGGAATCGAGTCAGTGAAAAACTGACGAGTCACTATCAAGTTCCAGCAGTTTACTCCTGCGCCTACGATCAATACCCATGGCGTATTGAGCAGACCCAGATTGCGTATCTGCAGATATGTAGGGATCATACCGCCCGAAAAGTACATTGTGATAAAGAAGAACCACATCAGCATCGATCTGGCTGGTAGCTGCTTCTTCGATAACACATACGAGGCGGGGATTGTCAGCGCAAGATTGTACAGCGTCCCTGCTACCGTATATACGATCGTATTTCGATAACCAATCCATACACCGGATTCACGGAAGACATTCCTGTACGCGGTCAGTTGGAAACCTTTCGGAATAACCGTCACATATCCTTTAACCACCTGGTTTGGATCGGAGAAGGACGCAATAAATACAAAATACAGCGGATAGATCATTATTAACGTAAAAGCAAATAACAGTACGTTGTTCACCCATGAAAACACACGGTCTGAGCGGCTTTCCAAGATATGCGACCGTCCCATTATGTTCATTTGCTCACCTCACCACAATCCGACAGAGGTTAGGCGTTTGGCAACCTGGTTGACAATTACAATGAAAGCAATGTTAACCACATTGTTGAATAAACCGATAGCTGCGGAGTAGCTGAACTGCCCGCCTTGGATACCAATTTCATACACATATGTGGATATCACGCGTGACGCATCCATGTTTAGGGAGTTTTGCAACAGGAAAACCTTCTCAAATCCTACTGAAAGCACTCTTCCCGTACTGAGGATCAGCATGGTAATAACCGTTGGCAGGATACATGGAAACGTAACACGGCGCACAATCTGCAGCCGACCTGCACCATCGATCCGCGCCGCCTCGAGCAATTCCGGTGATACTCCGGCAAGTGCTGCGAGATAGATAATCGTATCCCAGCCGATGTTCTGCCAAACCCCACTCCAGACATAGATGCTTGAAAAATAGCGCGGCACCGTAATGAAATCCATACGCGGCCGCCCCAGCGCAGCAAGCACATTGTTAAAGAGTCCGTTGCTGTACTGCGTGAATAGAACTACCATGGAGCAGACGATAACTGTTGATACAAAATGCGGCGCGTAGCTGATCAACTGCACGTATCGTTTGTATCGGTGGCTCTGGATTTCGTTGATCATCAATGCCAAGATAACCGCGCAGGGGAACGTCGCCAGCGAGTACAGGCTAACGCTCAACGTGTTGATAATGATAACCCAGAAACCTGGGTAGGTAAAGAAATGCCGGAAGTGTTCCAATCCGACCCATACGCTGCCCCAGATACCCTTGGACGGGCGGTAGTTGCGGAAAGCAATCTGCAGACCGTATATCGGTACATAGTGAAACAGGTATACGGTAAACAACCCTGGCAGTATCAACGTATACAGCCGCCAATGCCGCGATGCTTGGCGAAGCCAATGTAAAGCAGCGCTTTCCTGATGTTTCGCAACGCTTGTCATGCTGATGTCCTCTCCAGATGACGCAGATATTCAGATACTTTCCTGTGCTGATTGGTCGCTCCGGCTGCTAGAGCGGAGAGTTCGCTGCCTGTGCAGAAACAATTCATACCCGCTTGCTGGCAATCTCGCATCAAATCATCATTGCCAGTGATGACGCCCGACCATTTACCGCACGTACGTGCGGCGGCGCTAACCTGTCGGATCGCATACTGTATATCAGGATGACCATATTGACCAATGATTCCCAAATGCTGCGTCAAATCATTGGGCCCAATAAGCGCACCGTCAACACCTGGCACGGCTAAGATATCCAGAGCATTGGCCACCGCATGCGGCGATTCAATTTGGACGATCACCGTTGTCCTTCGGTTTGCCTCCCCAAATACAGCGTTCATGTCCCCATTATGGTAACCTGTATGCGCGCGGAATGTAGACACGCCTCGTTCTCCATCGGGAGCGTACAGGCATAGTTGAGTCAGCTCGAGCGCTTCCGCAACCCCCTCAACATTGGCGAGCAGCACGCCTCGCGCACCCATATCCAAGTATTTAACGATCTCACTCTGACTGTGCTGTCCGATGCGCACCCAAATCGGCAGAGATATTCCGTCTGCGACAGCGATCAGGTTGGCTACTTGCGAACGATCAAAATAACCATGCTCACAGTCAACAAGCAGATATTCAAACCCGCAGCTCTGCAAGAGACGCGCCAGATTTGGAGTATACAATTCAGACAGCATCATTCCGATGACCACTTCGTTATTAGCCAGCCGTTGTTTTAGTTCCATGGGACAGCTCCTTCAACTTTTATTTTGTAAACCGATTCCGGATAATAGCCGCGCCAATGCTTTCATTCCATCCATAATGCTGCATACACGGCTTCCCGTCTGCGCACCTAAACTCGCTTCTACGCAAGCGCGGAAAGCTACGTTTTTCTCTGCACAGCCGCCTGTAAACACTACCTGCTTAATCGAGAGCTGCATGTTCTCCATAGCTGTCCTATATCTGCTTGCGTATTTATGATATAACGCTTGGGCAAATCCTGTGCCTCCGCCTTCCAACAATTCCCACCAAGCGTCGCCATTATCCGCTGTGACATACTCAGGGTGCGGCGTGTTTAGAAACTCCCAAACAGCCTCTTCCGATACGCTGGTCTTGGCTAACATTTGTGTAATATCTACTAAAAAGTCATGCAAGATCCTTATGTGCCGTCCGCCGGGCAATCCGGAAACAGTGCGCAAGTACAGCCCTGGAATTATCCAAGGTCGGTTCTCAAACGCCCCATCCGCCCATGCGGCTGTCAAAATTCCTATTAATCCCGCTGTACCAATGGCAACACAAGCGTCACTCTCTGGCGTAAGCGCCGCTCCTAAAGCGCAGACCTGCTGATCGCCCAGGTCCGGATAAATGGGGATGCCTTGCCAGGTTCCAACTGGTGCAAGCCCGCTTTCTATCCTCGGAAACAGAAAACTCTTGAGCTTAGCCTGTTGAATCAACGGCTCATTCCAATCGTTTTGTGCTATATCCGCCAGTCCTGTCGGCGCAGCGTTTGTTATATGACATACTTGTTTTCCGCAAAGCCGACTAATAACATAACCGCCTAACGTATGAAACAATGCGTCTTCTGGTATAGACTCGCCATCTAAACGACGAGCCATTAATGCGCACAAGGCTAAATTTGGCTTCAGCGGCACACCTGATAGCCTCGGCGCACCTTCGCTTAACTCCTTACGAATCGTGTCAAAGTGATGCCTTCCAGCTTGGTCTTGCCATGAAATATATGGAGACACAGGCTTAAACGCACGGTCCGATAATACGCAGCCATGCATCTGTGTCGAAAGCAGGATACCTTGATCTCCCTGTTCAGACAGTTCTGAAAGCAGCGTTATAACCTGTTGGTAATAGGCTTCTGCGTCCAACTCATATCGTCCGGATTTTTTGGCAACATTAGGAGGCGCTGGCATGAATCGTTCTCGTGAGCAACCAGAGACATCCAAACGTGCGCATTTAGTATAGGTTGATCCCATGTCTAATGCTAGCCAGCCCATACCTATCCTCCACTTCGCTTTCAGGAACCGCCATTGACATACATTAACTCGAATGGTACGATAATATAGCAATCAGTGCTACGGGAACACCACAGGCGCAACCCAACAAGGAAGGTGATTCAATGCTTTCAGTTCAACGCCGCGACGCCATTCTAGACTTGCTCAAGCTAGAACATTCAGCGACGGTGAAGGAACTGAGCCAACGTTTTTTCATCAGCGAAACCTCTATCCGCCGGGATCTAGAGAAGCTGGAACGAACCGGATTTATCAAGAAAACATACGGTGGTGCCATCCTGGTGGACGGCGGCAACGATGTTCTTTCCCTTGACGCGCGCTGTCAGACAGAGCGTGAGGCAAAATCCATTATTGCGCAGAAAGCGGCTGAGCTGATACAAAACGGGGATGTCATCTTTCTGGATTCCAGCAGCACCGCCTTGAACCTGGTACCTTATCTGCAGCATTTTGCCAATCTGTCCATCATCACCAACGGCGTTCGGATTGCTGGAAGCCTGGCAGAATATCCAAATCTGCGTATCTACTGCGCTGGCGGCCTTGTAGCCCCCAATGTTTTTTCCTGTAATGGCTCCCTTACCATCCAAATGCTAAGCGGCATGTACGCAGACAAAGCGTTCATCTCACCCAAGGCCATCAAGCCACATCTTGGTGTGTTCTGCGCTAACGAGGAAGAGGCGGCCATACGAAAGCTAATGATCACACATAGTAAGGAAACCGTTTTGTTATGCGCCGCTAAGAAACTTAGCAGCAATGCCGCATTTCTCCTGTGTACGTTGGATGAGATTCAAACAATCGTCTGCGACCAAACGCTTGAATCTGACTGGCGCAAGTGTTTTGCCGACTTTAACATCCGCGTGATGTAAGCTTACCAGGCCGCAGGATCACCCGCTGTACGAACGCACCAGAAGACTGCGGCTTACCGCTTAGAATATCTTCCTCGCGAAGCATCGCAAGAATTATTTCCCCATCCGCCGCTCGATTCCGATCATAGGTAATAAAGATCCTTCCATCCGCCGCCTGATCAGCGTCCGGATATGAGATCTCAAAGCGTTCATCCAAGATACATCCTTTTGACCAGGTGCAACCGTCGTCTTCCGACAGGAATGCCGTCAGCCAGGATCGATTAGGCGCGGCTTCTGTTACCTCTGACCCATGCTTAATCAGCAGTATTCGCCCGGACTGCAGCCTCCGCAGGCAAAATCGCGCGCTAACGCTCTGCACCCGAGCTCGTTGAGCAACAGACCATGTAACGCCTTGATCATCTGAAAACGTCTCCATCAAACCATCGCTAACGCGTCCCATCATCCAGAGCCGCCCATCCTGCAGCGCAATGACCATATGCTCGTCAAATTGCGTTTTAGGGAATACCGCACCGCCGCGTCGAATCCAGGTCGTTCCTTGATCAGAGGAAACCAATACATTAGCCATGCGCAGAGTATCCAGTTCATGATAACAGTCAGCAAACGGCGGCGAAATATGGTGCCGCGCCCAAACGGACACCGGCAGCATCCATTCGCCATTTGGGAGAATCGTTGGCTTATTCAAAGTGCAGCCATGGTAAATGTATTTTGGCGGCGACCAAACCAAAGACGGCGCATCCGGCGCGTCGCAGCGAATATACCAGTTCGTGCTCCTGCCGTCATAGTGCAGCAATGTTTGATTAAAGAATACCCATAGCCTATTCAGTGGATCCACCCAAAGCGTCCCAACAATAGTGCATCGATCGCATGGCAATGCAGCATCATGCGGATCTATAGTTAACAGCGGCTCCGACCAGGTATGCCCATCGTCGTCGCTCATAGCGATAAGGAAGAATGCTTTTGAATTATCGCCCCCGCCTACCCAGCAGACAAACAAACGGCCTCCATGAGTTACCGCAACCCCGATGGTCATTCCATAATCCAGCTCCGACATAGCGTATCGAGGCAACGGCTGGTGATTAATAATGGGCATTTGCTCGCCGTAAGCGAGCAGCTCCGGTGTCACTACAAAATTAGTCACAAAACATCACCTCGCTTTTATTATATTTGGACAATGCATATTTGTCAATTCGGTAAAAAATATTCGTAGTGATCAGCATGAGTCCAGAACTAAGCGCAAACGAGCATGAATGAGCATCAATAAATGATCACGGCAGACGCTCATCTATCATACAGTTTCGCAATTCAATAAGGTGTGTTTGCCAACCCAAAAGTACAGTAAAAGGGCTCGGAAAAGTGCAGCACAAGCCTGTGCAGAGCAAGAAAATCCGGCGGCTAGGCATCTATCCCTCCGTGTGTGACGATCGTCCCGCACGGGAAGACAGGTACTGGAAGGTGTTTAGCCCCTGTTAGTAGGCGGTCATGCGCCAAATGATCTATAACGAGGTTTGTCGAGGAGGGCATATCCTCGCAATTCACGTGACGATTGTCACGCGAAACTATGGGCCGATGTGAAGGGCCGCTCACTTCCTGATTAAGCGCGGGATATGCTCTGGAAGTGTTTTCACGGCAGCACACACTCGATCAGTTGACGTAGTAAGCCTCAGGCTTGTTCAGTCGATACGCTCCACGAGATTGTTCGATCTTGATGATAAAGCCCTTTGCGCGGATCGGCGGGATCTGAATTATACGTTTATGCCCGATAGCTGTGCCCGTATATATTGTTTTCGGTTGGTATATCAATCGACTCGTAGCCTGTATGCTGAACGCGGTAACCGCACCTCCGTCAGACATGTCTTCGCTGATAACGAGGTGGTTCACCATCCGCTGCTCGTCCAGCTCGATAGCTATCCCGTCGTCAGTCTCGCGAGACTGCGCGTTGATGGGATCGGCAAAGCGCCGACGAATCTCCGCACCGAACTCCTTCAAGCGGATCGCGTCAACATCCGGCAGCAGCCCACGTCTGTCAGGCCCGATGTTAATAAGGAAATTCGCTCCGCACCCGACCGAGTAGTAATACAGCCCGACCAATTCCTCTACTGTTTTGACGGTGTGAACGTCGTACTCGCTGTAGAACCAGCGATGATCCCGCATCATGAAATCGCATTCCGCCGGCATGAAGGCTTCGCCTTTAAGCGCATCCTTACGGCTAGTCATGACGGAGAAATCCAATTCCTTAACCCAATCGCTGTTTGCTGTGCCTGCTACTCCGGCTTCGTTACCGACCCAGCGCGTGTCGGGATCCCACATATTGAATATGAGTATCTCCGGCTGCAAAGCGCGGATCGTTTTCACGATACGTTCTTTGTCGTATTCGTGTCCCTCGCTACCGCAGCCGTCGAACCACAGGTAATCTATCTTTCCATAATTGCTCAACAGTTCGCTGATCTGTGCAATGAAATAGTCGTCATGTTCCTTCGCGCTGCGAGTGCCATAGCCCACTTCGGCGGGCGAGTAATACAGGCCGACCTTCACGCCGAACTTGCGGCACGCATGTACAAACTCGTTCACCACATCGCCTTTGCCATCTTTCCAGATAGTCAGTCCGACATGGTATTGCGAGTATTTGCTCGGCCAGTTCGCGAAGCCGTCGTGATGTTTGCACACCAGGATAGCGTACTTTGCGCCGGCTTCTTTGACCGTTTGAATCCAGTTTTCGCAGTCGAGTGTTGTTGGGGTAAACCCAGTCAGCGGCATGGGTTTGCCATCCCAGTCATTATGGCCTTCGAAAAACGTCCGTATGCCAAAATGTAAAAACGCGCCGATCTCCCAATCAAGAAAGTTCAGCTGTTCCTTACGCGGCTTCATATTATCTTGCATAATCAATCCTCACAAAATGTCAGTGGGTCAACAGACATTCGCTTTTGGTATCCTTTAATAAGGTTATCGCCTGTATAAGACGAAACCCACTCTCGCGCCTTTGGAATGCGTTGATCGTGTGGTAATCCACCTGCCATTGGTTTCACCCTCGTATATTTTCTCATAACCGAGTCTGAGAATCAAGCCCAGCCTCACAACAGTAATACCCCCTCCAAGCCTAAGCTTGACCCAAATAATGGGAGAAGTCGACGAGGATGAACAGTGCAAAGGTACCGCGCCATATAGTCTGAACTCCGTCCTTGCAGTCGCTGGGAGAGCCGCGATGCCCGCCCAGCGCGGCAAGGTATTGCATCGCTGTGCGCAATGGATATGGTCCTGGTGGGTCTTGCTTGGTTTTATTTGCCGCTCTGTACAATATTTTCGGTAGTGCCGCACCAATTGTGTAAACCCATCACCCATAAAGAAGCGCCCAGCCAGGAAAGCACCCGCCGCAGCGGAAGTTGGTTCTCGGAGCCAGAGGCCCGTTCCCCCCTGTGTCACAGCCAGAACGCAGTCCCGAGCGAAGCGAGCTTGGTCTTGACT
>BNUH01000089.1 GCA_025997215.1 Clostridia bacterium
TGGACTCGTTAATCAGTTATCGGGTTCAGCTTTACGATGATCAGGGTATCGACCTGCCTTTTGACCAATTCGTTCTCTCAAATGCTTCTTAATCTATAGTAGAAAATCTTGGCGAGACGGAGTATAATTGTCAAGCACATATTGAGACTTGCGACGTACAGTGGATTTTTTCCACTCCCCAAATTCGGCGTAGGCGGTTAGCCTCTCAGTTAATAGCGTTTTTGTTAAAAAACGATGCTTGCTTTTTATTCCGCAATGGTAATACGTAGTTAGTGCCATTACGTATTCATTAACAATAGCAGGTGAATAATCAGCTTTGTTGTAATAGGTGTGAAGCGTCTCTATTTTTCCAAACACATCACGGGCGGTAAGCAAAGAATCTTCAGAATAACCATACTCCTGCATTTTTCTCTCAATGTATCGTGTCAGCTCAAAAATACTGTTCGACATTCTGCCTCCTTCATCTTGATGAGTCTAGCGTCCCCCGATTCCTTCTTACTATCCCTATTATCTCGACTTTCAAATCTCATTGCTGTGCTATTTTGAGGTTTTTTACACTCGCTTCCTGATAATGCTTGAATGGAGATAAGTGTACCCGTATGACGACCTACTTGCTGCATTGGTCGTGAATGAAGAGGGCAAACTCGAAAAACTGCCGCTCAACCGCGCCTTGCGGGATGAGAATGGCGAGATTTACGATATAGTCTTTGGTACATTCTTTTGTGTAGGCCTATCGGAGGTTACAACAAACCCTGTTTCCATTTTGTTGTTGGCATTAGGTCTGTCAAGGTCGGGTAGTATTTTCTTCGGCTGCGGCCTACGAAAATCTCCACCCTACCCTTGACAGACGCGGGTTGATGGCGTGATGGGTGTGAATTCCTGATTCGGAATTGCTGTGACTACAGGTCGACTGCCTTTGGATATTCATCGGGAAAACGAAAATCGTTGACGTCCGGCACTTAAATGGGTAGAATGAATTATGAGTAAGGAGTGATGCGATGCTCGCTCTGGAGCGGCGCGGCCAGATACTGACGCGGCTGATGGGCGCGGGCAATGTGCTCGTCGCGGAGCTGAGCCGCGAGTATGGCGTCACTGAGGAGACGATCCGGCGCGACCTGGAGCGGCTGGAGCGGGAGGGTTTCGCACGCAGGACGTATGGCGGCGCGGTGCGTTCCGGCAGCGTTCAAGCGGAACTGCCTTACCAGATTCGACGTCAAACCCGTGTGGAGAGCAAGCGCGTTATGGCCGCGCTGCTTGCCCGGCGCGTTTCAGACGGCGAAAGTCTTGCGCTGGATGCCAGCACGAGCGCGCTGTTCGTGGCGCGCGCGCTGATGCCGCGCAAGAAGCTCTCCCTCATCACCAACTCCATGGAGATCCTCACCGAGCTTTCGGGCAAGACGGACTGGACCATCCTCGCCACGGGCGGCGCGCTCAAGGGCAGCGCGCTGGCGTTCGTGGGTCCGCAGGCCGAGCGGATGGTTGAAGCATTCCATGTGAATTGGGCCGTCATGTCGTGCAAGGGACTGGACCCGGACTCCGGATTCACGGATACAAATGAGACGGACGCGGCGATTAAGCGCGCGTTTTTAAGGAGCGCCGCTCATGCGGCGTTCTTGGTGGACTCCAGCAAGTTTGACCATCGGGCGTTCGCGCAGATAGCGCCGCTTTCCGCAGCGTCGTGGATCGTGTCCGACGCGCCGCCGCCTGAACCATGGCCCAAACGCCTCAACGAACTAGGGATCGAGTTGATATTGCCGCATGAATGACTGTATGAGTTACCCTATGGATAGTGTGAAACTGGACTGGGCCGCGCCATCCCTCATGTGCCTGGATTTCCTGGATACGCGGGCGCAACTGGAGACCATCGCGCGGCGCGCGGTCTGGGCGCACACGGACGTGATGGACGGACGTTTCGCGCCAAACCTCACCCTAACGCCCGACTTGATCCGCGCGTTCCGGCGCGTGACGGATTTGCCGTTGGATGCGCACCTGATGACTGTCGAGCCAGCGTTATGGATCGAACGCTTTGCCGAGGCCGGAGCAACGGCTATCACGCTGCACCGTGAGACCATCGATAACAACGCGTTCCGATTATTCGACAGGATAGAGGCGCTGGGTTGTCTGCCGGGGTTGGCGCTATGCCCTGCGACGACGATCGCCTCCGCGAAGCATCTGCTTTGCCGCGCGCGAATATTGACGATTATGACGGTGGATATTGGCTACGCGGGTTCGCCGTTCATACCGCAAATGCTGGCGAAGATTGAGGAAGCGCGCGCGTTCAAGGAGCGGGAAGGCTTGGATTTTGTCATACAGATCGACGGCGGATGCGGCAAGCGAACGTTTAAGATGCTGAAAGACGCCGGAGCGGAACGATTTGTGCTGGGCAGCTCACTATTTGGACGGGCTGAAGCCGAGGACGGTTTGGACGCGGCGTTTGACGCTATCGCAAGGGAGTATAATGATGAACTCCGTTAAGCGGATCGCCTTTGCAAGCGATCACGCAGGATTCGCATTGAAGTCTGCGCTGATGGAACATGTCGGAACTCGCGACATTGACGCCGTTGATTTCGGAACTTACAGCAAGGAGCGCGTGGATTACAACGAATTCGGCGAGTGCGCGTGCCGTTCCGTCATGTCGGGCGATACGGACGCGGCGGTGCTGGTATGCGGCACAGGCATGGGCATGTCGATTATGGCCAACAAGATTCGCGGCATCCGCTGCGCTGCGGTCAGCGATCCGTATTCGTCCAGGTTATCCAAGATGCATAATAATTCAAACGCGCTGGCGTTAGGCGAGCGCGTGGTCGGCGTTGAACTGGCGAAGATGATCGTAGACGAGTGGCTTAACGCCCAGTACGAACCGCGCCATCAACACAGGTTGGACAAAATAAGTGAACTGGAAGAGCGTGAACGACGCGCATGACGGACGAAGTTATTCTGGAATTACGAGGATTGAATAAACGCTTCGGGCAGGGTGAACCCGTGCTCGAGGACGTCAACCTCCACATTAACACGGGCGAGATATTCGGGCTGATAGGCAAGTCCGGCGCGGGCAAGAGCACGCTTGCACGGTGTGTGAACTACCTGGAGCAGCCGACATCCGGCGAGGTCGTATTCGGCGGGCGTGAGTTGGGCCGCCTGTCACGGTCGGATCTGTACGCCGCGCGCCGATCGATGGGCATGATCTTCCAGCAATTCAACCTGCTGATGCAGCGCAGCGTGCTGGGGAATGTGTGCTTCCCCATGGAGATAGCAGGCTGGAAGCGCAAGGCTGCGCACGCCCGCGCCTTGGAGCTGCTGGAAACGGTCGGCTTATCGGATAAAGCGGATAGTTTCCCCTCGACATTATCCGGCGGACAACGCCAGCGCGTTGCGATTGCGCGCGCCATCGCGCTAAGCCCGCGCATTCTGCTGTGTGACGAAGCGACCAGCGCGCTAGACCCGGAGACCACGCGCGGGATATTATCATTATTACGCGAACTGAATCAGACGCTGGGTATAACTATATTGGTCATAACCCACGAGATGCTGGTTGTCGAGTCGATCTGCCACCGCGTCGCGATATTGGATAACAGTAGGGTTGTTGAGGTAGGCCCGGTGCGCGAGGTATTCGAACATCCCAAGACCGACGCGGCGAAGGCACTGGTATCCACCGAAGGCCAGACCGACCGCACGCGGCGGCTGCTCAATGCCATCGAATCGTACGGGAAACGTCAAGGATTATCAGGACTAAGCGCGGAGGAGTTGCTAACACATGCCGGCATCCCAGTTGACTGACCTGCTCTGGAAGGGCATGCGCGAGACGCTGTACATGACGCTGTGGTCCACGGCGCTGGCATACCTGATAGGCCTGCCGATGGGCGTGCTGCTGGTCGTGACGGATAAGGAAGGTTTGCGCCCGCTGAAGGGCGTGAACGTCGTGCTGGGGATTATCATTAACCTCGCGCGATCCATTCCGTTCCTGATACTACTGATAGCTGTGATACCGCTGACCCGCGCCATCGTGGGTAAGATGGTCGGCTCGACGGCCACCATCGTGCCGCTGACGCTGAGCGCAGCGCCGTTCATCGCGCGCATTGTCGAATCCTCGCTCAAAGAGGTGGACTCGGGCGTCGTGCAGGCCGCGCGCGCGATGGGCGCGTCGCCCATGCAGATTATCTGGAAGGTGCTGCTGATGGAGGCCAAGCCTTCGCTGCTGCTGGGCGCGGCTATCGCCATCACAACCATTCTGGGTTACTCGGCCATGGCGGGCATAGTCGGCGGCGGTGGGTTGGGCGACATCGCCATCCGGTATGGGTATTACCGTTATCAAACGGATACCATGTTAATCACGGTTGCTTTGCTGGTGGTAGTCGTGCAATTATTCCAGGAGATAGGCGCGCGTGCCGCCAAGCGGATCGACAGACGGTTGTGATCATTGTAACATTATTTTCAAACGACGGTAAACGACAGCTAAGGAGGACGTATGAATTCAAAACAATTATATGAACACTGGCTGACCGCGTACCCCGACTACGCAGACGAGCTGAAGGCGTTGGCGGATAAGCCAGCCGAGTTGGAGGATCGATTCTACCGCTCGCTGGAATTCGGCACGGGCGGCATGCGCGGCGTGCTGGGCGCCGGAGAGAATCGGATGAACGCGGTGATCGTTCGACGCGTGACGCGTGCGCTGGCCGAGATGATCCGCGAGGAGGATCCGGACGCCAAACGGCATGTGGTGATTGCGTTCGACTCGCGGCGCAATTCGGATGTGTTCGCCCGGGAGTCGGCGGCTGTGCTGGCATCGTATGGCGTGCCCGTAATGCTGTTCGATTCGCTGCGGCCCGTGCCGATGCTGTCATTCGCGGTACGTTATACGAAGGCCGTCGCGGGCATTGAGATCACTGCGAGCCACAACCCGCTGCAGTATAATGGTTATAAGGTATATTGGTCCGACGGCGCGCAGCTGCCGCCGCATCACGCCGACGAGATCATCAAGCGGCTGAAGGACGACCCATCCTTCAAACCCATCGCGCTGGACGAGGCGCGCGCGAAAGGCCTCGTAAAACCCGTGCCCGCCGAGGTAGACGACGCCTATGTCAACGAGGTGAAGTCGCTGGCCATCCAACCCGAACTCTTGAGCGAGCGCGGCCATGAGCTGGCGCTGGCATACACGCCGCTGCATGGCGCTGGGAACATTTGGGTGCGCCGCGTGTTGAAAGAGGTGGGCGTCACAAATCTGCTGGTTGTATCCGAACAGGAGAAGCCCGACGGCAATTTCCCGACGGTCAAGGTGCCCAACCCGGAGGAGCGCGACACGATGAAGCTGGTCGTCGAGCTGGCCAGCAAGAATGGCGCCGACATCGCCTTCGCCACCGACCCGGACAGCGACCGCCTTGGCGTCGCCGCGCGCGAACCCAGCGGCGAGTACAGGCTGATCACGGGCAACCAGATCGGCTGTCTGTTACTTTATTATATTCTTTCGCAGAAACAGGCGCGCGGTTTGCTGCCCGCCAATGGTTCTGTCATCACGACGATTGTATCCACATCATTATTCAAGGCTATAGCCGCCGCGTATGGCGTCGAAACCCGCGAATGCCTGACGGGTTTCAAATTCATAGCGGAGATAATCGAGCAGCTGGAGAATGAAGGGCGGCAATTCCTGTTCGGTTATGAAGAATCCTACGGTTATCTGTCCAACCCGAATGTGCGCGACAAGGATGCAGTCAACGCATCGCTGTTGGTGACCGATCTGGCGTTATGGCTGAAGGTTTCCGGCAAGACATTGCTGGGTTTGCTGGATGAAGTGTACGCCAAGTTTGGATATTACGGCGACTTCTCGCAGTCGGTTCAATTGCCGGGCAAGGATGGCCTGACCAAGATGCGCGAGATGATGGCGAAACTGCGCGCCGAACCGCCCAAATCATTCGCCGGACGCCGGACCGTGGCAGTGCGCGACTACATCAGCCATGAGCGGACAGATTTAGTCAGCGGCGCGAAGTCGGCGCTGGACTTACCCACTTCGGATGTGTTGTACTTTGAATTGGAGAACGATGATTGGTTGTGCGTACGTCCGTCGGGCACGGAGCCGAAGATTAAACTGTACGCGTGCGCGAAGGCGGATTCGCTGGAAAGCGCTGAAGCGGCGGCCAAATCCGCCGTCGATGCCCTGCGCGTGATAATTACCGAGGAAGCCTGATGCCAACAGACCGCACGCGGTTCCTGCCGACCACAATGGAGGATTGCGCCGCGCGCGGTTGGGATCGACCGGACTTCGTGTTCGTGTCGGGCGACGCGTATGTGGATCATCCGTCGTTCGGCACGGCGCTGCTTTCGCGCGTGCTGGAGAAGCGCGGCTATCGCGTCGCTATCCTTGCCCAACCCGATTGGCATACCTGTGACGACTTCAGACGTTTCGGCCGCCCGCGCCTGGGGTTTTTTGTCGGCGCGGGTGTTGTCGACTCCATGGTGAATCATTATACCGCCACAAAGAAACCTCGCTCCGAGGATGTATACAGCCCGGGCAGTCTGGCGGGCAAGCGTCCCGACCGCGCAACGATCGTTTATTGCAACAGAATCCGCGAGGCATTCCCATCCAATCATGGCCGAATCCCCATCATCATAGGTGGATTGGAAGCCTCGCTGCGCCGATTCGCGCACTACGATTATTGGGATGACAAGGTTCGCGCATCCATCCTTGTGGATAGCGGCGCGGACTTGCTCCTGTACGGCATGTGTGAAAATTCTATAATGAGCGCGGTAAAGTGGATCGAGGCTGGCCGCGACCTAGCTGCGCTGCCGAATCTGCCCGGCGCGTGTTATCTCGCTGGCGAAGTGCCGGAGAATTATGTCGAACTGCCGTCATTCGAGCAGGTTCGCGAAGATAAACACCACTACGCCCGCGCGTTCATGGAACAGTTGGATGAAACCGACCCCGTACGCGGCAAACCGCTGGCCCAGCGCCACGGTTCAAAGGTATTATGCCAGAATGCCACGGCGATGCCCCTGACCCGCTCCGAGCTGGATGCCGTACACGGTCTGCCATTCACGCGCGAGTGGCACCCGGACTACGACGCGGCGGGCGGGGTTCCTGCGCTGGAGGAGGTGCGCTTCTCCATCGCGGCGACGCGCGGGTGCTTCGGCGGCTGCGCGTTCTGCGCGCTGACATACCATCAGGGACGGATCGTGTCCTCGCGCAGTCCCGCCTCCATCGTTCAAGAAGCCCGGCGGCTGACGACATTGCCAGGGTTCAAAGGATACATCCATGATGTGGGCGGACCGACGGCCAACTTCCGCAAGCCGCCGTGCGACAGACAGTTGACATGCGGCGCGTGCAAGGATCGTCAATGCCTGTTCCCTAAACCCTGCCCGCGATTAAAGGCCGATCACCGCGAGCTGGTCTCGATTCTTCGCGAAATCCGCACGCTGCCCGGCGTCAAGAAGGTCTTTATCCGCTCCGGCATCCGGTTCGATTATCTATTAGCGGATAACGACCCAACATTCCTGCGTGAGTTAGTAGAGCATCACGTCAGCGGACAACTGAAGGTTGCGCCGGAACACGCCGACGCCTTCACCCTATCCTGCATGTGCAAGCCGGGGCTGGATGTGTTCGAGAAATTCCGGATGCGTTATTATGATGTAAATGAACGGCTGGGTAAGCGGCAGTATTTGGTGCCTTACTTTATATCCGGGCATCCGGGCTGCGACCTGAAAGCGGCTGTCGCGCTGGCCGAATATATGCGCGACACCCGTCTGTATCCCGAACAGGTGCAGGATTTCTACCCAACGCCGGGGACGTTATCCACATGTATGTATCATACAGGCTTAGACCCGCGCACTATGAAGCCATTATACATCCCTAAAGACCGCGATGAGAAGGCCATGCAGCGCGCCTTATTACAATTCAGAAAACCGCAGAATGCCAGGCTTGTCAGGCAGGCGCTGCGCCTGGCCGGACGCGCCGACCTGATCGGTTATAATCCGCATTGTTTAGTTAATCCAGATAAGCCTACACGATCGGCACAAAGTTTCACCACACGCATACATTGACAGTGGACGAGAGGAAGTGAGAGGACAGAATTCTAAAGGATTCTGCAAAATTAAGGCCAGGACCCTCCCGCGTAACGACCGCGGTGCAGGGCTCCATCAAGGGGCGGTGGGGAGGAATCCCCATCCAATAGGTTGTACGCTGGATACGGTCCTGGAAGCAAATGCTTTCGGAGAGTGAATGATCCATGATCGTAAAACGCGGAGAAATTTACAGCGCGGACCTGAATCCCGTCGTGGGATCAGAACAGGGCGGCATACGGCCCGTGCTGATCATCCAGAATGATATAGGTAACCGGTTTAGTCCTACTGTTATTGTTCTAGCCATTACCTCCAGGCTCGGCAAGGCGCGGCTGCCTACCCACGTCGAGATTCCCGCAGGGGAAGGGGGACTGGCGAAACCATCCATCATCCTGGCCGAACAAGTGAGAACCTTGGAGAAAACACGGCTGGGTATCCGGCTGGGGAAACTCAGCGACAGGGAGATGACGCGCGTGGAATCAGCCATTAACGCATCGCTGGGCATCAGCTGCGGCTAAGCGCGCGACACCCAGACCGTAAACCATATAAGCCCGGGCGGACTTAGAAATAAATATCTAGCTACGATTTAGGGTTCCGGAGTAACGGAACCCTTTATATATTTAACATGAGTTCGATGAGTCGAAAGGTGCTCCACAGATGGAATTTTGGGAAGACTTGCCACAAAATTTTATTGTTTTCTTTGCTTGACAACAATTCCAGGTTGTGGTATACTTCGTTTATAACACCGTTGCGCTTGATGGATTCGCTATTTCGCAGTGCCGCCCAGCTGCGATGTATAGCCCTTCACCGTCAGCGTATCCCTGTTTATGAATAGAGTAACCGCGCCGCTTTGGTCCGTCTGCCAAACCGATACCCCGGCCTCATCCAGCCTCGCCAGCGTGCTTGGGTGTGGCAGGTAACGATTAGTTCCGCTGGCCGATATGATACCGACCATCGGTCTGGAATGCTCCAGGAACATCGCGCTGGTGGAATATTGGCTTCCGTGATGGCCAACTACCAGTATATCGCAACGCACGCCGCTTAGCGGCTCCATCTTCCCGATATCGCCTGTCCAAAGGATCGTTTGGCCGTTCAACGTCGAACGGAGTACAAGCGACGTCTCGTTGGCCTCCTTGACGTTATAACCGCCGGGCGGCCACAGTACATCGAACGCCAACCCGCCGATATCCACCGAATCGCCGCGTGAGAGTGCGGTAACGGGTATGCCCTTGCCTCGCGCTATTTCCAGCACATCTTCATATCCCGGATCGATATCCACGCCTGTGCCGTTGGTTATGTATATCTGGTGAGTCTTTATGATGGGATCATCCAGCAGCAGCGCCAGCCCGCCAAAGTGATCCGTATGCCCATGCGATATGAATAGCGCGTCGACATCATTCCCCATTGCGGTGAGGTAATCCACCAGCTCCTCGCCGTCGGTGCCCGCGTCTATAACCACGACCGCTTGTGGCGCATGCAGCACGCCGCTTAACTCCTGCCCAACATCCAGTTGAACATAACGAATAGGCAGCCGAACGATTATCAACACAGCAATGCCTGACGCCAGTATGACGCCGCTCATTGCAGCCCTCATCCAGGCCTTCATACGGATTACATCCGACCAAAGTATCAGCGATATATACCAACCTATAATGAGTATAGCTGGCAGCAGCGATGGTATTCGAACCATCCAACCCCATCCCGCGCCAGTATCCGCAAGCCATCGCAGCAGCCACAGCGCGGCACGTTCCGGCCAGGCGAGGATTACGGCCAGCGGATGATACACCGCATCCACAACCAATACGGGTATTGACAGTGGAAATACCAGCGATGCCAGCGGGATCGCGGCCATATTCACCAGCGGCGACAACAGCGGATAGGAGCCCGCAATCTGAACCGACGGAATAAACACCCCCAACTGAGCTGCCAACGTCGCCGATAGTGCCGAACGCATCCAGCGCGGCAAGCGCTTGAACCGTTCGAACAGTCTCTTAATCGGCGGGTCCAACAGAATCATCCCCGCCAGCGCGCTGAACGTCAGATTGAAACCTGCAGACGCTATGTCCAGCGGCTTGAATATCAGTATCAGCACTGCCGCCGTCGCTAAGCTCGTCATCCCATCGACTTGCCGCGCAAACACCGCCCCGAACGTCATGCTCAACAACATCAGCGATGCTCGAAGTATGGAGACAGACATCCCCGTCAGCAATGCATAGAACGCCAACAGTACGGTCAGGCACACGAAGTTCGTCATTGGCGACACTTCCAGCCGATCCAGCAGGACCTTCAGCATCGCATAAAGGAAGCCGACATGCAAACCCGACACAGCGAGCAAGTGCACGATGCCCGTCCGCGCGAACGCCTCCCGCCATTCGCCAGGCAGCATCGACGTATCGCCCAGAAGGATAGCGCGCAGCAGCGGCGCGTTCGCGCCGAACAGCCCGCCTATGCGTTCGGCTAAGCTACTGCGTATATTCGACATCATCCGCGTTAAGGAAAATGTGTCGGTATGTATAATAACTACAGGGTTATCGCTCAATAACGAGTAATGATCCCCGCGCGAGAAAGCCCAACGCCGCGCGTCAAACCCGCCTGGATTCCGCTGTGCGTTCGGCAGTCTCAACGACGCCGTGAACTCAATCCAATCCCCAGGTTGCAGCCGCTTAGCCGATTCATTCTTAATCCAAACATAAGAGTTTCCGGCCAGCGCCATCGTCCCTTCAGCATTCGACAGCGTTATATTCGATACGTCGAACCGCGCGGCACCGTCGTCACGCACGAGTACCGGGGTTCTCACCCGCGCCGATACCTCGTACGTTCCGGTTCCCGGGAACGCCTCCGGCAATGCCGCCTTCATCGAACACCACGCCAACCCGATGCCAAATATTCCCACTAAAAGAAAAAACCGCGAGGCCTTCTTACCTCGCGTGAACCCCGCAAACCTAATCCATCCAACCATCCCGAACGCCCCGCCGCCCAGCAGCCACATCAGCGGCGTATACCGCGCGTTCAACCCTAACGCAACCCCGGCCATGTACGCAAGCGCACCGCACAGCAGCTTGCGGCGCTTAAAGTATGTCGCGACATCCTGTCCCGCAATGATCAGAGCGCGGCGCATTTACATGAACACGTTGTTTAAGTCGATCAGCGTATGCGGCCTGGCATAGTCCACGTGGGTGAATAATTTGCGCGCCTCCTGAATGTGCGGGAACGGGTCGGTGCCCGGCCGCATGTGGGTGAGCAGCAGCTTGCCCACGTGCGCGAATGACGCCAGGCCCGCCGCATGCGAAGCGCTCATGTGCGGCAGGTTCTCATTCCAATCCTTCAGCAAAAACATAGCGTCGGCCAGCAAAAAGTCCGCGTTCATGCTGAACTGCACGAGCGGCGGGTATGTATTCGTGTCGCCCGTATACACGAATGAGAATCCCGGCTCGGCCTCATGTTCGATCCGCACAGCGTACGCCGGCACCGGATGGCGGACAGGGATGCACACGATGTGCCAATGCTTGATGATGAATTCCTGCGATGGATCAAACGCCACCGCGTCGTAATATTTATTCTCAAAGAAGTATGACGCGAACCCTTCCGGAGCGTCCGGCAGCAGCACTGGCAGTGTATCGGATTTGCCTTCCCACTTCGCGAACTGCAGCATGTGGGGCAATGTGAACGCATCCGCGCAGTGGTCGGGATGCAGGTGGGTCAGCACTAGGCCGTCCAGCTTATCAAGCGGGAAGTTATCGGGCAGTTGGCTTAGCACGCC
>BNUH01000090.1 GCA_025997215.1 Clostridia bacterium
TTTTTTTTTTCCAAGCAGAAGCCGGCATACGAGGTGCGGGAGGGTGCTTGGATTTCAGACGTGTGCTCTTCCGATCCATATAACAAGAATTAGGGGTGGGAGGGTGGGATTCGTTACACTATTTTAAAATTACGCAAAAGGAAGGGGTGATCCAAATATGATCAAAGCTAAGGATTTAGCGAATAAGGCCGCGGAAAAGGTGCGCACTCCCGCTATACCGTATGTGCTGGGAGGACGATCGAACGCGGGCACGGACTGCATCAACCTGGTCGGATGGTGCGTCCAGGAGCTTGGCGGCAGGAACACCGACGTACCAAAGGGCAGCAACACGGCGTGGCGAACCGTCATGCAAGGCACGTGGACGCTTCAGGAAGCGCAGCGGCTGGGGAAGCTCATCCCCGGCGCGCTGGTGTATATAAAGGACGCGCCGACGCCGCAGTGGCCGGACGGGGATTTCGGGCACGTGGGGGTTTATGTGGGCCGCCAGAGCGGGTGGGCGGCGGATCAGGTGATAGCGCATGCGTCGGCGTCGCGCGGAGGCGTCTACCCATCCACCATCAAGAACGCGTGGAATTATGTCGCGTGGCTTAGGTGTGTGGAGTACGAGGCGGCGGTTGAAGCGGATAACGATTCGGTTAAGGAGGAAATACCTTCGGTTGTGCAGCCATCATCGCCTGGCGGGAGCGGAACTGGGTTGGGGTTGGTTAAGGTTACGACAAGCGGCGGCGTGTTAAACATCCGACAGAACGCAGCCATGAACGGGAAAAAATTGGGCGCGATCCCCAACGGCGCGCTGCTCGAGGTTACAAAAACGCAGGGCGACTGGGCGTATGTATCGTTTGGCGGCGTGAGTGGGTGGGTTGCGACGCAGTATTTGACGCAATTCAACGCCGGACCGAGCGGTAATACTTGCGGCGCTTGCGGTTTAACGCGGCAGGAAGCGGAGGCGCTTGTAACGACGCTGACGCAGGCGTTAAACCGATAAACCATTAGGCAATGATTAACAAGAAGGTGATGTGAAAAAGGGGGGTGAGACTATGGATTGGAATTTGACGACGATATTCGAGGCAATGCTGCTGATGTGCTGCTTTATCGTGGTGCGGATGCTGAAACCGTGGCTGAAGGCCAACACGACCTTGAAGCAGCGGGAGGCCATAAACCGAATGATGGATACATTCGTGGTAGCGGCGGAGCAGGTATTCGGGTCAGGTAACGGCCAGATGAAGCTGGCGCAGGTGCTCGACTGGGCGGAGTCGCAGGATGTCGACGCCGAGGTGCAGGACGTAGAGGCGGCCGTATGGCGGCTGCGCAATCAGCAGCCGGCTGGCGAACAGGGCAATTCTGAAGGCGCACTGGCGAAGCTGTACAAGAGCGTGGGGCTTAGCTTGCATCCGACGGATGAAGCGCCGCCCGATGTGGGGCAATGCGCCGAGGATGCCGAAGTTCTTCCGGTGCAAGACGAGACTGCAGCGGCCGAGTGAGGCTTACGCAAGGCCTACCTGGGGGAATCTGGGTGGGCCTTGGTTGTCTTGTCTAGTCGTCAAGGGTAGGGTGGAGATTTGCGAAGCAAATACTACCCGACCTTGACGACGGGTTAAGAAAGACTCCAAAATGGAAACGGGGTTTGTTATATCCATCGATAACTGTCGATATCGTCATTGGTATACACCAGATCCGTGCCGAACACGGCCATGCCGTTGGGATCGGTGTCGTAGTCGTCGCGGGTGTCGGCGTACTCCACCTTATACAGATGGCCGAAATTCTGGCCGAAGCTGCGATAACTATCCTATCATTAGAACTGTTAAGTCATTCACATTCGTACCCGTCGGGCCTATGATTATCAATGAATTCATAGCTTTCAGTATATTATAAGAATCATTGTTGGATAAGTATGCGTCGATGGATAATCCGGCGGCGCGGCATTGCACGGCGAAATCACCCGTGACGATGCCGCCAGCCGCATCGGTCGGGCCGTCCGTACCGTCAGAACCTACCGAGAAGAGAGCAACATTCGGCAGACCGTCGATGCCCTTCGCGGCGGCCAGCGCTAACTCCTGATTGCGGCCACCCTTGCCGGAGCCGCGCAGGTGCACCACCGTTTCGCCGCCCAGTATCACGGCGCACGGCGGCTTGACGGGCCTGCCCGTGCCGTGGATTTCGCGGGCGATGGCGGCGAGGAAGGCCCCGGCTTCACGGGCTTCGCAATCGAGCGTGGTCGTCAGGATCAGCGGCGTGTAGCCAAGGCGTTGCGCGGCAATCGACGCGGCTTCGCATAGTTGTGATACATTGCCTGTTATTTGGGTATCAACGTTATGTAATGCCTTGGGTGTTTCATGCATGATGGCATTGCTCATTGGATCGGTCAGCGGTATTCCATACAATTCAAGAATGCTGAAGGCGTCGGCGCTGGTCGAGGTATCGGGGACAGCCGGGCCGGAGGCGATGGCATCCAGCGAATCGCCCAGTACGTCGCTTAGTATGACCGCGTGAATATGAGCCGGGCTGCACGCCTGGGCGAAGCGGCCGCCCTTGACCGCCGACAGATGTTTACGGATCGTATTGATCTGGGCGATGTCCGCACCGCTGGCCAGCAGACACTTGGTGAGGGCTTGCATATCCTCGAGTGTGACGCCGGGCAGCGGCAGTTCAAACAGCGCCGATCCACCACCGGATACCAGGAATAGTACGTCATCCCTATCGGTAAAATCTGAAACCAACTCTAACGCCTTGCGCGCGCCGAGAATGCTGTTGGCGTCCGGGATCGGGTGCCCGGCCTCGATTATCTCAAATCGCTCGATGGAACCCTCGGAATGTTCATATTTTGTAACGATTAAACACGCGCGAATCCTATCGCCGAGCGTGTCGGCGGCGGTCTTGGCCATTCGCCAGGCCGCCTTTCCAATCGCTACGACGGTTATTCCACCGTTAAACTGAACATTCGACAGCGCTCGCCGGACGGCGGCGTCGGGGAGTACTGCCTGGATGGATTCATGAATGATGGCATTCGCGTCGGTTAATATACTCATATCTTTCGCCTCCTGAATGAATATACCGTTTAGCGCTCATAATGTAAAGGGCGGCAACAGCGATTTGGAGGCTTACATGTTAATATTGTTTATACGCGCTATAATATTATTCCTCACGACGGTTATACTGATGCGGCTGATGGGCAAGCGGCAGATCGCGCAGCTGCAGCCGTACGAGCTAGCGCTCTCTATCCTGATCGCTGATCTGGCTGCCGCGCCCATGGGCGACACGGCGATTCCGCTGCTGTATGGAGTGGTGCCTATGCTGGCGATGATATTTATGCATTCAGTATTTACCATCTGCTGCATGAAAAGCGAGCGCCTAAGGCGGCTGATCGATGGGCGATCATATCCGATAATCCAAAACGGTGTGCTAAGCAACCAGGCGTTGGATCGGTTGGGCTACACGATGAGCGACCTGCTGGAGGAGCTGCGCTCGGCGGGATTTCTGCGGATTCAGGATGTGGACAGCGCGATTCTGGAGACCAGCGGCAATCTGTCGGTATTCCCGACAGGTGCGAAGGCACCTGCGACCGCCGGCGATTTGGGCTTGCCCGCCAGGGCTGGCGGTCTGCCCGTGCCGCTCATACTGTCAGGCCGGGTGCAAAAGGAGAACCTCCCGCCGCTGCTGGTGGATGAGGCGTGGCTGGACACGCAACTATCCGGTGCGGGATTCAAGTCGGCGCGGGGAATTGCGCTGGCTAGTCTGGATCCATCGGGAACATTATTAATATATAGTTGTAAAAATACCTGCGCGCCGATTGTTGTCAATACTCAAGGCGCGTGAGAATTTATGCGTAGGAAAATAATTATACTGTCTGCAACATTAATAATAGTATTGGTCATACAGATCGGCGCATCCACCTTTACACACCGTGTTGTGGATAAGGCGCTGGCCGATGCTGTTGAAATAAGGCGCGCTGTGCTCAACTTAGAGTGGGATCAAGCGAAGGAATATCTGCAACCGCTGGACGATTCGTGGGACGAGGCGTGCCGCCTTATGGATTGGTGGATTGCCAGCGCGAAGATGGAGTCCATACACGCCTCATTGCGTGAGCTTTCGGTCTTGCTGGACGCGCATGATTACCCTCATTCGTTGTTACTTATCGAAAAACTGCGGGACGACTTGATGGATATTGCACAGTGGGGGGAATTGTCATTCTCGAATGTTGTGTAAGGTTGTAGGGTTTTTACAAATAATGGTTGTTAGATTGTGAAAATGGATTTGTAGAATCCAGCAGGATTTTCCACAACGGCGGCGAATTAATACGGCATGAAGTTCTGATATAAGGAAGGATTCATATGGGGATTGATGTTAAACAGCGCTGGTCCGCCGCCGACGCTTACGAATGGGCCAAATCCGTTTACGCCGAGCAGGGCGTCGATGTCGAGGCTGCGCTTGCGCGGTTGGGCGGCGTGCCGTTGAGCCTACACTGCTGGCAGGGCGACGACGTGCTCGGGTTTGAATCCAAGGATCAGAAATTGACCGGGGGCATCCAGGCGACGGGCAATTATCCGGGACGGGCGCGGAACATCACCGAGCTGCGCGCGGATCTGGACGAGGCCATCTCGCTGATACCCGGCCCCGCCAAGGTGAACCTACACACCCACTACCTGGACTCGGACTCGCCCGTCTCGCGCGACGCGCTGGAGCCGCAGCACTTCGCATCCTGGGCGGACTGGGCCGTCGAAAAGGGTTATGGGCTGGACTTTAACACGACGTTCTTCTCGCACCCCATGAGCGAAGCGGGCTCGCTGACGCATCCGGATAAGGCGATCCGCGAATTCTGGATAGAGCACGCCAAACGCTGCCGCAAGATTTCCGCGTACTTCGGCGAGCGGACGGGCCAACGCTGTCTGCTCAACCACTGGGTGCACGACGGCGCGAAGGAGATTCCCATCGACGCGGTCGGCCCGCGCGAACGGTTAAGGGACGCGCTGGACGAGATCATTGCCGAACCGATCGACGGCAAGCTGATGCGCGACAGCGTGGAATCCAAGCTGTTCGGGATTGGCAGCGAGGCGTACGTGCCCGGTTCGCATGAATTCTATCTGGCGTACGCGCTGACGCGACAGGTTATGCTGACGCTGGACGCGGGGCACTTCCATCCGACCGAGGTGATATCGGCCAAGATCAGCGCGCTGCTGTGCTTCCTGCCGGAGCTGCTGCTGCATGTGAGCCGCCCGGTACGCTGGGACAGCGACCACGTGGTGCTGCTGGATGATGAGACGCGCCAGATCATGCTGGAGGTGGTCAGGGCGAACGCGCTGGATCGCATCGCCATTGCCACGGACTACTTCGACGCGTCGATCAATCGCGTCGCGGCATGGGTAATCGGCTGCCGGAATACCCGCAAGGCGCTGCTGGCCGCGCTCCTTGAACCAGTTGCAAAGCTGCGCGAGCTGGAGTCGGCGGGCGACGGCGCAGGCGTGCTGGCCTTAAGGCAGGAGGCGCTGACATTGCCGCTGGGAATTATATGGGATCACTTCTGCGAAACGCGGGATGTGCCGCCGGATCGCGCATGGTTCGACAGGATTAAGCGGTACGAGCGGGACGTATTGTCCGTACGGTAATAATTATTATGGAGGAATGAGTTATGGCTAAGATTTCGTCGGATATGACGATCAACGAGGTTATTAAGGTGGACCGGTCGCTGGCCAAGATACTGCTGCAGTTTGGCATGCACTGCATCGGCTGTCCGCACGCGATGGCCGAGACGCTGGCCGAGGCAGGCGCGGCGCACGGCGTAGACGTGAATGAGATGGTCAAGCAGCTCAACGAGGCTGTTGCCTGATACAACCTGCATGATAGGCAAGCCGCCGCGCCGCGTCGCGGCCATCCACGACCTGTCGGGCGCGGGGAAGTGTTCGCTGACCATCGCACTGCCTGTTTTATCTGCCATGGGCGCGGAGCTGTGCGCGCTGCCCACGGCGATATTATCCACGCATACGGGGAATATACCCGGCTTCACATACCGCGACTTGACGGACGATCTGCCGAAGATCGCCGCGCACTGGGCGTCGCTGGGGCTGAAGTTCGACGCTGTTTACACGGGGTTCGCGGCGTCGGCGGAACAGCTGCGCGCTATCAGCGAGGCCGTGGATATGCTGCGTAATCCGCAGACGCTCGTGCTGGTTGACCCCGTTATGGGCGACCACGGCGCGCTGTATAAGACGTACACGCCCGACATGGTGGATGAGATGCGGCGGTTATGCGCGAAAGCCGACATCATCACGCCGAACTTGACAGAAGCCGCGATGCTGCTGAGGCGCGCTTACGATCCTTCGCCGCAGACGACGGAGACACTGAATGCGTTATTGGACGATCTGATTACGCTGGGTGCACCACGCGTAGTTGTGACGGGCATCACGTTTAACGACGGGCAGTTAGGTGCGGCGGCTTACGATTCCACAACGGGCAGCCGGGCATCCGTCAAACGTTCTGCTATACCCGGCGTGTGGTACGGCACGGGCGATCTATTCGCCAGCGTGCTGTTAGGCGCGCTGCTGCTCGGTGCGCCTTTGGATCAATCCCTAACACTGGCCGTGGATACGACGCACTCATCCATCGAACGCACGCTGCGCAACGGCACCGACCCGCGATTTGGCGTACACTTTGAGGCGGAGCTAGGCGGGCTTGTCGAATTTGCGCGGAAGTTTAGTTAAATTCAACTTAGGAATATACAGACCCATCGGAATTCCAAGAATTACGCCGCCATTGCAACAATATGGCGGTTTTGCGCGTTATTTGTTCGTGGATGTTTAATGAGTTAGGGGTGTGCCAGGTGCGAACGACAAATAATGCGCGCAGGATTTCTTCTATATGGAATGGTTGGAATGGTGCCGGATCACGGCGGATTGTGGCGCTGATGCTAGCATTAGCGATGCTATGCTCTGTCGGCATGGCGTTCGCACAAAGCGAAGCCCCGCAGGACACGTCGGCCGATGGCGCGCTGATCCTGACCGTACCGGACGGGGCTGAACCGGGCCAGACCGACGCGCCGGAGGATACCCACTTCGAACCCGATCCGTCGGCGGTCTACACGCCCGAGCCGCTGGATCCCAAGTGGGATGTGAACCCGACGGCCACGCTGCGCTACGGTTCGTCCGGAGCGATGGTGAGGCTGCTGCAAGAGCGGCTGACGGAGCTGGGATATTACTCATTCCGGATAACCGGGCAGTATCAGGATTACTCCCGCAACGCTGTGAACCTATTCCAGAAGGAACACGGTTTGCCCCAGACGGGCGTCGCAACGGTGGAATTACAGCGGCTGATATTCAGCCAGGCGGCGATGCCGCACGCCACGCCCACTCCAAAGCCCACGCCCGAACCTACCCCCGCGCCCACACTGCCCGACACCGCGCCCGAATTCAAGGGGAATGTGGAGTACGACTCGACGGGCACCAATGTTAAGTATGTGCAGATACGCCTGGCACAGCTGGGTTATTACGGTGGCGTAATATCGGGGGAATTCTACAAAAACACCCGCAACGCGGTCATATCATTCCAAAACAATAACGGACTGTACGCCGACGGCGTAGTCGGGCCGAAAACGTGGGAGCTGCTGTTCAACGATCCGGCGCCGCGCGACGCTGCCGCCGCGCCAACGCCTAAGCCCACGCCCGCGCCGCCCAAGTATTACATGACCATCGACGTGGTGAATCAGCTGGTATCCGTGTACAGCCAGGACGCGAACGGCGAATACACCAACCTGGTCCGGCGGATGCTCTGCTCGACGGGTACGGATTCAAACCCCACACCGGCGCGGCAGTACGTGCTCAACGGCGCGACGGCGAGGTGGTGCTTCTTTGATAAGTGGGGTTCGTACGCGCAGTACTGGACGCGGATATCCAGCTCGATTGCATTCCACTCGGTGATATATAATACGCCGAACTCGATGGATCTGGCGACCGGCTCATACTTCAACCTAGGATCGAAGGCCTCGCATGGCTGCATCCGGCTGCTGGTGTCGGAGGCGAAATGGATATATGAGAACTGCGGCGCGGGCACGGTCGTGGACGTCATCCAAGGCATACCCGATCCCGAAGGCACGAAGGCCCTCAAGCCGCCCGCGCTGAATTATTCGAACATGCTGCCCGTCACCACGCCACAGCCCACGCCCACGCCGGAGTATGATCCGCATACGCCACCCTCGGGGAACATTCGTACGCTGGAGGTGGGATCGGAAGGTGCGGATGTCTACTGGCTGCAGCGCAAGCTGACGGAGCTGGGTTATTACAAAGGCTCGATAACGGGCGGTTATTGGAACGGCACACGCGACGCCGTCAAAGCCTACCAGAAGGCTAATGGATTAAGCGCCGATGGGAAGGCCGGCCGGATTACATTGTCGCAGCTTTATGCGGAAGCGATGGTTACGCCGACACCCAGCCCTTCTCCAACACCGATACCGACGCCCGAACCAACGGCCACGGCTGTTCCAACGGCTACACCTGCACCAAGTTCGGAACCATTGGTTACGCCTGAACCGACCGACACCCCGGATTCGGAGGCGCAAACCTTAGGTTAATCTGATACACGAATTACAAAGTTGGGCTTTAGGAATCCCATCGCCTGCAGGATTAACAATGTGGGCGGTGGGATTTCCGTTTGTTCTTCTATCCCGAAAACGATTTCCAAAGGCTTTGACAGACGATGGATATATATGGTATACTATACTGACCAATGGAAAGGGGTAATCTGCTATGCAATACACACGGGTGAATGAGTGGGGCGGCCTGGAGGTTTCCCGCCTGGGAATGGGCTGCATGCGTCTGCCAACCAAGCAGGACGGCGACAAGCAAATCGTCGACCGCCCGGCTGCAATCGAATTAATCCGCGCCGCCATCGACGGCGGCGTCAACTACGTCGACACTGCCTATGGATATCATAACGGCGACAGCGAACGGGTGACGGGCGAGGCGCTCCAGGGCGGCTACCGTGATCGCGTGAGCTTGGCTACCAAGTGCCCCAGCTGGCTGGTTCACGAGGAAGGCGACATGGATCGCCTGCTCAATGAACAGCTGAAAAAACTGCAGGTGGATCACATTGATTTTTACCTGCTGCACGCCGTGAATAAGTCGCATCTGGCCAATTACCGCAAGCTGAATTACCAGAAATTCCTCGAACGCGCGAAGGCTGACGGGCGTATCGGCCGGGCTTGCTTCTCGTTCCACGACGGACCGGAGTCGTTCATCGAGTGCCTGAACGATTATGACTGGGCGATGGCGCAAGTGCAGTTCAACTACATGGACAGCGAGAACCAGGCGGGCCTGGCCGGAGTTAAGGCCGCCGGCAAGAAGGGCGTCGGCATCGTCTGCATGGAACCCATCCGCGGCGGTGCGCTGGCGAATCCTCCCGAAAATGTCAAAAAAATGATGGAGGATTACCCCGTCAAGCGTTCGCCTGTCGAATGGGCGTTCGCGTACGTAGCGCAATTCCCGGAGAATAAGGTGCTGCTCTCCGGCATGTCCAGCATGGAACAGCTGCAGCAGAACCTCAAAACGTTCGAGTCGCTCAACGTCGATCCGCTGCCCCAGGCCGATCAGAACTTCATCGAGAAGATCAAGACAGCGTATACCTCGCGCGTGTACGTGGGCTGTACGGGCTGCCGCTACTGCGTGCCCTGCCCGCAAGGGGTGTGCATCCCGGATATATTCCATAATTACGACGAGTCGTACATGTACGACAATTTCAACCATTTCGATTGGTTCTATAAAGAATGCTGCACGAAGGGCACCGATGCGTCCAAGTGTGTCGAATGCGGCGCTTGCGAGACCCAATGCCCCCAAAAGATCCCGATCATCCAGCGGCTGGCCGAGATTCGGAAGCGGTTCGCGTAGGGATATGTAGCAAACCCCCGCAGTCGGCGGGGGTTTGCGTTACATACCTTCGTTGAGGTGTTTATTTTCAAATACCTAAGCGACTTAGGCGTGTTGCAAGGATTCTTTGCGTTTTGACATTTGCTTTCGCTACACAACAATAATAGCGAGAATGCCGTGCTTGAATATTATGCTAAGAACAGTGACAACAGGAGAGCACAGGCCAATTATGATATGCGATCGAGGGTATGAGTCGTACAACATGATAGCAGGATTAAAGAAAAACGGGTGGGATTATATGATAAGGGCAAAAGATATAAGGAGTAACGGGATATTAGGCGGATATGGTTGGGAAGAAGGAACGGAAGGATTTGATATAGATAAGGCAATAACGCTGACACGCAAGCATGTGGAACAGAAGGATAAAACGCGCAAATGCTTAGGCAGCAGCAGCAAGTTCAATTATATGGAAGAAAACGGCGAATACAAGCTGGAATATCGAGTGGTAAGAATACCGATAGCAAGCGGATGGGAGTGCTTGATAACGAATCTAGAGCGAGAAGAGTATCCGGCAGAAGTGATGAAGGAGTTATATGAAAGACGCTGGGGAGTGGAAGTATTATTTCGTAGTATAAAGGAGGCGCTATGTTTAAAACGAGTACATTCAAAGAAGCGCGAAAATATAATACAAGAAATATATGCAAAGCTAACGATGTACAATCTGTGTGCGAGTATAATGGATTGCGAGAAGGAAATACTGGAGAGCAAAAAAACCAGGAATGTGAACTGGTAGTGCCGCACCAATTGTGTAAACCCATCAACCATAAAGAAGCGCCCAGCCAGGAAAGCACCCGCCGCAGCGGAAGTTGGTTCTCGGAGCCAGAGGCCCGTTCCCCCCTGTGTCACAGCCAGAACGCAGTCCCGAGCGAAGCGAGCTTGGTCTTGACTGCGTGGCGGGAAACCGCTACGCTGGATATGTCGACGGCGAGAGGGCTTGTGCTTTGCTGGTTCCCATCGCCGTCGGCATAGCCTGCACAGCGGTTTCCAGCCGCGCAGTCAAGACGGACGGTTGGGGATCGTGCGTTCCTTTTACGCGGGCTGCGTGATCCGCTCGCCGTAGTAGACCGTTAGCTGCGCGTGTATCGCGCCCCAGTTGCGTATGGGCATCGTCCATTTCTCAGTCACCTGGATCGTTACCAAATACAGCTGTTTGAGCAGCGCATCCTCGCTGACAAACGCGCCTTTGGTCTTTGTTACCTTGCGCAGCTGGCGATTGAAGTTCTCGATCGCGTTGGTCGTGTAGATGATCCGCCGAACTTCTTCCGGATACCTGAACATCGTCGCCAGTTCATCCCAATTGGAACGCCAGGATTGTATCGCTGACGGGTACTTTTTCCCCCATGCAGCCTCCAATGCGTCCAGCGCTTCCAATGCGGATTCTTCACTCGGCGCTTGGTATATGGGCTTCAAACCTGCTGTAAACGCCTTGATGTCCTTATACGATACACATTGGTAAGAATCCTTTCAGGATTCTGCGGATACGCGCCCGCTTCGCGCTGCGCGCCGCCATTTTGTCGACGCCCGAATCTGATGGATTATACACCGCTGCACATCAGTCTTGGGAAATACTGCAGCCACAGCATCCGAAAATCCTGTCAATCCGTCCATCGACGCTATCAGTATATCCCGAACTCCTCGGTTTTTCAACCCCGCGAGCACGCTCATCCAATATTTGGCTCCTTCGCTCGCGCCGATCCACAGTCCCAGTACATCTTTTTTCCCCTCCAAATCCGTGCCGATAGCGATATACACTGCTTTCTTGACCACTGCTCCTTCCTCGCGTACCTTGTAGTGGATTGCGTCCAGCATCACCATTGCGTACACGCTCTCTAGCGGTCTGTCCTGCCAGGCGCGGATGACCGGCATGAGTTTTTCTGTGA
>BNUH01000091.1 GCA_025997215.1 Clostridia bacterium
ACGCCCAAATTGCACTAATTCAGGCGGATCAACGGTAGTATGGCTATTATGCGCGTCATACTTTACGCCAGCCTCGTCCAGCAGCCGATGCACAACAATCGAATCCTTGCCAAATGATGTAGCGAGATAGTAGCCCTCTTTCGGCTCCATCAGACGCAGCAGGTTTACTGCGTCATCATAAAGTCTCTGCTGGCGCGTCGAGCCGTCTAGCATCATCTGTTGCATTGTGTGTCCTTTCAGTGGTTGTTTATGGTTTCCTGTGAAATACTCATGCCTGTTCCTCCGATGTGAAATGTATATCGTCCGCGCAAAAATCGGCTATGTAGTGCAGCGCGCAAGTTGCAATTGTTATATCACTGCTAACGCTTGCCGCATATTCGTGCACGCTCCCGTCATGGTTTGCAGCAAGCACCAGGTCAATAGTATTCTGTGCGAAATACCTGATTCTATCTGCCACTGCCCGCCATGCATTGGGAGTAAATGTAATAGCTTTAGAAAAATCAATGTTTGGCCCACATGTTGCATTTTGCATTTGATTCAGCCTCCGTTTCCCATATAGCCTTGAATATCGGGTAAAATTGTTGTGGCACAATAGCATTCCCCAACGCCTTTAGCTTGTTAACTCTATCCGGTATCTTGCGTCCGACGCGCGGGATGCTGTCCCACGATCCATCTAACCATGGGTTTATAGGTCCAGGTAACCATCTGGGAACCCCATCATCCTTGCAACCCAATCCGGATTCAACTGGCCGCAAGGCGTGCCTGGTTCCGTCGCGCCCGTCTCCTCCATGCAAATCACCGCTTCCAGATTTCCGGATCGTGTAAACGGCCGGTCTGATTGATGTGCCGTCATGCCCTTTAGTACACTCGTTGGTGTCGGAAACAACGCCGTTACGTCGTTCAGATTGCGCTGTCTGTCCGGATTGTCCAGTTTGGCAGGCGTCCCGGTACGGTAATCGCGGCTCTGGGGCGTCGGAAACATCATCGCTGCTTGCGCCAGCGTCGGACCGTACCCCTTGTTCGCGTATCCGCCGATCTTCTCCGCCCGTGGCATCGGGAACATCTGTACATCCGTGCGCAAGCTCCGCCCCTGCCCGCCGCCCGTCGATCCCATGCAGTCCGCCGCGTTCGGCGTCGCCCATAGCCCCACCGTCCCCGCGTCCACCTGCTCCCGTAAGTTTCCCGGACGTGACCGCCCCTTGCGCGCTCCCTGTTTCTGCCGTTCCAACGCTTCCGGGCTGTGCGGCGGCAGGTGATCCAGTGTGTTCGGCGTAGCCCACAAAGGCAATTCGTTCGCGTCGATGCGGCGCGCCGACAGCCGCAGCTTCAAAATCCAATACCCCGACCATGTAACCAGCATGCTCCAGGTCGGCGCAAACATCGTCAGCTGCGATATTGATGATTCCAGGTACATTTTCCAGTAATACATAACGCGGTTTAATTTCGCGGATGACACGCAGCGCTTCGGGCCATAGAAAACGGTTGTCCGCCTTGCCTTTTTGCTTGCCGGCGACGGAGAATGGCTGACACGGGAACCCTCCTGAAACAATGTCAACTGTTCGTAAGCCTGTCCTTGCACAGAAATCCTCCTTTGTGAGCGTGCGAATATCCCGCCAGCGAGGTACATCCGGCCAGTGCTTTTCTAATACTTTTGTGGGAAAGTCGGCTATCTCGCAAAACCCCACCGTCTCAAATCCAGCCCATTCAGCGGCAATGGACATTCCGCCTATGCCTGAAAACAAATCAAGATGCGTTAGTTTCGTCACTATTCCTCCCACTCCATCCAATCGGCCCTTTGGAACCTATCGTTAAACGGCGTCCAACCAGCCGGCCTTAATTCAACAAACCGATACTGGGATACCGGCACACTTTTGCCGTAAGCTAATCTAATGATTTTCCTAACCTCAAACTCGTTTTTAGCCTTGATTGCCGCGCAGATAATTTCCGCTTTGTCGCTTTCCCTTATGCCGCTAATCCACCATGGCCAATGCAGCTCAAAATCAGCAAAAGATGGTTTGTGATACCAAGACACCCAGTAGTTCAGCTTGATGGTTTCATGTGTCGTTCTAGGCATTGTGTTCAGCCTCCATTTTTTTCATTTTCACCTTTCCGTATCCTGCCATTTCAGCCTATGCCACGCCAGCCTGCGCAGCCGTTTCCCGTCGTGCTTGCACCGCTTGATGACCAGGCGCGGGACGTTGTGATCCCACGCTGTCACAGTACGGCTATTCAGACGGTTGAATTGATCCATTTGCTTCTTCCTTTGACTTTAGCTTCTCATACCACCGATTCATAATGTCGTAGAAATGGCACTTCATGCATCCGTCTGGTGCATCTTCGCAACTGGTAACCGCGTTGCAGAATTCACCGAACGAAATTATATTATTCAACGGTTCCTCCATTCTCAGGGTGCAATCCCTGAAGCTCCCCATGCTTAATCACAGCATTTACGGGCGTCCAACTGCATCTAAACTCGCCTATCCAGCGCTCAAATACCTCTTGTATCGTATCAATCGAAGTCCCTTCCTCGAAATAATGCGTACAGCAATCCGAAAGCGGAAACTCGGAGTTGAATTCAACGGCTATCATCGACGCCTCCATTCTCGGCGCACGGCCCACGCCATTCAAATCGGCAATCAATATGCGGAATATCGCATTTGATTTTTTCGTGTTTGTGATAATGAGCGCATTCGTAACACTGCCCGAAGGAGTTTCGCGCAACCACTGCGTACATATCTTTAACCGCAGCATCCCGTTCCCGCATCAACCGCTCGATCTCGGCTTGTGCCAACAGCGTATGATTGCGAGCAGTATCCACCAGCGCCTTAACACAGGTCGGAGAAAATTCGCCGCGAAACGCGCATTCACCGCACCGGTATGAATCGTTTGCACCGCAACAATCCAATCCTTTTATGGTTTCCTTGAGCGTTTTCATTGTGATACCTCCAACGTTGTTTTGTCGGGTTAATACTTAAGGCATTTCCCGCAATAAGGGCAATACTGTATCTTCAGCGCATAGATAAACCTATCCTCTTCAACATCATAAACCTGCAAATACCATGATCCGGTGTCATTTTTGGCCTTGAATATCGCCACATCCGGCAGTAATTCGTAGCCGTTCCAGCATGTGTGCTCATTTTGCATTTTTAGCATTGGTTCCTCCGTTTTCGGCACATACACCGCGCCACTGGAAGCGGGTTGCGCATTGCTTGTCCAGGTCTTCTTGATCGGATCGGCATACCCAGCAGCGGTTCCACGCTTTTTCATAGTTGGGTTTAGGCGGTTCTGAGCAGACCGACCTGCCGTCTATGGCATGGAAGCAATACCGACAGGGCCTATGCTCAAAGGAGATAGTATTCTCCGCTACTTCGTGCGTTAGGTCTTTCACTGCCGATTTGCGTTCCTTAGTCAATTGTTCAACCTTGAACTGGTACTGGCTGATGATTGCGGCCGCGTCCCCGGCGGACGCTTTATGACACGCCGGCTCGCCCAGGTCTTTGTATGGGCATGCATTGCACTTCCAGATATTGGCCGTGTCTGAGCATATGACGAGCGATTTTAGTATGTCATTAATGTTTCGCATTGGGCATCCTCCATGCTAATTTGGTTAATTATTGTGCGTGCGTTCCGGCGCGTGCGCGCGTGATGTGCTGTGTCCGCACGCAAATGACACGGCGCGCACAGCGCAATCAGATTCTCCGGTCTGCAATCCATCGGGATATGGTTTATGTGGTGTACCGTCAACACATATCTGCGGTTCAAGGGCATCACTCCTGGGTAGTAACACTGCTTACCGCAATCTTCACATTTCCAGTCATTTTTCTTTTTGACACCGTATGATATTGACGCCCAGTCAGCGGGATAATCAGCCTTATTATACGGCACTGTAGTCACTCTCCTCGATAAACATCAAATCGTCGTACATATCATCCTCAGCCGCTTGCGTAGGCTCCGTTGAATAGTACGGGCATTCAATGCAGCCTGTGGGCCAACCAGCGCAATAAGCCGCCGCAACACATTCAGTCGTCATTTCCGTTTAGCCTCCCGTCATTCATTGCAGATTACACTCTAACCGCCCTGTCGTCCCATATCTCGTCATAGCCTACCTTGCGCGTATTGTTACCCCAAAAGGCCTTGCGCGCTGGTATATTATCGTTTACTGCCGCAAACTGCAAGCCATGTTTCTTGCACCATGTAAGCGCTTCGTTTAGCAGGTCACCTTCGCGGCATGTCCATAGTACAATATTGGCGCCGTATCTCTGTGCCTCTTTTGCAAGTTTGATAATAGCCTCTCTCGCATTGCCAATGTCGGGATATGCGTCACTGCATAGTGTCCCGTCAAAATCGATTGCTATGACATAACCGCGCCTATGTGCGGCCATGAACTCCCGTGCCGATAACTCACACATCGCCAAAGGCGAACGCACAAGCGCCTGATACATCGTATCGTAGGCCATAATTCCTCCCGCTAGTTCGTGGTCAGTTTGATTCGTGGAGTGGTTGGCGCGATATACCCTCGGACGGGCGGATCATGGCAGAATAGCGGGCATTTGCACACCATATAGCTGTCATACATACACTTTTCGCCGCTGCCCGACCGAATCGGCTTGTATTCAGCCTCCCAGCCTTCGACGGGCATAAAGGCTTTAGCCCATGAGCACCAATCCAGGCCAACGCGCCGCGCTGTCCCCCGTGTGGCGCGTACGCAATTCCAGCAAATGCTAGTCCGGTATGGCGTGGGCGCTTTGCGGCTGGATATGTGTCCCGTTCCTTGCGCTGTTAACACGTTCGGATCACTCACGGCGCTGTTCTCCTTTTATCAACCGTAATATCTTTTGCTTAGTAACAGTTATAACGCTTGTGATTATCACAGCCACAACCGCGAGCGTTATCAGCAAAATGCATATTGCGCTTATCCATGACCATGCATTGCCAATAATACGCCATAACAAGTCAAGCATCCAGTCCAGCCCTCCTAATTTTCTTAACTCTTGCCGGGAAGTATTTTCCGAGCGGCATCTTGGGCTGCCTATCCACAGGGAACAAAAGGATTTGATTTGCCTTACCCTAACAAATATACTAACTCATTTTTCAAAATCGTTTTGTTGCCTATCCACAGGGGACAAAAAGCTTAAATTCGCCTGCGGAGCGGATGGGTGTAGACGTTCAACCAATGCCGCCTTTTGCTCATCGGTTAATTCTACTTTTCTCTGTTAATATCATCGTCTCTGCCTTACGCAGCTCATCGTACACCCATTCAACGGGCATAGGCGCGCTGTATGTGATTTTGAGGTGTGTGCTGTTCATCTGCACCGGGTATTGAATCCGGATCAGCCCGGTGGTTTCTGTTGCGTACCCGGCCTCGACCTGGTCGATCGGCGCGTCTGTCACCGTGCCATGGTGTTCCAGCCACGCGTACGCTTCAAGCGCGGTGAATCTGTCCGCGACTTTGGCCAGTGACATTTTGTCGCTGTAGACGTACCAACCCGGTTGTTGATCACTCATCGAGCAGGTCAAATATCGTCTGAGTTTTTTGCGATTGGACAGCGGTCAAGCAGTTACTGACCATTTGCTTGTAATACGATTCTTTGAGTTCGATCCCTATCGCACGCCGGCCCATTTCCAGCGCTACAACCGCCTCTGAACCTATCCCGCCAAACGGTGTTAACACGCTATCGCCGGGGTTAGACCATAACTCCAGCCCGCGACGGATGACCGAGAGCTGCAAAGGCGCGATGTGCCGCTCGTCGTTTTCCTCGCGTGCGCTGCGATATTGCAGCGTGTCCGATGGGTTGATGTCCGTCCATATGGGCGATGCATACCGCTGCCAGACGCTGACCGGGAATGATTCGTTGGTGTGGTGCACGGGTTCTGGATTTACCCCCGGCTTGCGCATTGAGACCAGATAATCCGGGATACCCTGCCGTGACATGCAGCTGTCTTTTTTGAGTTGTTTGTGCAGCAATCCCAGCGCTTTAGTGCGCTGCATCGCGGTAACCGGGTCTTTCCAGATGACGACCTCGCTATGATATATCCAGCCGATGGATTCAAACAACCGAATCAAATCGCCGCGAAAGTCGCGTATGCCTATGTACCCGTCGCGCTCCTTCGAAGTAGGCAAGTTCATGCAGTGGAATGACAATATGCGTCCTGGAATCGTTATCCTGTATAACTGCTCGACAATATACCGAAATTGCTCTATGAATTCCTGATCATTTCTGCAATTGCCTAAGTCGCGCTCGCTGTTGCTATAAGTGTATAACGATGCGAATGGCGGTGAAAAGATTATGTAGTGTATCGAGTTATCCGGTATCCCTTGTAATACCTCGCAGCTGTCGCCATGATAAAGTGCGTAGTTATCTGTTATACATTGATTCAGCACGCCAATTCTTCCTTCAACCATGCCGGAACCTCCATTATTCGTGTTATTAGATATTCATCTTTGATCAGTTTGGTTTGTTTTATGTCCTGTTCAAGGATAGCGCGGGTGTGTTTGATCATCTCTCTTTTCATGTGCGCGGCTTGTTTTTCTTTGCGCTGGATGTTCGCGCGCACAGCGCCCTCCGATTCCGACGACACGATATGCACGTCGACGGGTTGGGTCTGACCGAACCGCCAGCACCGGCGCACGGCCTGATAATACATTTCCCAGGAATCGCTAAGCCCAACAAAAATCATCTTCGAGCAGTTCTGCCAGTTCATGCCGTAACCCGCAATGGACGGTTTGCTAACCAGTACACGGACACTGCCTTCCGCAAAACCGATCATGGAGTTAACCTTGTGCTCGCCGCTGTCAGCACCCTTTACCTCGACCGCGCCTTGTATTGAGCGTGTCAGGTTGTCCGATTCGCTGTTCAGGTCACACCATACCAGAACCTGCTTGTCTGTAGAGTTTGCTATCTCGGCGGCCACTGATACCCTGTCCGATAGGCTGTTGCGGCGCGCCTGGCGGCGTTCGAGCAGTGTTTGCGCCTCGGTTGCAAATATCGTGTACTGATCGCCCAGCATGGTATTATTGCTTTTTACTACGTGTTCGTGTAAGCGCAATTCAGGCAGATCATACCCAGCCGATTCAAAACCAATATCGGACGGCTTTTCGATGACACATCCCCATGACGCAACCCAGGCCCAGAACGCGTCGCTTGCGTGCCGCTTTAGCCGCCATGTCTGGGTTTCACCGCCGTCGTGGACAAAGTATGTGGCCAGCATCTCCGTGCGCTTCATCACGCCTAAAAACTCGGAATGGTTGCCCAATTCCATAAAGTCGTTTGGCGCAGGCGTCGCCGTGCAGCACAGCTTGTATGGCGTATTCACATAGGCTTCTGTCAGCCATTGACGTGTTTTTGCGCCGTGATGTTTGAGTATTGAGCTTTCGTCCAGGATAATCCCGGCGAACGTTTCGGCGTCGAATCGGTCCATGATTTCGTAGTTGGCTATGTTGATCCCGTTCACGATGTCGCTTTGTGAGCGGCAGATGTTAACGCTGTAATTGAATTTTGCGCCTTCGCGCACGGTTTGCGCTGATACGGCCAGCGGCGCTAGTATCAGCACCGGCTTTGAGGTTTGCCGCGATACCTGCGATCCCCATTCAAGCTGGCAAATGGACTTGCCCGCCCCGCATTCGAGGAATAACGCAGCCTTGCCCTTTTGAATCGCCCAGCGCGTTACGTACTTTTGCCACTCAAACATGAGCGGGTTTAACTCGTTTACCTCGGCCTTGAACCCCGAATTCACAAACGCATGTTTTTTCGATGCCAGAAAATCTTGATACAGCATTACGCGCTCCTATCTCGTTCGTTTTGTGTCAGGTAGTCAGTGATAACCTTTTGCGCTGCTTCGAAACCGTAACAAACCGCTACTTTGTTGCCCGCGCTGGATAATTCCGCTCCAAATGTCCGCTGGTTGGAGGATAGTTTGCCCGTTTTTTCACGCTTTAGCTCGATGAACAGAGCGGCATATTCCCCTCGCGGCACTGGCAGGCATATGTCCGGCACGCCCGCCTTGACGCCCTGCCGCCTTAGGTTGGCTGCTTCAGCCGGATGCCGGCTGCCGCCGTTTGGGATGCTGTACATCAAGCGCAATTCCGGGTATACGCATTCCTGCATAGCCGCCCACTGGAACAGCATCGCTTGCGCTTCGGCCTCGTAAGGCGCGGGAGGTGTGTTAATTGCGTTTCTTTTGCGTATAACCATAATTCTGCTTCAAATACCACCCTTCAGCCGTGCTTATACTCCCTTTTCGTGTTATTCAGGTGGGTATACATAACGAATGTTATCGACGTATACGCCGCTTAGCCGTATCGAGATAGGCGTACTGTCTTTGTTAGCGCAATCGACCGCAATGTGAAACGCGTTCTTAAGCGTTTCTGCTATAAAAGTTTTTGTTTCGCACATCAGCAGGTTGTCAGATTTGCTCTTGATTACAAACTCATATACATTCACTTTTTGCCTCGCTTTCTTGAAGCCGTTTGGCTGTTCATGCACGCTTGATTGTGCGCGTCCATCCGTGAATGCCTCTAATTTGCGCTGGGATACCCCAGGATCGATTTTAACCGCGAGGATGAGCATTTGGTCATCCAGAAGTTTGCGCGCGTCCTAGGGGCATTCTAGGCCTTCTGAGAGCCTCGTATGATCATCCCTTCTTCAACGCCGCGATAATCGCGCCCGCTTGCCGGGCTGTTAGCGCTGATTTAGTTTCAAGCGTGCGCTGCATAAGGAATCGAGCGTACCCGCCTTGACTATCGCTTGCCATCTCGCCAGTTTCAATGTTCTGCAGCTGTTTGATAAACCGCTGATACTTGCCGCATTTTGCACAGTATTCCTCGACATGCGGCCCATTGATCCGTACCGCCAATTCCTCGCTGCCGCATGCTAAGCACTTGCGATCTCCCACGGAATACCCCCATCTTGTATATCTTGTATAAATGGATCTTGTACCGTTTTATCGAATGTTGACATTTCAACATCCAGCCAATTATACGTTTTTTGCTCGTCTGGTGTGTTCAGCAGTCGTTTGCTTTCTTTCTCGAAGTACATCCCGATCATCTCACCCTCAATGCCCAAATCGCGGTTTTTCATGACTTCCAGCACGTTTGAATACTCAAAATACCGCTCGGCCTTGCCCTTTTCGAAAAAGTCTACGGCAAGTTTTCGAAAGTCGTCGTTTACACGATGGAGCATAAACACATTATCCGCCGCGTTGGTTAGGTCGGCAGTGCCCGATATGTCTGTCTTGCGCAAAAACCCGGTAGGCTTGCGCGGATGGCAGACAAAGTGAATATGCACGTTGTAACGCTTAGCTATTTCGGACACCATCAGCACAATCGCACTCTGCTTTTCAAGTTTGTCGCCGGGCATCGTGGATAAGTCAAGGCTCATCAGGTTATCGATGATGACAACGTCTGTGGCATGCTCACGCATATGCGCGAGTGTGTCCGTGATAACAGCCCTTGCGTTTGTGCCGTAATCGTTATTGTACAACCATAGCTTGTCGCCCGCCCATTGGTCAATACGCACGCCTATTTCCGGCGGCGTAAAGTACACGCCATCGTATTGCGTCGGCTCCGTAAACTGCTTGCCTGCGGCTTGCAAATGCAGCCAGTTTTTCATGCGCTTGTCAGTCAATTCACCGCTAAACATCGCCACGCAGAACCCTCGGTTAATGCTTTCAAGCGCAAGCTGTGCCAGCATCGTGCTCTTGCCGCTGCCATTCCCGCCCGACCAGATTGACAACTCCCCTTTGTTAAAACCAATCAGTTTTCTGTCAAGGAGGTTGATTCCGGACGGGATGCTGACAATCTGCGAGCGGTCTTGCCGCGTTATGTCTGGCAAACGCAGGTATTTCGGCGGCGGTGGTTCCGGCGTGCCAAACAGGTCTGGCGTGTCATTCGGGCCTGGCGGCAATAGCGGCGCGCTTGTGATCGTCGGTTCAGGCGTCGTTATACGCAGCGGCTGGTCTTTGGGGTCGTAGGCATCTGGCTCAAACTTGAGTCGCACATCCTGCCATCGATACCGCTGACACGAGTTGTGAAAGCAGTGATACGCTATCGCGCCGCTGTCCATGACGATGATCGCGGCGTCCGGGGTTTTGTGGTTTGAATCAAACACGCACTCGTCGAGCACATACTTCGTCCCCATGCTGCAGCTGGCGGTCTTTGACACGCTGATTCCGTGCCGCGAAATGAACTCGTCGACGTCAAAATTTGACGCGCCTTTTGCGCCAAATCCCGACGCGTTTTGCGATGATTTTTTGTCCGGCTTCGCGGGGAAAAGCGCTGCGATTTTTTTGAAAAGCTCGATGCTGTTTGGCGTGATTTCGTCCGGCACATGCAGCAGTTTGCTCTGCCGATGCGGACGCTCCGGAGTGTCAGCGCCCTTTCGCGCAATGACGCCGTATAGCTTTGTGATCCTCGATGCGTTAAAAACTGCTGTGTCAATCGCCGCTAATTCGTCGCTGAAAAGCATGTCCAGCGCTTGCAAAAACGCTTTGACAATGTCGCGGTTTTCGTCGCTGTTGCGCAAATTAACGCGGTACAGCAGGTGGTATCCGTTGCCGCTGTCGGCAATTACCGGCTCACTGAATCCCAAATTACGCAGGTATGAGTATACCCGCCGGGCCATATGCAAGGCCGATTCTTTCTCGGCATCTGTTGCACCCACGCCAGTAACACGCACCGGATCAGCGTCAATCAGCACCCATTCCCGTCGCCGAATATCGCTGTCAGACGTGGTAGTTTTTGGCTTAATAACTAGCTTTTCGCACTGTTCACGGCTATAACAATCGTCACGAATCGCGTTGAGCACAAAGTAAAACGTCTCGTTCGGGTAACGCCGAATCTCGTCAAACAGCCGTGAAAAGTCGTGAAAATAGCCGCTTATCGGCATGTTTCCGACCGCACGCAGCTCGACCAGACCACCGAGTTTGAATACGCCTAAAGTGCGTGCAATCTCTTGCAAATTCATCAAAAATCCTCACTTTCGTCGTCGTTGACGCGTGATAATCGCGGTGAGGCGCGGGGGGATGCGCTTAGTAATTCTAGCTTGCCCTGTGCTTTGCCGCGTCTCAAAATTCCCTTGACATACTTCAGGTTTTGCTTATCTTTGCCGCTCTCGACGGCTATCCTGATCGCCTCTAAAACCCACTGGGCCGTGTACTGGTCTGCAAGCTCACAGATAGCCTTAATATCGCTGGAATCCCTAGGATCTAAGCCAATTTTTCGGCTTGCATTGAGTGCGGCGTCCATGGCGTCGGACTCCTTTGCGACAACCTCCGGCGGTATATCAAAACAAAAATTGTTGTTGTTGTTGTCGTAAACCGTCCTGTCGGGGGGTAGGGGGGCTACGTTTTGGCTTACGGGGTTACCGTTTTGGGTTACCGGGGTTACGGGGGTTACCGGGGTTACGGGGGTTACGTTATACGACAACAACAATTCTTTTGGTTCTTGAGTTACGGAGTTAACGTTTTGGGGTTCTTGAGTTACGGAGTTAACGTTTTGGCTTAAGTTTTGGGTTACGGGGTTACTACGATTATCGATTATCGGGTACGGATTCCCACACTTGTATACATCTGTATACAAGTGTGCACAAGTGTCGGTTTCTGTTTCGGTTTGCTCGCTTTTGCTTTCATCTTCCTGCATTTGCTCGCTTTTGCTTTCATCTTCCTGCATTTGCTCGCTTTTGCTTTCATCTTCCTGCATTTGCTCGCTTTTGCTTTCATCTTCCTGCATTTGCTC
>BNUH01000092.1 GCA_025997215.1 Clostridia bacterium
AGGAAAAGAAGAAGAGCGGGGGGGAATGGAATTGAGAAGTGTGGTGTGGTACACTTCTCCGCCGCATACACTGCATGGTAAAGCATAATTTGACTTTGTGCATATCCGTACCGCCTCCGGATCGCCCAACAACGCGCGGTTGATGGTTTCCTGTGATACTTCACTCATCACCTAAATCCCCCTCATCTCCAAATTCGATCGCCGCTTGACCTATAAGCGGCCTACCCTTTACCCGCGTGTCTCGCAACCACCAACATTCGTCAATCGCGTCATGTGGGGGTACACCCGTTTATCATGATGCCTACTAATCGCGAGCGTTTACCCTCGCAATCCATTGGGAAACCTTTCTGATCCTGCTTCGTCTAAGATACATCCTTATAAAACACGTCCCATCGCTTCTCGGGAGGGATTCCTAGTAAACGAGATATTTCTTCCGCGACACTTGGCGAAGCTTTCCTTGCGCCTGTTTCGATGTTGTGAACATGCGTCGCGGATATACCCGCCTCCTTGCCTAATTGAGCAATGGTCTTGCCAGCCAGGATTCGCATCCGTTTGATTTCGAGCATCACTCTCATCTCTCTTTCAGTTATAGTATACTCCCTAAAAGAGAGGTTGTCAATAGAAAAATCACTCTTTGAGTTTATTTATTTTTACTTTGAGTTGTGTTATTCTGTTATGGAGGTAGCGTCATGGAAGTATTTGCCGAACGGATAAGGAGACTACGTAAGCTGCGCGGCGAGACGCAGAAAGACTTAGCAGATGCGTTGGACATATCAACGCAGAGTGTAACAAACTGGGAAGTCGGTGCTCGTATGCCATCCTTGGACGTGCTTATTCGGGCGGCTGACCATTATAGTGTCACCACCGACTATCTCATAGGTCGTTCTCCGTCACCTATGGTCTACGCGCAACCAGTGGGTGAGATCGACGGACAAGCCGCGACGCTCTTGACGACTAGCAAAGTACCGCTTTCAGATGCGGACAAGGCCGCCGTGATTGCGTCTGCACAATCCCCTGGGGCTGTCGTGATTGATCCGCGCACGCTTGGGTTGCCGAAAAATCGGGAGGAACTAGAAGCGTTTGTGCTACGATTGATAGAGAACGCGAAACAACATGAGCATTGATCGTATGCGGAAGGGTGGAGATAAATGGACTTTATCGATCAAGTGAGGCAACTTGCGACGCGTGTTGCGCGACTAAAAGACAGCATAGCCACCGAAGAAGCGACAAAGATGTCGCTCATTCTGCCGTTCTTCCAAGCATTAGGTTACGATGTTTTTAATCCCATTGAGTTTTTGCCTGAATTTGTGGCTGATGTTGGCATCAAAAAAGGTGAAAAAATTGATTACGCTATCATGGCCAATGACAAGCCTGTTATATTAATAGAATGTAAGTGGTGTGGGGTAGCGCTAGGAAAGCAAGACTCACAGCTGTTTCGATACTTCGGGACAAGCAACGCAAAGTTTGCCATCCTGACCAACGGAATTGTGTATCGGTTTTATACCGATTTAGATGAAGCAAACAAAATGGATCTCACGCCGTTCTTGGAGCTTGATTTACTGAACCTTAAAGAAGGCCTTGTCCCAGAGGTCAAGCGATTCCATAAAGATGCGTTTGATCCTGAATCCCTGATGAGTGCAGCATCAGAGTTGAAATATTCTAAAGCTATAAAAGATTACCTAGGGGAACAGCTATCCTCGCCTTCTGAGGACTTTATTAGGTTCATCGTAGGGCATGTATATGATGGTATAAAAACCGTTGCTGTAGTAGAGAGGTTTACTGGCATTGTTAAGACATCACTTAACGATTTCATCAGTGAACGAATGAATGAGAAAATCAAAACAGCGTTAGGTGCCACTGAGACAGTTGCGCAAATGGATAAACCTGCGTCTGAGACGGTTAATGAACAAGCGTCTGACGAACACAATCAACGCAATAAAATCGTCACGACCGCAGAGGAATTGGATGCGTTCTACGCAATCAAAAACATGTTCATTGGGTTAGTCGCGCCGGATTTAGTGACGTACGTCGATACCGTAAGCTATTTTGTCGTTTGCTTACAAGGTAAATCTGCAAAATGGATATGCAGGTTGAAGATGGCAGGTAAGAAATATTATATGACTATATTTGTGTCCGAGGGTGTATCAGATAGTCACACTTTTGATTCGATTAATGATCTGTATGGATACAAGGACGAATTGATAGCCGCTTTGAGGATGCGCTTAACTGGCAAAGAGCTAGCTGACAAGCCGCGACACTCTTAACGACTGACCGCGTCACTCTGACCAATTCCGACAAGGCTGCGGTGCTTGCGTCGGCGCAAAGTCCGGAGGCTGTCGTCATCGATCTGGGTAAGCTCGGACTACCAAAGAATCGGGAAGAGTTAGAGGCAACGGTGCGTAAGTTGATTGAAGAGGCAAGGGGATCATAAATCGCTGCCAGGCAATTGATAGCGCAGCAGCTTGACAATCGACACTTAAAGATGCACACTTAAGCACACCGCAATCAATTATGGGAGGCCGACAATGCAGGACAACAATGTTCCGGCAACCTATCACGCTGTATCTCCATTCGTTTTGACACATGGTGAGATATGCGCCGCTGTAAGTGACGCCGCGTTCCGGTATCCCATAAAGTCGGCCAGCTATTTCGGTTCATACGCGCGCGGCATGCAAAGACCTGACAGCGATTTGGATCTGCTTGTTGAGTTTCAGTCGCCATTTGTCTCGCTATTTAAGGTCGCCGGCTTAAAACTAGAGTTAGAGGAAAAACTACACAAACCCGTCGATGTTATAGGTTTTCCGCTTCCAGATAATGCTTATCTGATAATAGATAAACAGGTAAAGTGCTATGGATGATCGTAGTATACAGTTGCTACGCTATATTCGTAATGAGGCAATACTGATTAGCACATTTGTCGACGGAATAGATTTTTGTTGCTTTATTGGCAATGAAGAGAAGAAGCATGCTGTCGCTATGGCTCTGGCAAACATAGGCGAGGCTGAACGGTTAGTGAGTGATGATATAAAGAGAAAGTACAGCGATGTGCCATGGGTCGAGATAAGAGCTACTCGAAACATGATAGCACATGCATATCAAGCTGTAAGTTTCTACATGATATGGCAAACAGCTATTGAGAGTATCCCCGAATTGATATTATCGCTGGATAACATCATACTTAATGAATCCAGCGGAATAGTCGACAGGTGAGGTAAAAATAACGGAGGGCGCCAAATGCTCTGCAGCAAAAGTGTCAAGCAAATCGATGACAAATCCTTGCTTTTGCTTCTTCGGTTGGAACCGACTGCGATTTGCTAACCCATAAGAGGTTAGGGCGAACTGTCCTAGCCTCTTTTCATACAACTAAATGGTAAATACGTCCAGATGTGTCAAATATTACCTGTATCTTTTTCCCAATCCAGCTGGTATACTGACACTTATAGATATTTAAGGAGGGAATAGTAAAATGGACGACAAAACCAGGGATTTGCATGTCATTGTAGCGATGTTACGCGCCGAGTATCCGGAGGAATCAGATAGTGATATCGTAAGCAGATTCGCCGCCTATTCAAACACATTGTACGGCTGCCTTCATCAAACGCTCGATCTGAGCAAGGCGTTCAAAGAAAACGGTTCCGTCTGACCTGATTACACCCAATTTGCGCAAAGATGCGCACAGCCGCTCCATGTCATCAGGTTCTGGCGGTTGATATTCAGACCAGTCCATAAAATCGGCAACCTTCATATCCAGCGCATTGGCGAGAAGGATCAGTCGTTCGTAACTGATCTTCATCTCGCCACTTTCATACCGCGAGATGGTACTGGCGTCAACACCTATGCGGTCACCTAATTCTCGACAACTCAACTTCAGCTGCGTCCGACGCTCATGTATTGCATGCCCATTCTGCATACCGTTCATTACACTACCCTTCATCGATTATCTACGAGAGCATTGTATCACGACATTGTAACTAATGCAATGCTTAAATTTCAAAAAAACATGAATAATAATGGATGTGTGTGAATATATGTATATACACGCAATGCGTTAGACGCAATGCCTATCGCGCACGAAAGAGGTGTCGCTAATGCTGCTACTGGAAGATGGGCGAATCATACTGCTGCCATCCAGCAATCAAAACCGGATTGCAGACGAAATTGCCATAGCCGTCATGGAGGATATTCTGCTAATGGACATTAGGAACCTTCCGACTAAACATGCGTCAATCTTAACAGCTTGTATACAGGCTGTTATGCAAGGAGGTGCTTTCTATGCCTAAAGCTCGTCGCCTCCCATCCGGTTCCTGGAACGTAACTGTCTACGCTGGCATCGCCGACGGCAAACGCAAGTATGAATCATTCACCGCAGAAACCCGCCGCGAGGCCGAGAAGCAAGCCGCCGACTTCGCCGCTGAACGGGAACGTACCGGCAAGCTCCGGGATAGGCCGGATAAGATGACGCTCAATGAAGCAGTCTTGAAGTTCGTCGACGACAGATCAAACGTTCTGTCTCCTTCCACTATTCGCGGGTACAAACAGATACTCGCAAAAAGGCTTGCTGTTTGGAAAGACGTCTCCTTAGACCAGCTGTCGCAGGACAAGCTGCAGAACGTAGTGAACGAACTGGCAAGCAGGCACTCGCCCAAGACGGTTCGAAATGCATATGGCCTCGTAAAGTCTGTATTGAGGGAGTATCGTCCGGACTTTCACGCGACAGTGCGTCTTCCCCAGCGCGGTCACCGCGCTATCGTAATACCTTCAACAGACGAGATAATCACTATGCTCCTACAAGGCGATGCAGTAGAGCGGCTGACCGTTATGCTAGGTGCATACTGCGGTTTGCGGCGTTCTGAAATGTGCGCATTGAGGCTTGGCGATATTGACGCGGAAAAGCATCTGATTCGGATTACCCGCGCGACAGTACAGAACGATGCTGGCAAGTGGGTTGTCAAACCGCCCAAGTCGTTTGCGGGCAATCGGACAATAGAGGTGCATGAATCCGTAGTTGATGCCGTAATGTCCGTCCCTCGCAAGTCAGACGCGGTATTCGATATATCACCTTGCGCAGTCGAACATAAGTTCAGACGGTTTGCGCGGGGTTTGCAAATGTCGTTTACCCTCCACTCTTTGCGGCATTACTACGTTTCAGTTCTGCATAAGCTCAACGTTCCAAACCAGTACGCAATGGCACGTACTGGGCACGCCACGCCCGATATATTGACGCGCGTATACCAGCACACCATGCGCGAGGAGCGCGATTTGATCGCCGAGCGCGTAAACGCTTTCTTTGATGGCTTGCAAAATGAGATGCAAAACAGGTCAGGGAAAAACGAGGAAAATAAAGAGGTTTAACCTTATGGCGCGAAGTTCGACTCCCCTCACCTCCACCAGACGTACCCTTAGACAAGGAAACGTTGATGTCGTCCGCGTTGACGACGACGCGTTTCACCGCCCGTTGGATGAGCGTTTTCTGCTCGTCTAGCGGGCGTTCTTTTTCTCTCGCCTCCCACGCGGCGCGAAGGTTGTCGATCATCATTTCTGCGTCAATGTATACGTGTGTCTTTGGCATGTTAGCTAGGTCGGAAAGCAGCTCTGTCTTTTCATCGCGCAGGCGTTTTAGGTCGGCCATCGCCGATACAGGCGCGTCGGCACCTTCTGTCTGGATGAGGTTCAAGGCTGCGGTGTATTCCTTTTCATTTTCTTTTATCCGCTTTCTAATGGCCGGAGCGCTGGCGGCGTCCTCCTCTTCCACCTCAATGGCCATTCGGTTTGCAATATTGGCGGCTTCGCGTATCGTGTCTGCTTCATCGAGGTATGACTTGATGGCTTCCATCACGTGATCTTCAAGACGTTCTTTGCGGACGGACGGGACACATTTGTCGCGGCACACATAGTAATGCTGATTGGTGCCGTTTCGATCCTTGCCGCACGAATCACCGCTCATGGGCCGACCACAAACACCGCAGAAAGTTATACCGCTTAGCAGATAAACGGAGTTGTCCGTTCGGTATGATGCGGCGCGCGTTCTGTTTTGTTCTCTCATTGCCTTCGCTTCCTCCCATGTTTCTTGGTCTATTATGGCTGGCATCCCATTTGGAACGCGGATTATCTCCGATTCATCTTTATTTTTATGGTCGTTTCTCTTTCCGTCGCGCCCAGCTGCTGCACGGCGGTTGAATACAAACGTCCCGTTGTATTTTTCATTTCCCAACAAGCCGTATAATGTGTTCTTATCGAACGCATTACCGCGCATGGTGCGAATACCGTTATCATTTAAGTATGCGAGCATAGCATTGTATCCTTGCCGCTCAATGAACATGCGAAACAACTCACGCACGACAACTGCGTTTGCCTCATCGATCTGGTAGTGCTCATCAACTACCTTGTAACCAAACGGCGCAACGCCGCCCATGTGCTTACACTGACGCGCGAGGTCGGCGGCTACCATCTGAACGCGCTCGCTGGTGGCTTCGCGTTCGCTTTGAGCAAATGAAGCCAGTATGTTCAGCATGAGCCGCCCGGATGGTGTGGACGTGTCAATGTTTTCGGTCGCGCTGACGAAGTCGATCTTGCGCGGCATCAGCACATCGTCCAGGATATCTACGGTATCACGCAGGGATCGTGAGAAGCGGTCGAGCCGCCAGACGATTACGGCTGATACTGTCCCGTTTTTGCAGTCGCCGATGAGCCGCTGCATCGCTGGACGGTTAAGGTTCTTTGCGCTGTAGCCATCGTCTGTGTATACGACAATATCGCCTAGTGACTTAACAAGTGCGTAGGCCTGCAGAATGCGTTTCTGCGCGTCAATCGAAAAGCCCTCGCGGGCCTGTTCCTCGGTGCTGACGCGAACGTAACCTGCGGGATGGGACATATAGCATTAACCTCATACAACTAAACGATAAAAAGCACAGGCGGTCGAGTGGTTATGCCGCCTGTGCAGATAGGCAAACAGGCGCTATTTACTGTAGTGGCAGAGTGAATGTATACTCGACCTTCTCCTTTTTGCTGGAAAAGCTCATCCATTCGGTGATCTCTATCTCGACTGGGCTAGTCAGGTTGGCCAACACAAAGCCGAATTCGATTTGGCGAATTGCGCCACTTTTGATGTAACGCCCTTCCTCATCAAAGTCTAAGATTGTGCTACCTATTTGCGAGCCATCTTGATACGCTTTGTACCTTATGGCGTTCGTGAAATTTTTAGCCTCATCATTCGTATGCGACCACTCACATTTGATGGCAATTGTGTCTTTCTTCTCGTAGTTTTTCGTCATGCTCGCGCCAAGAATAGCGATATGGTAATTCCCAATATCACCTTCAGCCAACACGCCATCTACAGACGATGGGTTAAGAGAGTTATTAAGAATCTTGATTTGCGCGTCAACCTCTTGACGAAGCGCGTTAAGCTCGTCCAAAGTCATTGTTCCGAGATCGATCGTCTGCGGGGCTGCGAGGGTTGCTGCAGGAATGATAATGGTAAGTAGGACAGCGAGGGCCAGCGATACTAGTTTCTTCATGTGGCACGTCCTTTCTTTTGCTAATATCATAATTTGCGCTTCGCTTGCGTCATTTTTGCGAAAGCGACAAAACAGAGAACTGGCTGCACAATAACATACGGTGCATTTGCAGTAAATTGCAACGCGGCTACGATATATAGAATGCCAGCGATAATACCCAACCAGCGCAGACGGAACAACCAACCAGAAATATTAAACAGTGCCGCAAATATCACGGCAATGGCATGTGGTTCTATTACTGCAAGTATAATAGCGGATCCAAAGGATTCTGCAAAATTGGACGACGATAACGTACTACCCAAACCTATCCAGTATTGGGTGATGTAAATGGCGTATACAACGCCAAGCACTGCCGATATTAACAACAGAACTGATCGGCGTTTGCGTTCCTTTGTATGACGCGCTTGGATGTCGCGAATGGGTTCATCATATACTACATCGGGTTGTTCAACTACATGGCGGCGATTGTTCGGTATTTGCTGAGGCGTTCGCGCTGGCATGTCGTATCTTTGAGCAACAGCGGGCGCACTGTACCTGCGTACGGTGGGAGCATATTCCGGCGTATCGTATTCACGCTCCGGTTCAGGAATAGAGGTAGTACTTGGGCTAGTACGCCCTGCCCTGCGCTGACGCTGATACTCCATGTAGTCCACCCTTTCGAAATATAGTGTAGATTCTTGGAACGCACGGGGTTTGTTATATTATACTATATTTTAGCACAATTCTGGCTATTATGCAACAACAATCACGGCAAAATTCATTGCCAATATTTACATAAATATATAATATATGCAAATAGAAATCTATTCCTGTACGTGCTATTATTACCAGGCAAATAAAGGAGGTGATACGATTGCGACGGGATCAAATCCGGGTGTTGTTTGAAATAGTCAGGTCGTGGTATCCTACCCTTAACGACAGGGCCATTATACATAAGCTGCAGCTACTCTCGTGCGAGGCTTTCCGATGCCTTAACTACAAGCTCGATCTTAGCGAGTCTGTTGAAATTGACGGAACCGTCATCGAGGAGGACGTGTAGTTCGCGCATGACCGCACACATGCGTTCGTAATCGTCCGGCTCCGGTTCGACATACTCTGGTAGGCCTAGCAGGTCGGCGGTGGTTACGCCCAGCGCATTCGCGAGTGGGATAAGCCGATCGTACTTGATCGACTTGATTTCGCCGGTTTCATAGCGCGTTATCGTTGCGGCGGTAACGCCTATGCGATTGGCGAGTTCTTGAGCAGTCAACCCTAGCGCGGCACGACGCTCGCGGATGATCTGACCTGGATGTTTCATAGTTCCACCTCGCTTCGTCATAAGATAGCACGAATTTCACGCAATATCAAGATTGCTACATATCTACGGAAAACCGTTTGCAACTCTCTCCTCTCTATGTTATACTCCATACGCTTAGCGTAATACGTAAAACGCAAACGCGCCAGACACAAAAGAGGGGTAGTGATGATTGTATTGGATGATGGGCGCATAAAACTACTATTGGGCGTACTGGTTTATGGCAGCGAGCTAGTAGATGAAGTGGTTGCTACTCTTCTTGCTTGCCAGCAGATGCAATCAAATCAAGGACGAACTGTTTTAGTTCTTCCCGCGTCGAAGGTACAGCTTTCGGATCGAGCGTTACAGTACGATCACTTTTCGCCTCCATGATCAGTTCTGCGGCTTGTTCTGGCGATGGTGGAGCTTTTGTGGATGTTACATAACGCGCACCCACTCCATCTATCTGGCCGATGGGGTGGGCATTTAGGTTGGGCGTATTGGTGCGGCCTAGGAGGTAATCTACAGAAACATCGCAAATATTTGCGATGGATACAAGCATATCGTTCGAGGGTTCTGAAACGCCTCTTTCCCAATATGATACCATTCGTTGAGTAGCTCCTAACTTCTCAGCGAACTGCTCCTGAGTATTTCCTAATCCCGCGCGAAGGCTTTTGAGCCGGTCGTTACGCATATAGAATCACTCCAGTCTAGATAAATTATAGCTATATCATACCCACATTGTAAGGCTAATATTTTTCTAAATACCCTATTGACAACCGACTAGTTTTTGTCTATAATGATGCCGTAGACAAAATTTGGTCGTCGGGAGGTGATCCCAATCCACCCACTAACCGAGCTTCGCAAGCGCGAAAAACTTACCCAGAAAGAGCTAGGCGAGATCATAGGCGTTTCGCAGCGGGCTATTGCCAATTACGAGAACGGCCTATGCAACCCGTCGCCCAAAACATCCGAGGCGATACGCGAACTGTTCAGCCTCACGGTGGACGAGATGTGGCGGGTGTGCTATAAGGCTGCTTCTTAGACGTGGAGGTGCGATTACGCATCACAAGCGTCAGGGCACGCGGAGGGAATACCTCGAACAGATGCTATCGTTTGCGCCAAGGGAGAGCAAGGTGGCGGAGTACATTGGGTATATGTTAGACGCGGATGCGGGGATGCGATCTGAGCCTCATTTGGCTTAAGGCGTATTCTCCTGCCAACAGTCACGACGTCATATACCCTTCCAAGACGTTTGACGCACTAAACCGACAAAAGTTCCATGGAGGTTCAGCAAATTATGCAGACCACAACCAATGCCCGGCATATCTACCCGCCAGACCAGGAGATCACAGCGGTCGATTACCACCTGAACCGCGACATCAGCTACCGCGCGGAACTGCGCAGGGCTGTGAGCCGTCGAACATCGTCCTTCGGGCAATGGACGCTGGCCGTTTACTTTTGCGGTTCGAGGCTCCTGAAGCAGCCAGTTAGTTCAATTGACGCAGCCGAGGCGACACTCGGGCAGATCGTCCCAAATAGCAAGGGCGCGTGGATCGTTTCGGGGTATCCATGCAAGGCGTTTGAGAAACGCGCTAAGGTTGTCTCAAGTCACAAACAAACGACGTTACAGGAGGTTAATCCGGCATGAAACACTTTAGGAAAACGGATCGTGATCTGGAAGCTGCCATCAAGAGGGACTGGCAAAGATATGGTGGCTACGTACCGGCGGATAGCTAAAACAGACGGTAAAGTTAAAGAATTCCATAAGGCTATGTCTGCTGCGATAAACCGAACGCTAGCTACTATGAAAACGCAGGCGGGGAAAGAGATAACGGCTCGTTTCGTTATCAAGAAAAATGATTTCACAAAAACAATGCACATGACAAGATCAAAGGCGGCGGAACCAGGCGGGGAATTGCTATTGAAAGGCCCTAATATCGAGGCTATGAAATTCAAGGTAACGCCCGACGAGCCACAGCCTGCCTACCTTCCTAAAGTAGAACCCAGCGATACAGACGCCAGCGACCAAGCGCCCGACGCCTCGAAGCCCAAAACCACTCCGCCAATTACAATCCAGTATAAAAAATCTGGCGGCGGAGTAGCCCTGCACAAGTTTGTGGCGGTCATGCACAGTGGCCATAAAGGTGTGTTTATGCGAGAGAGTACCAAACGCACGCCGATCAACGAAGTGAAAGGCCCAAGTGTGGTAGGTATGCTGCGATCGGGCGGCGATGAAGCGCCAATTGCCATTCAGGAGCAAGCAGAGGAAATGCTTCAGAAACGCATTATCCATGAAATGGAGCACTTTTTAGGTGAAAAATAACCCATTGGTGATATAGCCCCTTGACATATCGCAGTCCAAGTGATAAACTAAAAGACAGGAGGGGAGATAGAGATGGCGAAGCCGATAAACAACGAGAAACGAGCGGACATAATAAAACATATGCAAGCAGGGGAATCTAAAGAGAATATATCCAAATGGCTGTTCGTGTGCAAACGGACGATAACGCGTGTATGGAATAAATACACCACTACAGGCAGCTATGAACCCATGCCGCAAAACAGCGGTAGAAAACCACGTGTTAGCGTGGAAATGATGGAGCAGGTAGTCAAGCAGATCCAGGCTACACCAGACATAACACTGCTTGAACTAATTGCG
>BNUH01000093.1 GCA_025997215.1 Clostridia bacterium
TTCTCATGCTCCGGACAGTATCGCTCTCGCGAGAGCGCAGGGCAGCCGGGATGCGCACAAGGTGAAGCCGGTTTATGCGGCATCACGCTTACCCCGATATATCGCATCAAATAGTCAGTACAATACAATCGTTATAAAATAAACAGTATTAGAATTCTGAACCTCCAGCGTTTCTAACGTTGGAGGTTTTTTGCGATCATACGTAGTTTTTTCGATTTGCTGGTTGACATATTATCATTTTTCTTGTAGAATCGTCACCACCATAGGTGGTATGTGCAGCTGTGTACAGATGATTCAATGAGGCATAACTAGTACCCAATTAAATCCAAACCACAACATCGAGGCAAAGGTGTTTGCGCTTGGCACGGGTGCCTGCAGTGGTGAGATTCCCTTGCCGTTGTCAGGTATTGGATTTAATTGGGTTCTAGTATGTCCAAACGTACAGGAGGTAATCTATATGGCGCTGACAGAAACAGGGCGATTGTACTTCTCGCAAGGGGTATTCAATAAAGGCGCAATGGAGGAAGACTTTTGGGATTTTGTTTGGGATTGTGTTTTTCGGTTCACGAAGGAACAGGACTGGGGCAGCATTGATGATGTGGACAAGGCGTTGAGTGACGCGGCGTTCCTTAACAATGGCCGAATATGCGCAATGTATGATCTTCCTGCAGCAATGAGCGCAGTGGACGAAGAACACCTGCTCTTCATAAGAGAAAACGGTGAGACTTCGATTTTCTTTGCGAAAGAGTATTAGGAGAGGATGCTGATCATGGATAAACGCGTTGTATATCTCGCGATGATGGGTGATCCGGAAGCTGCAGAGTTATGCACTATAGCAGACTATGCATTGGCATGTCCTTTTTGTGGATCGAATGGTCTAGTTGAACAGTATATCTCGGATGAACCAGGAATCCACTGGAGCGGCTATTGCAGCAACTTGAAATGTCACTGCGTTGGTGAATCTGGGTTGACCAAGGCAGAAGTGTTGTATAAATGGAATAAACGAACTGACTTGAGGGAGGAAAAGCAGAAATGAAGGTAATCATGGTCGAACCTAATAAAAAGGCTTATGTGACTGAAATTGAGGATTCATTAGCTGCAGAACAAAAGGCAGTTGGTGGATACATACAGGCAGTCTATCCATTTATGGAATTAGTTGCCATAGTTTGCAACGAGGAGGCAAAGTTAGATGGATTGCCTCCTAATCGCGCATTGTATGATGATGAAAACAATCTGTATGACATCATCTGCGGTAACTTTTTTATCTGCGGCCTTTCTGAAGATAACTTCGCAGATATACAAGAAGAGAATATCGAAAAGTTTCTCAATATGTACCTTTATCCTGAGACATTTATCAGACTTGGTGATAAGATAATCGCAATCAAGGACACAACTAATAGAGATGAGAGGGGATAAAAGCATGACAGCCAGACGAGTAAAGACTACTGTTTTTGAATTGAAGCAATTGGGAATAGAGAAAATATTGGGGGACGCAGTAAAGGACGTTAAGCGTTACATGAGTGACGATCTTCCTTTATGCCAGTGCTGCGAACCAGCATATGATTCGTCCATCCTAACAACTGCAGCACCTCGGCTATAACAACCCTATAGCTTTTGGTTTCCTCAAAGAACAGTTTCCGCATATTTTCGAGCGAGGTATACTCGCGGAGTTTAGGATCGATAACAACCATTGTCAAATCCCTTTCTAACTCATAATCGTTATTTAGCAAGCGATCATAAGTTGAAAGGCTATTGACCAGCCAACAAGCTTGTAGTCGCTTGCTGGCTTCGTTAGAGGTTTAACCCAGGTGGTTGTGCTCGGATATAATGCATAGCGCACTCCTCCTCCCCGCGTTCTTACGCGCGCTTTGGAAAATGTTGCGCTTCTCTAAAATAACAAAATGCAGGTATTGTCATCTATAAAATTGGTAGTGAACTGGTAATTATTGATAAATTCTACTATCTCTATAGTTTTTCTGGAGAATTATTGTATATACTGTTTCACACAAACAGTAGTTGGCAGTTACTGCTAATATTTTTTTCAGTGCCATATGCAGTCAAACTGACAATCTTGCATTCGGCAAATCGGTATGATATAGTAGCAACCATGAACGATGCCGAGCTAAAGACTAAGGTTCACTCGTCGATGTACCTGAACTGCAAAGCCAAAGGCTTTGTAGCGCCGGTCGATGTGTTACTCGATTCTGGAATTGTTACCAAGAAGCTGCTTGAAGACTGGCGCTTCGGTCGGATCACATATCTCGAAAGCGCTTGTGCCGCCAATCTTAAGAAGCTGTCTACAATGATGCATGAGATGAGGGTATATGCTCAGAATAATTGTTTGAAAGAGTCTGTTACATTCTATAAGCGTTGGGGCGTGAAGGGTAAGACCATCCCGTAAAGATTCAGTAAGAGCGGGGATACCAACATCGAGAAGTGGTATTCGACACACTTTGTAGATACCAAGAGTGTTGCTGCGTTGAAAGCGGCAAGTATTGTAGAAGTTGATAAAAACATAGGAGCTATGAATGAATAAAGATCAAGCGAATAGTTGCGTATATACCTCTTGACTATAAATGTTTTGATAATTGAACTGAGAGGCACATCACCAGCGCATCATTTTGCGTTCACTAGCCAAATTTGTTCCAACAAATTCCGTAAAAATCTTGACGCAAGAGTGAATTTGTTGTATACTTGATCCAATGTTTTCCAAATATGGATGGAAACGATCCTGACAAACGGTTGGCACCGTTACATATGGTAGTCTAGAGATTGGATAGCAATGCCAACTCGTTGCGGCCGCGGAGTGCGCCTTTCGAGGGTTATCTGATGATTGATCGTGAAATTCGGGGAGAATGGAGCGAAAGAAGACTTGCGGCATTTTCTAGCGATGTTGAAGGTTGCGAAACTAGTATGAGCTAACTGTTGAGAAGTATAGTTGGAAAGGTGAGCAGTTAGCGGTATGGTAGCCATATATAATAGTGTTCCTGAGATTGGGTAGCTAATGCCAACGGTAGCGGCTGTGGGTTGCGCCATGCTTGGGCTATTTGATGAGGATCGTGGAATTCGAGGAGGATGAATGATTTTTTCTTTTATGGTTACATCCAAAGTTGTTAAAGTGGGTGTGAGGGCAAACGTTTCCTCTTAGCGAATAGATAAATCGATGAAAAGTAACAAAATTTATTGTGCATTAGCAAACGAAACTTTTCGAAATAATTAAAAAAGCGAGTAGGCGTGATCGATATCTACAAAAAGTAGCCAATAACATCTATTTCATAAAAGGTGGTAAACATGAATTTCATTCATATATCAGATATTCATTTTGGCAAAGGTGATTTTACTACTTTGCGCTCCCAGGAAAAGACAAAAGAACTATGTAACCTTATCAAAGAGAATGGAATCAGTACAATTAACTCTCTTGTTGTCACAGGAGATCTCATATACGCAAGAAACGACAAAAATAGGAACGAGAAAAACCTCGACGATCTTAAGAATTACATTACAGAAATATTAGCACATTTCTCGTGCAATGAAGCTAATCTCTATATTGTACCAGGTAATCACGATATTGAAAGGGATAATAGACGTAAACGGTTATGCAATACACTTAGACAAAAATATAACCATCAAGAAGGGCTTAGAGAAGATGCATATACACAATTATCTATAGGATTCAATGCATTTTCATATTTTATTAACAGCATATACGGATATGAATATGATTTGCATACACGTTTAGAAAAGGGTGGCGATTACAACTATTTGCTCATAAATACAGCTTTGATATGCGCACAAGATTTAGAAGACCGGTCGCTAATTGTCGATATTAAGCAAATTCAAAAAGCACTTAAGCAAGGTTCTTTATCAATCCCTACTATCGCACTTGGTCATCATCCGGTAGAATGTATAAGACCTGAGGAAAGGAGTCAGTTGCTTCAACTTTTTGCTGATTATAATGTAAAAATGTATTTATGTGGGCATGATCACGCCATGAGAATAGACTTGATTGATCCGTACCATTCAATTTACCAATGTCAATGTGGTACATTAATGTCGAGAAACCCAGATGGCAGTGATACAGATATGATGATATACGCTGGAATGTTAGATAATCAGACTAGCGGGCAAATTTTAGCAATTAAGTGGGATCGGCGATTTAACACTTGGATGCCAGACGGTGGAGTTTCATATGCAAATAATAAAAAAACAGATGGAATAATCAAAATTGGTCTCTCCGAAATTAATGATTGTCTTAACCAAACAAGAGAATTTCTACGAAATTATGGCTCTACAATTAGCAAAGAGGTTTTATCAAACTATCTGAAGCGATTTTCATGTCCTACACACGAAGTTATCACGACATTAGTTAACCAGAAGTTTCTTACTTATATAGGGCGTAATACATATAGAATAGACAGGAGTGGCTCATATGAATAACGATGCATTGACTTACAATTGGCAAGATTATTTGAAATTTGCCCCTCTTAAGACACAACGCACTGCAAAAGGTATTAGTGTAAATGATATTACTACAGATGAATTTTTTCTGAAACTGTATGCGAGTCCTTCAGAAAACAGTGTCACGGAAGATGAAGTGCGTTTAGGTTTGATTGAAACTAGTTACAGTAAGATTCTGTTTCTTACTGGATATGCAGGGTGTGGAAAAACTGTATTTGTTCAGAAAACACTTAATTCTATAGGCGTTAACTTTATGAATCGCGATAAATTGTTTGAATTAGTGTTCGATTTTGAAGAATCAAATGGCTCTGTAGCTACTAAAACTACAGAACGAGTAATAAGACGTTTAGCAAAAGGAACAGCACAAGCATTTGCTAATACATGTCTGAATAGAAGAGCGTTATTTCTGAACTTCCGGACATTTATCAATAATTCTATAAATGTATTATACATTCCGGATGAATATGAATATATGCGCAGAACTATATTAAACTTTAGCACAAGTCAGTCGATCTTGAATTGCAGAAAGTTTAACAAAGAAGATGAACTAACGGACTGCTTTCGCAACGAACTGTTAGGAATTCTGGATGAAAAGATATATAGTAGTACGGACTCAAAACTTCGTTTTTTGCTCACAATAGACTATTTATGGAGGGTGTATGTCTACAATGAAGTAACGAAAAATGATGAAATGTTGTACGTTGTATATGATAATCTAGATTTGGTAGATAGAAATCAAATGATATTTGGAGAACTCGTTTCATGTATATTCCCATTACTGCATGATATCGATTCATTTAGCTTGGATCGATACAATACTTTTTCACCCCTACGCATAATCATACCTGCACGTAAAATATCATACGGCATACTAAATGATTTTTTAGCTGGACACCGTATTGATATAAATGTTCGCTATTGGCATAAAGATATTTCAGATATTTATTCATATTCAGACATAATAAAGAAAAGAGTTGCCTATGTTGAAGAGAGAAGGCTAAACAATAACCCTTTGCGGATATCGAATGATTCGCTATCGTATATGCGCATGATAAGCAAACTATGTCAAGTTGGTTTCGTCAATACAAAATATAAAAAGATGTTCAACTATAATTATAGAGAATGTGTTGATGAGTTCTTTTACTTTAAGCAAATAAGCGAGATTGAGAAATCACTATCTGTTGTTGAGAAACTTGCTAGTAGTACACCGCCAATAGACGAAGATCCAAATGATAATGAGTTTGATATAAAAACACATAGCGGAGCCTCTGCGCTGTTTTTAAGAGCAATTCTAGATGATTTTGAAAACGTTGATCTATTCAGTGCATACAAACTCATAGATATCAACATAAACACGCATAATGCATCTCATTTATCATTTGAGCAATTGACCTCCTTTACTAGAGTGTTTTTAACATACCTTTACAATATGAAGATTGATGATAGATCGATTACCATTAACAAACTGTTTGAATTCTTTGATAGCATATATTCTCCAGAACTGATCATAAATATGATAATTTCAATGCTAAAGAGTAATGGGAGATGGAGGAGACTGATTTATATCAAAAGGATTAGTTTGAAAAAGTATAATACCACTGATATTGAAACAGCATTAAAGAACATGAAGGATAAATATTTATTTGATAAAGGGCATGACTATCCTATATACGAGGCAGAATACGCAGAGATCGAGATTTGCGATGCTGGGATGGTATATGTAGACTATATATCAGCACATTTCGAATTTTTCTCAATTCGTACCAAAATATCGAAACCATTATTCTCAATAACAGATATGCGAACAAATAATAGAGGCGATTTTGAATTTGATCCTATTATTGAGGAAGTCATAAATTCTGTTACTAACTGCATTAGACGGTTAAGAGTATATAATGAAATGATTATGCGAGCCAAAGGATATAATTGCACGCAGGCATATTATGATTCGCCGTTTGTAGGTATGACAAAAGCAGGTAATAAACAATTTCATGAAGAACGCATCATATTCCAACATATTTATCAGATAGAGGATTATCGGAGGTACTTATTAAAAACATATGTAAACACACTCGACATTAATATACTTATTGAAATCAACCGAAAACTCACTAGCTATATAAGGCGCTACACAGAATTATTTAGAAGCATCGAGTATTTGGGTACATATAGGCAAAACATAAAAAGGCAGTTAAGGAGCAAAGTTGATGAAATATGTAATAGTGATAACCAATATAGAAACTTTGCGATAATGATAGAAGCATATTGAGAAAGGAGTGCAGTAACCGACACTTATGCTAGTTTAATAGCATATGAGGTGATTCTCCATACATCATCATCATCATCACTTTCATCGCCACTATGCACATCGCTGAGATAAAGAAGGAGGTAGACGATCCTTCCACAGTGCAATCTGCCTTTTATTCTATTGCACCATATCCACCAGGCAACCCGGATGCCCTTCTAACCCAACAAAATACACCTGAAGAGGACGAAATTTAGGAAATTCTGCTCTGCGTGGGAGGTAAGAGGGTTTTAGCATTTTGTTAGCCATAGAGATTAGATAGCTTATAATTCGATAATCATATTTGCGATTGTATTCCACCGCCGATTATGTTAGAATGGGTGTGGGAGGATGAATGGGCTAAAATTAGCGGGTGCAGGAGGTAAAAGGTGGCAGAGAACAAGATCGAATCAACAATCGTCAAGGCTTTCAATGCCATAGACTTTGACGAGACATTCGATATCGATAAGTTAGACATCACGTCTGATCTTGTCTTTTCTGCTGTGATCTTATACTACCCAGCCATAGCTATTGATCTGATTAAGCTGGTATATCCTCATCTGAATATATCAAAGATTATTTATGTTTATGAAACTGTTGATGAAGCCACTGGTAAAGTAATCAAGAGAGAGAAACAGAGTTTAACACCTGTTGAGATTCAACAGGTGCTGATGAATACAGCTTCAACCAGAGGCGTTCGGCTGGATGTATATATTGACGACGGCCAGAACATCATAAACGTTGAGATGCAAGCTGTAGTAGAGCCATTTCTCGAAAAGCGGTTCAGAGTTCTGGCAGCAATGAGCGACGGCGTACAGCTTCGGCGTGGTGCTACTTATGATCAATTACGTGATCTGTATATAATATTCTTTTACAAACATGATCCCACCGACGAGAAGCGTTATCGTTATGAGCGCGTAACTGTATATGAGCACAATAGGGAAAAAAGTATAGATACCCACAAGCATGAAGTAATACTATTCACCGGTGGAGTAAACGGCGCAGATGCTGTTACGCCAGATTTGATTGAACTGCTAAAGTATTTCAACAATCCGAAGTCTTATCCAGTGGGTGAGACGAAGCTCGATGTTATAAAGAAACTGGCGTCTGCAGTTGATAAGATTAAAGACATCTCTGAATGGAGGGATTATGTAATGACAATCCTGGTAAAGCAGAGACAGGCGGAATTGAAGGGAATCGAGATCGGCAGGACTGAAGGGATAGGAATTGGCGAAGCTAGAGGCATAGGGATTGGCGAGCAGAGAGGGCTGGAGAAAGCTGCTAAATCTATGTATAGGCGTGGTATACCAATTATCGATATTGCGTCTGATTTAGGCCATCCAGAGGGGATCATCCAGCAGTGGATAGCCCAAAAATGAAAATACCAGCCAAGTAGGCTGGCAGAAAATGTCACGGCGCATAATATCTGCGATAAAAGTGCGCTGCGCCACTAGCCCCTAGAATTTGACAAATAGCCTCATATTTTGCCAAATACTCAGGCCAGATTTAACGGTCTGAGTATTTTTTCGCATGAAGGAGGATGTTTATTGTTTGATTACTACCCAACCAATTTTGAGGCTGTGGCAGGGTTTTTGAGTAAAGTAGCGGCGCATGCTTTTCGCGGGTATTGTGCGCCGTTCAAGTTATGGAACAGCCCTCGAGTTTTTGCCTGTGTACACGTAAGAAAACGACCTTAAAACGCATGGTAGAACTGAGGGGGACGCGGCATGCCTCTATTTGCCGTTTTAACGACCCTGTGAGCGTTCTTCCAGCACTGGAGCAGTTTTTTGTACACCCCACTGGCAGAAGCGCGTACGGTGCCTACTAGTGGCCTTGAAACGCATGTGACGCTACAGGTAGTATCCTGGGTGGCAGAGGGGTACCACATGGCCTGCATTTCTTATGATATATAAGTTATGTCTGCATACCATGTTGGCTATGCCGATCGTTTGTGTTGCGTCCATAATCATTACAGTTCTAGAATGTTATTGACTGTCGAAATACAACCGACTTCATAACCATATTAGATTACATTTCATACATGTTATGTCATTTCAACTTTATATGTTATGATCATATAGGCATTCCTTGATGCTGTGCAAACTGCATGATTATGCAAAACCGAAGTACGGTTGTTATGGTCATATAGCTTACAGGGGTGGCAATCGTCCGTAATCTTATAAACTTACCAACCATGTAAGGTTATGTTTACGCAACATAAATCTTATACGCTTATCACTTCCATGGCTGGTAGATTATATTGGTAATCATAAACTTACCTACCATGGAAGTTATAAAGGTTATGATCATCTTCAGATGCCAAACCTGTGTGGTAATAATAACAGAACGGTTATATAAAGAAAAGCTCCCAAGATGGGAGCCTCTCAACTATTTACTAAGGAACGCCGTCACATCTTCACGGAATATCTTGTAGTATGGTTTCTCCATCATCATCGGATGCGCCGCGCCAGGTACAACGATTGTTTCTGAACCTTCGGGGAACCATGCTCCATCCGCCACGGCAACGTCCACATTCATATATGGATCTTTGTCGCCAAATATCAAGAGCGTCGGGCACTTGACTTCGCTAATCGGGATAAGCAATGTGTCGGCTGGCGTTTCAAGCAGGTCTTTGCGTCCTCCATTTGGGCTGATCGGGTCATACAACCAGCAGTTGGATATATATGTTAACGCAACCAACTCTTCTGTTATACTATAATCAATTTGATTATCATCCGTCATCTGGAAATCTTCAGCAGCGCCGGTATAGGTAGTTTGATTGAAAGCCGAGGTTACAGTTCCGGCTGGGTATCCGAACCCATATAGTATTGGCGCATATAGCACGAGCTTGTTAATCTTGTCCGGATACTTAGCGGCGAATCGTGAGCTAGTTACTGTTCCCCAGCTCCAGCCGAGCACATCGATTTTGGCTGTTCCATTCTCTTCATTAATCTTGTCCACAGCGGCGCTAATATCATCGGCAGCATAATCAGAATTAGGCGTAAAGCCATCCTCAACGTCACCAGAGTCGCCATACCCAGCTATATCCAGTGTGTATACAACATAACCATTATTGGCAAGGTAACGAGCTAAGGAATAATCATCTACGTCAACATCGAATTCGTGTGACGAGAACGTAAGTCCGTGTACAAGCAGTATCGGTGATCCAGTTAGATCGGTCGTATATTTTGTGAGATGCAAACTAATGCCATTGCGCTCCAACGGCACAGTTTCCTTTACCACTTCTGATGCGACAAGCGCGGCCTCTGCCAAAGCGGTTTGAGGGTTTGTGAACGTGAATGGTACGCATAGTGCAAAAATCGCGATGAGGAGTCCACAAATAGCTAGCTTGAAACGATGTGTCAAGGTGCTCCCTCCCATTAATGAATTTTTGTCTTGCGCTTCATGCATTTGGTAACAAGTGAATCATAGCACACTAAACACACTTAATCAATAGGTATTATGCTTGATCAGAATATTTTGGTAGGATTGTTATATAGCGTCAAATTCATTTGTCCACAATGTTCTGTTATATCTTATACTTTTCATAGCTGGTAGATATATAGGCAATCATAAACTTACCAGCCATGGAAGGTACAAAGGCATAACGCATTCTTCCGACGCCGCCCAAAATCTGCTGGATAATGGTTATAGCCGCTTAATTGCGGCCAGAGACTCCAGCCCGCCCTCATTATTTCCTTCCGCCACTAGTCCGGTTGTTTAAAAGCCAGCACTTTATGTTCTATTTCTGGTGCGCTATGCAACAACTCTTCACATATGGAATATACCACACTATCCATAGATGTTTTTAACTTATCAAGTAAATCAACAGGTTCAGTATCGTGTGAACTAGCCATAGATCCATTACGGATCAACTCATACTTGATCATCCCGGCAAAAGCGGCACAAAACGCTTCCAGTTCGGCTCTCGGTGGGTCGCTATCCCTTTTCATTATCGATTTCAGAATTTTCGCTAGTTCCTCAAGCATGTACTCAAAACGAGGTACAACAGGGAAGGGTACTACTAGTGGATTGTCATCAAGCATTTGGTCGCCTCCCTTTACTGATAAATAGCAATTCGACACAGTCCTCAATTCTCCTGCATCCTTCCCAAAATCTTCTTCCACCCAGCTGGTTGAGTACCTAAATCAGCTGGATGGCCATGACCGGAAATAGCTGGCGATGACCATGAGAACGAACAATTCAACGGCTGGCATCTTCGGCAGAAAGAAGCTTCCATATGCCATCGACATCGTCCGACGAGACTGGCTTGAATTCTATAGCATGCCTACAGAATGTAAAAGCTTCTCCAGCCAACTCAAACGAAACAGGCCCTTTGCAGCTGCCGTGTCTGCCACAGCCGCGCGATGTCAATAAGGCATGTTTTATGCTATCAGGCAGTTCGTTTATTACTCCTAAGTATTCTGCCAAATGAAACAGTTTGCATCGCAACAGGAGATCATTGCTGTCAATGCGTACAATGTACAGTGCTCCAACCGACTTTGGCTTTTTGTACTCTATGTTATAGCAATTGACCTTTTTCCCATTCAAGGTTGATGTAGGTTCATAACCCAACGCCGCTACACGTTCATGTAACGTTTTAACAATAGCGAGGTTCTCCTCACTTAACTGACCAATTGCCTCTTCATAGGGAACCTTGCTCATCGGTTTCTCTCTTTACATATTTT
>BNUH01000094.1 GCA_025997215.1 Clostridia bacterium
CTGCCTGGCATTCCAGGCGCAATGCGTCTCAGAAAGGCGTCGAGTGGCATTTCACCACTGCCGACGCCCGCATCAAGCTCAAACATCTCTACCCTGATGTTGTGATTTAGAGCTAATTAGGTACTAGATTGTCGATCGGGCCAGCCAAATCATTACACAAGCTAGCTACGGCGATTGAAATCCTCAACGCATACCCAAACATGCGCGTTACGGTTCGTGTACCATCCTCATATATAATGGAGGATCTAGCCCAGTTACGCCGACTTGCTGCGTTCTTTTTAGGTCTAATGGGTTTAGCGATGCAGGGCAAAATCATTTACTTTTCTAGCAGCCTCTACAATCGATTTTCGGCATACACGTTGTCACTTTTCGACCCAAGAAGCGAAAAAAACGAATTGTAGAGGCTGAGATTTTGCTCATATTCTGTCGAATCGAGTAAATGATTTTACCCTGTTAGCGATGGCTGTATGGGTTGCGACATTCATAAGCGGCATCATTCGGCCGATCCATAGGAATGAGCAAAGCCTGCTCGCCCGCATCACGGGCTACGAGAATACCATCGCTACACAAAACGAGAGTCTGCGAACCCATATGCTGGATCGTGCGTTGTATCGAGGCCTGTATAATGAGGACGCACGCTCATCATTCCACGCGGCGTTCCCGGCATTCCCAGCGCGCTGGCGGTTAGCGTGGATACAATTCACAAGCGAGGATATGGGCGCGGATACCGCGCATCTGCCAGATTTATTCAAGGAATATTTCAGCCGCGATCTGCCCTGGATGCCATACCTGCTCATCGAACCGGATGCTCTGCTTGTTATACTGGACGATTCGCGCGCTGAAACGCCAGACTTCATACTCGATCAAATGCATCAGAAGCTAAGGGAGCGGTATGCCATCGTGTCCAGCAGTGTGCTGAGCCTGCCGTATGACGATCCGCAATACTTAGCTGGGGCATTCCAGCAATTGGAGTACGAATCCACGGCGGCGCTGGGCGTAAGCAATCGCACTGCGTGTAAGAAGCCACCATTCTCCCTGCAACAGCTGCAGACGATGTATATGGCCCTATCATGCGGCGACGAGGCGGTAGCCCTACGTGCGCTAGAGGAATGCGCGTTGGCCTTGACGGAGGCTAGAGACTACGCCCTGGCCAAGAACGCCGCCCAGATGATATCATACATGCTTGTTATGGTCATGCTGGAGAACCCCACGCTCGCTAATACCGCGCCCATTCCGCTGCTGCGGCAGGGTGACTGGCAGCAGCTGTTCAAACAGGAGCTGCCTCAATGCTTCAGGGCTTACTGCCGCGAAGTATCGGGACAGCGCAAGACGATCACACACAGCCTGGACGAGGGCATCCTGTCATTCATCGACGAGCACCTGGGCAATCCATCGCTTTGCATCAGTATGGTCGCCGACCGCTTTAAGATATCAGCGCCAACGCTTCAGAAGCGACTATACGCCGCTGCCGGGCAGACATTCTCGGTATATGTCGAGGACGCGCGCATGTATCGTGCGCGCCGCGCTCTGATGGAGACCGTCGAAACGGTGCAGAAAATCTCCGAGGACTGCGGTTACGCCACGCCAAACTCATTCTATAAAGCATACAAAAGGCGGTTCGGCGAGACGCCGCTGTCGTTGAGGCGTTAAAGGTTTTGCCTTATTCCAGTGGATGTATATGATTTCCATACGGCGATTTTCGCTTAATCACACCATATTTCGTACATTCGATTAGCTTAATCGCCGACACTCCGATATAATTAGCAGTACGATTCCACTCATTATTCTGGAGGTGAATACCCTATGCTTCAGCTGGAAGGGAAAACGCTGCGCTACGCCATCGACGAGTGCGGACGTTCGGCATCCTTTTACAACCGACTTACCTGCCATGAATACATCGAGCAACCAGGCAGCCTGCTTGGGCTGCGGTTCGACATGACCATATACCGCTGTTGCGGCACGCTGTCGGATATCCCCAACTATACGAAATATTTGGTGGAGCTGAACGCGCTCTATCGCCGATATGCGAATTATATCCTTAATGGGAAATTCGTCGATAACGAAGGATTCACTAGCGACAACCCGTACGTGCTGGCTAAAGGCTGGCGTGACGCAGCGGGCGGCATAGCCGTCACGCTGTGGAACCCGACGAGCAAGGCGCAGCGAGTAACTCTGCGTAATAGCGACACAGCAAAGATGGTTGACATCACATTGCCGCCTGAAAAGGCTACGGCTGCCGAGCTGTAGATTCAACTAACCGCGCTGCCCCTGGCATGCATCTTGGACGTGGCAACCCTGGATATGTCCAGCAATGGCTTGATCTGGGTGTACATGCGGCTGCACACCGACGCATTACAGTATGTCGATCACGCACAGCTGCGCAATACGCGAACTCATAGCGCCGCTGCGCAGCAGCGTCTCGGTGGATGAGCTGTACAGGCGTATGTCCGCCAGATCAGCCAGCGGATTCTTGCCGTAGCGGGTGAGGGAGATGATCGTCGCGCCGCTTCCACGGATCTCCTTGGCCAGCGAGAGCATGTCGCTCGTTTCTCCAGTGTAGGAGATCAGGACAGCGGCGTCAGCACGGCCCAGCGACAGCGCTGTGAGTATCTGATTATGCCTGTCGGAGCAGCCGAAGGAGACCTTCTGAATACGTATGAACTTGACCGCTGCATCTAGTGCGGCCAACCCTGATGCGCCCATCCCATAGAAGTCGATCCGGTGAGCGGCGCACATGGCATCCACTGCCGCTTCCAGCTGATCTTGTTCCAATATGGCCATCGTGTTCTCGATCGCTTGGATGCTGTTCGCGCAGATCGTGTGCATCACCTGGATGGGTGCGTCGCCAGGTCTGATATCCTCCGGCGCATACTCTTCCGACATCTTAACCTGCGACTCACTGTATATCGTGCGGCACAGATCCTTGAACCCGGTGAAGTTCAGCGACTTGCAGAAGCGCACGACAGTTGATATGCTCACCGAGCAGGCTGCAGCGAACGCTTCCAATTGCATGTCGGCGACCGCCGCCGGGTTATCCAGTATCAGATTTGCCAGGCGTTGCTCCTTCGGGCTGAAGGCGTGCTTATTCTCGCGCAGACGCAACAGACAACCGGTGGACTCACTCATGCGAATCCTTACCTCTTTCCGCGAAACTCCATGAAGTATCATGGTTAGTGTAAACAACACCCGGCTTCTTGTCAACTCCCGCGCATGGTAACAATGTCGTCAACCTAAAGCAGCATTCCCCAAAGGAAAAGTATCTGAAGGAGGCAAGGGACAAAAGCGTCAGGGCTTGTTCATGAAAACTCAGAAATGTGGCTCAGCGGCTTGCTTTTTACTACATTTTTTTGTTAGCTTTTTTTAGGTGGATTTCGAGTGCTGAAAAACCAGCGTATATACCGAAATCTGCGATTTTCATGAACAAGCTCTGGCGAAAGCTGTCGTAACGATTGACATGCCGTGAAGTGGGATGTATAATTAATTATTATAAAATTGGAGGGGTTTATGTGAGGCGCGTTTGCTTAACCAGGTTATCGCGCGTGCTGGCGCTGGTATTAGTTGTAGTGGTATGCGGTGTCGGTGCTGTGGAAACGGTGCCGTATGCGGATGTATACAAGACATACTATAGTAGCTCATACGCGTCGTTCAACTATTTTTCGACGGCGTACGCCACGGTGCGCGAGATCGTCGCCAACTGCGTCGACGGGCTGGTCGAGCCGGACATTTATGGAGTATACCAGCCGTCGCTGGCTGAATCATGGACGGTCAGCGAGGATCAGACGGTTTGGACGTTCAAGATTCGCGAGGGGTTGACCTGGGTGGATCACCTGGGGAACGACACGGGAATGCCCGTCACCGCACAGGATTTCGTGGATGGCATCCGCTATATCGGCGATCCGGCCAACGGCGCGTATTCCATGCGTGTGGTTCGCAGCCTGATTGAGGGGTTGTATAGTTACTACTGGGACATCGACGATGCGGACGATCCGGACGTCGAGACCGATTACACCCGTGAGGAGGCCGTCGCGCGATTCGACGAGACCGTCGGCGTGAAGGCGCTGGATGAGTACACAGTCGAATACACGCTCACCGGACCCGCGCCGTATTTCCTGTCGCTGATAGAGGGGAGCATGCTATTGCTGCCCATCGAGTACGACTACGCGGCGGGGCTGGGCGACGACTTCGGCGTGGACAATGAGCACATGCTCTATTGCGGCGCGTATTATATCGCCGCGTTCGAGCGCGACAAGGCGATCACGCTGAAGGCGAATCCGTTCTACTGGGATAAGGAACATGTAACCATATCGACCGTCGAATATCAGATCATCCCGGACGGCGCGACGTCGTTGGAGATGTTCCGGCGCGGCGAGATCGATTACACCGCCGTCGAGGCCGAGGAGTATCTGTCGATGGTAGGTTCGTCGTGGGAGCCGAACCTGATCCCGTCGGAGAACAGTTTTGCCACCAACTATTTGTGGCTGGATTTTGCAGGCGCTAACCCGGAGTTCAACGCGTTCATCCAGAACGAGAACTTCCGCAAGGCGCTGCAGTACGCGATGGACCGCGAGGCGGTATCTTCACTGCGCGACCCGATCAACCCGGCGCGCATCATCCGCAACACGATCAACGCCGAGGAAGCCATATACGACTCGAACGGCGTGGACTATACGGACTACAGCCCAATCAAGGAGATCAAGGAAACCAACTATTCCAACCCAGAATTGGCGCGCGAGTACATGCTCAAGGCGGTCGCCGAGCTGTGCGACGAGGCGGGGAATATTGCGGGCGTTGAGGCCGCGGCCGTGGATTATCTGCCGGTCATATCGTTTGACGTGGACGGCAAGCTGCCCGTGACGGTCATGTATGTCGGCACGGACGACGAGGACGAGATAATCATGGCGCAGCTGCTCAAGGTGATGTTCGAAGAAGCGATCGGCGCGGATTTGATCGACTTCCGTCTGGCGTTCTCGACGGGCAGTTTCTACAGCACAGTCGCCGATCCGCTCAATTACGACATATATTTCGATTCACTGTCCACGACCTACGCCGATCCGTCAGGGATACTGACGCGCATGACGACCGACGGCGCGGAGAACGTCGGATATTATGAGGTGCCGGAGTTTGACGCGATGGTCGAGGCGGCGCTAGCGGCAAAGACATTCGAGGAGCGGCTGCAGCACTTTGCTGAGGCGGAGGCGTACCTGTGCGACAAGGCATATGTGATTCCGTTTATATCATCGCTTCGCGGGTATTACATGACCAAGACGACGCCGTATACTACGCCGCGCACACTATACGGCAATACGAAGTTTAAAGGCGCGCTGGTGCGTACGGAGCCGTTGACATATAAGGAATATCTGGAGATAGACGCGGCGTATGAGGCGGCGCGGCTGGCTGCTCTCGGGGCAGATTAAAGGTGGAAGGGAACTGATTCCTTGACCCGCTACATCGTTCAGCGCATAATCCGCTCGTTGATCACGGTGGTGATAGTATTCGTCACCGTGTTCATGTTGCTGCGGTTTATGCCGCTAAACGGTTATTTTCCCAAGGAGATATTGAAGGAAACCGATCCGGCGTCGCGCACGGCGTATCTGCGCAGCCAGGGCTTGCTGGATCATCCACTAGCGCAGCTGGGTCGGTTTCTGAACAACCTGTTCCATGGCGATCTGGGCCGTAGTTTAACGGTATACGCCAAGGTGCCGATAGCAACTTTGCTGGCCGAGAAGATACCCGTCACCGCGGCGTTTGGGTTTGCCAGCCTTATATTGGGCGTAGGCCTGGGCCTGGCGCTGGGGCTGCTGATGGTCCGCCAAAAGGACCGCTGGGGAGACCATTTGGGCACGGGGTATATCCTGGTGGTGCGCGCCGTGCCGACGCTCATCTATTTGTTCTATATTCAGGTGGGTATATCGGGACTGCTCGGGCTGCCTATGGTATTTTACAGAAATCGCCCGTTGTCGTGGATATTGCCCGCCGTATGCCTGTCGCTGGGCAGCATCGCCTGGTACGCGCTGTGGCTGCGGCGGTTCATGGCCGACGAGGAAAACGCCGATTACGTAAAATTCGCGCGCGTGAAAGGGCTGCCGAATAAGCTCGTATTGCGTCGGCACATACTGCGAAACGCGCTGATCCCGCTGGCGATATATCTGCCTAGCGACGTATTGTTCATCATATCCGGCTCGCTGATTATCGAGAGCCTGTTCGCAATACCGGGCACGGGCGGGCTGCTGACCACGGCCATCAAGAGCCAGGACAATCCGCTGGTGCAGGTTATAGTGCTGATGTACGCCGTGCTGTCGGTTGTGGGCGTGTTTTTGGGCGATCTGCTCGTGGCGTTTATCGATCCGCGAATAAAACTGACGGAAGGGGAGAGAAGCGGGTGAGCGCGATAACCCAAGTCATGGACGCGGCGCTGAACCCCGACAAATTCCGTCAGGCGGCGTTCGACGCGCTGCGGTCGGAGGACATCGGCGAGGCCAACTATTCGTACTGGCGTTCGACGATACGCACGTTTTTGAAGAATAAAGCGGTCGTATTGTTATTGATCATAATTGTCGCGATGATTGCGATGAGCTTCCTGTATCCGCTGTTTTCCGGCGTCAACCCGGCCAAGGTGAGCACGCGCCCCCTGGAATGGAACAAGCGCCCGTCCGCGCTGCATTGGTTCGGTACGGATACGCTGGGGCGGGACATTTTTGCGCGAGCATGGTATGGCGCGCGGAACTCGTTCCTGCTGGCGTTTTGTATCGCGTGCTCGGACGTGGGCATCGGCATGATCGTTGGGGCGTTGTGGGGTTACAACCGCAAGCTGGATCCCATTATGACGGAATTGTACAATATTATAACAAATATACCATCAACGGTATATTTGGTTTTGCTGGCCTATATCATGAACACCTCGTTCCTGACGCTGTTTTTGTCGATGGCCTCGCGCGGATGGATTGTGGAGGCGCGGTTCTTCCGCAGCCGGGTGCTGTCAATTCGCGACGCGGAGTATAACATCGCCTCGCGCTGCCTGGGAACTCCTATACGGCGTATAGCCATCAGAAATATTATACCGCATATAGTGAGCCTCATCATAATGGAGGCAGCGCTGTGCATCCCGTATTCGATAGGCTCGGAGGTGTTTTTGGGATTCGTGGGCGTGGGCATGCCGGTGGATGCCATTACGCTGGGGAATATCGTCAACCAGGGCCGCGCGTCGTTTACCTTGCATCCATACCAGATGCTGCTGCCTTCGGCGATACTGTGTGTGATTACTGTGGCGTTTTATGTATTGGGAAATAAGTTCGCGGACGCCTCCGACCCGCGCAACCATGTGTGAGGCAGCCATGTCGACAGCGCGCGGCGAGCCGATATTCCAGGCGAAGGATGTCGTCATACGCTTTACTTTGCGCGGGCGGACGCTGACCGCTGTGCGCGGCGCGTCGCTGGACCTGTACGAAGGCGAGACGCTCGCACTCGTGGGGGAATCCGGCTGTGGCAAGTCTGTGCTGACCAAATCCTTTTTGGGCATGCTGGACAAGAACGGCGCGCTCGCGTCCGGTCGGCTCATATATCGCGGCGAGGATATTTCCGCGTACCGCACGGAAACGGAATGGCTGAAGGTTCGCGGGCGTAAGATCGCCATGGTGTTTCAGGACCCGATGACCAGTTTGAACCCCGTGCGCACCGTCGGCGAGCAGATCGCCGAGACGATCACCTGGCATTTTCGCACCAATGCGGCGGATTCGCGTGTAAAGGCTATCGAATTGTTGGAGCGCGTGGGTATCGAGGACGCGGCGGCGCGTTATCGACAGTATCCGCAGGCGTTTTCCGGCGGGATGCGCCAGCGCGCCGTCATCGCCACGGCCATCGCGTGCCAGCCGGACATACTCATCTGCGACGAGCCGACGACCGCGCTGGACGTCACCGTACAGGCGCAGATACTAAAACTTATACAAGATCTACAAAAACAATTCGGCATGACGGTCATATATATCACACACGACCTGGGTGTCGTGGCCAGCGTCGCGGATTGGGTGGCTGTTATGTACGCCGGGCAGATAGTAGAGTACGGCAGCGCGCGCGAGGTTTTTCACGAACCGGCGCATCCGTATACCCAAGCGTTGCTGCGCGCTTTGCCGCGCCCCGATGAAAAGGGCCGCGCGCTGTACGCGATACCCGGTTCGCCGCCCAACCTGTTCAAGAGCATAGCGGGCGACGCGTTCGCGCCGCGCAATCCGCAAGCCATGGTGATCGACACGGAACAAGAACCGCCTATGTTCGACATCACGCCGACCCACCGCGCGAAAACATGGCTGCTGCATCCTCTGGCCGCCGGTTACGCCAGTATGCTGTCGAAACGGGAAGAGCGTGAGGCGGGGGCGAACGCCGTCGAAGCGCCGGCGGCGCGGTCGGTTTCTACGGAAACATTGTTGTCGGTAAAACATTTGAGCGTGTCGTTTAAGCTGGGACGCAGGTCGTTCAAGGCGGTGGACGACGTTTCTTTCGACGTAAAGCGCGGCGATACGCTGTCTTTGGTGGGCGAATCCGGTTCGGGCAAGACGACCATCGGGCGCGCAGTCACGCGCATTTACCAGCACTCCAAGGGCGAGATCGACTATCAGGGCCAGTCGATCACGGGCAAACTGGACGCGCGCAAGACCCGCGAATTGCACATGCGGATGCAGATGATATTCCAGGACCCGATGGCATCGTTGAACGAGCGCGCCAAAGTGGACTATATAATATCCGAAGGATTGTATAATTACCATTTATTCGACAACGAGGCGGATCGGCTGGCCAAGGTTGAGGCGATTATGCGCGAAGTGGGGCTGTCGATGGACTTTGCGTCGCGGTTTCCGCATGAGTTCAGCGGCGGACAGCGCCAGCGCATCGGCATCGCGCGCAGCCTGGTCATGTCGCCGGAGTTCATCGTCGCGGACGAACCGGTGTCCGCGCTGGACGTGTCCATCCGCGCGCAGGTGATAAACCTGCTCAACCGTCTCAAGCGCGAGCATAACCTGACATATCTTTTCATCGCGCACGATCTGTCGCTGGTTCGACATATTTCCGACAGGGTCGCGGTGATACGCAAGGGACGGCTGATGGAGTTAGCCGGATGCGACGCGCTGTTCGACAGGCCGCTACATCCGTATACGCGCTCGCTGCTGTCGGCTGCGCCGACCCCTGACCCTGACATACAACGCGAAAAACGCCTGGTTGTATACGATCCAACGGCGCATAACTACGACCGCAACCCGCCCGAATGGGCCGAGGTTGAACCTGGTCACTGGTTGCTGGCCAACGCTGCGGAACGCGCGCGCTGGCTCGATGAAGCGGCTGGTTAATATATCGATGGATCGAGCCGCCGTTCGATGGTTATACCGCCAAACTATGCGGAGGCTGGGCTGGACGCTGGCGCTAGCCGCGTTAGTGGGCGGAGCGTATCGTGATAGGTTATACTATGTATACGCACTAATGGTTATTGCCTGCGGAATGTTCTGCGCGGCGTGGTTCGATTATCTAGCGGGGAAGGGGACGCGCTTACATCCGATTTATCTGTTTCATAGAACGGCGCGGCATGCTCAACCGCCCTGGATGTACCGCCGGCACGATTCGCAGCCAAGCAAGCCCGCGTTCATGATGGACGATAACGATTTCGACGACGACCTGACGCCCGCTACCGCCGCGAGCGAAGGTGCGCTTCAAGCAGATCAGGCTCAACGCGCGACGCGGCTATCCCGAATTATCTGCGGAGTTATACTAATCTTGCTATCATTTATATTCTATCCTTATTGATGAAAGAAGGATTATTATGCGTATCGAAAACGGCATCTTACAAACGATGGACGGCATAACCTATGAGCGCGGCTTTGTGGACTGCGAAGGCGGCGTTATAACAGCCGTCGGCGATATGCGGGACGCGCCTGATTACGCGGGTGAACGTTTCGACGCGCGGGGTGGATTCATCTTGCCCGGTTTGATCGACGCGCATACACACATCGGTATCTCCGAGGAGGGTCTGCGCTGGGAGGGCGAGGACTGCAACGAGGTGGTCAACCCGGTGTCGCCTCATCTGCGCGCGGTTGATGGATTCAACCCGCTGGATCGGGCGATCCCTAAAGCGGTGGCCGCCGGCGTGACGACCGTATTGGTCGCGCCGGGTTCGGCGAACGTGATCGGCGGCCAGATCGCAGCGATCAAGCTGGATGGCGTCAACGTTTCCGACATGATCCTCAAAGCCCCGTGCGCCATCAAGTTCGCCCTGGGCGAAAATCCCAAACGCACTTACGGTGAGAACAAAAGCAAGTCGCCTATGACGCGCATGGCCATAGCCGCGCTGATGCGCGCCGCTCTGACCAAGGCCCGTCGTTATAAGGCGAAGGAAGAAAAGGGCGAGGACGTCTGGGACGAGGAGGACGACGCGCTGCTGCCGCTGCTTCGCGGCGAAATACCCGCGCATTTTCATGCGCATCGGGCGGATGATATGCTGACTGCTATGCGTATCGCCAATGAGTTTCAGCTAAAATACACCATAATCCACGCTACGCAGTCGCTGGAGATAGCGCCTGTCATCCAGGCGTCGGGCATTGTGCCCATAGTTGGGCCGAGCCTCGGCCCCGCGAGCAAGCCGGAAACGGTCGGCGGATCGTTTGAGACGACCGGCGCGCTGTATCGACAGGGGATCGAGGTGGCCGTCACAACCGATCACGATGTGACGCCACTGTGGATGCTGCCCGTGTTCGCCGCGATGTGCGTGCGCGAAGGCTTGCCCGAAGACGCCGCTTTGCGCGCTATCACCATTAACGGCGCGAAGGCTGCCGGAATCGACGTGCGCGTTGGTTCGCTGACCGTGGGCAAGGATGCGGATATTGTCGTGTTCAACGGGCATCCGTTTGAGCTGCGCACGAAGGCAGCGAGAGTATGGATCGGCGGGAAGCAGGTGAAGTGATGATGCAAAACATGGATGCCTTGATGTTCTATCATTGTTATATCAATGTAGCGCGGTTACAACATCGCGCAACAGACACGGCACCTCACTTGGCGCTGTGTTCATGCGCTCTCGCTGGTCGTAGAACTTGTCGTATATGGGCGCCACACCAAATACCAACGCGATGCTAATAATCAATGCCATTGTATACTCCGTCTCGCCAAGATTTTCCACTATAGATTAAGAAGCATTTGAGAGAACGAATTGGTCAAAAGGCAGATCGATACCCTGATCATCGTAAAGCTGAACCCGATAACTGATTAACGAGTCCAGGCGTTCCTTATAAATGGTATACGAATCGTATATACCATTGGTTATTGCATGTTTGTATTTATCAAAGGTATCAA
>BNUH01000095.1 GCA_025997215.1 Clostridia bacterium
ATTCCCCTGCTTGCATATGCTTTATTATGTCCGCTCGTTTCTCGTTGTTTATCGGCTTCGCCATCTCTATCACCCCTCCTGTCTTTTAGTTTATCACTTGGACTGCGATATGTCAAGGGGCTATATACTGAAGTTCCGATTCCGAAAAAGCGAGGTCGATCTGCGGATGTATGCGCAGGTCTTCCAATACTCAATATTCATAATGATTAATCTACTGATTAACCAAATGAACTGGAAGATAGACACACTGCTACTAAGCAAAGTCATTTCACCGCTTATGGATAAATCGCTTATGATTACGGTTGCTACCAATGCACAATTGTTTTCAACGGTTTTCTCATCCATGTCGATTGCCATTTCCGGATTTCTTCTGCCTAAAGCCACTGAAATGATTGTAAACAAGAGTAGCAATGCGAAGATCACAAACCTTATGATCCGTGTCGGGCGTGTTCAAGCGATGTTTCTCGCGCTCTTCCTCATCTGCTTCGGAACACTTGGGCATTCGTTCGTAGTACTGTGGGTAGGGAAAGAATATAAGGACATTCTCATTGTTGCACTTATCTATATGAGCTCAATGTTCATTCCGTACATTCAGCATACAGGGGTTGTGTTCCTCAGGGCTATGAACAAACACGCCAGCCGTTCTATTGCGCTTTTAGTTTCTAGTTTGTTGCATGTGGCGTTATCGGTTTTATTGATTCCGAAGTACGGCGTTATCGGCGCATCGATTGGCACTGCTTTCTCTTTCCTGATTGGCGATACGGTTTGCGTGAACGTCATCTACAAAAAACAAGGCATTGAGATTAGGCGTTTCTTCCGAGATACCTTTGCTAAACTGTATATTCCTATTTTGATAACAATATTGATTTCTCTTATGACATGTTTACTTCCTACAAATGGCTGGATTATGTTGGTGAGCAAAGCACTTGTTATCTGTTGTGTATATGTAGTGCTATTATACTTTAATGGGTTGAACGAGGAGGAAAGGATGTACTTGTGGCGAGTTGTTCGCAGAACGTTGCCCAACAATTCGGTATGACAGGGACAGGATGCGATTTCTGATCTATCGTATCAGGATCGACTCTCATAAATGAGGGTCCACGGTACAAAGCGCAACCCAGATAAAATAAAAAACTCGGAGCTTTAAGGTGGCGGTATAGGATGGGTATATCACGCATTATAGTTAATGTCAATACAATAGAGATGAGTTTTATGCCAGAAAAGGGTGGAAAAGGGTAGTTAATATCAAGGAACACTTAATACTATACAATATTTATCAAGGAAACAAAAGAAAACACAGAAAGAACTGTTTAAGTATGCAGGTGTTACGCTAAAATGTTGTTACACAATGGAAGACAGGCCAGACAACATCATATATCCAGTATATAGATAAAATATCGGATTACCTAGGAGTAAACGAAGATTATCTCTTAGGTGCAAGCAAGGATCGGCATACTCTTGACTCGTTAACCATATAAGAAAATGAAATACTGACGTTATTTCGCTTGCTAAGTTATGAGCAGCAACAGCATGTCATTCAAAAAATGAAATACGTTAGTGGCAGTAATAATACACTATAATGTGCAAATACGATTTCAAAGTGTAGCGTTAATTTCTTAAATTTCTGTGAAAGGACACGATTTCTGATCAATCGTATCAGAATCGACTCTCTTAAATGAATATCGCCATGATTTTAGCAGGTGGCTCAGGAAAAAGAATGGGTTCTTCAATTCCAAAACAGTTTCACGAAGTTCTTGGAAAACCAGTAATATATTATACACTGAAAGTGTTTGAAGATAGCCCGGCTATCGATCGTATTGTAGTTGTATCAGTACCATCATGGAAAGATGAAGTTTGGCACTACAAAATGAAATATGATCTTAGAAAAATTGATGATATAATCGACGGCAGTAGCAGTTGCCAAGAATCTATAAGAAACGGTATATTATCACTCAACTGTAACGATGATGATATTATTATGTTAGCGATGAGTGTGTGTCCACTAATATCAGATTATGTTATAGAGGATTCATTCAGAGTATGTAACAAATATGGTAACGCTATAGCTGGAGCAGAGTCAATATATAATCTGAGTCCAATCTGTGATGAGCTCTGGTCAAGTAGCTATATCCGCAAGAAAGAGTATGTTACGTTGAATATGCCATGGACCTTCCCATATTGGAAGCTAAAGTGGGCTTATAGCTTACCTCCAAAAGAAAATGAAGAGTGCGAGTATACGACCACATTGATGATGGATTTAGGTGAAAAGTTGTATTTTTCTAAAGATACGCAAGCAAATAAGCTTAAGCTGACGACATATGATGATGTCGACATGCTAGAAGGCTATTTGTTATTACAGGAATTACGTAAAGGCAATACAGCGGCAACTAGTAAAATACGTATATTGAGAGGGGAAGTTTAACTATGAAATATCTAATTGGTGTCGATGAAGGGACAACGGGTTGCCGGGCGTGTCTCTTTGATGAAAATGGGAATATTATATCTTCTCATGCCCGCGAGTATTCTAGCTATTTTCCAAAACCAGGCTATGTTGAGCAAGATATAGATGAGATAAAGGAATCTGTTTTTAGTTCAATAAGAGAGGCAATTGAGCATTCAGGAGTTAACACATATGACATAGTAGGTATAAGTCATTCAAATCAGGGCATTACTATGGTTTTGCTAGATGAATATGATAATCCTGCACGTGAGAAGACAATTGGCTGGCAGGATGTAAGGCATACAGAAATCTTATCGGAATTAAGAAAACTAATATCAGATGACGAATATTACCATATCGCTGGTATGGGCCTGGGTACTTATAATATACCTATAATAAACTGGCTAAGAAAATATGAATCAAATACATGGCAACGAGTGAAGCGACTGTGCTCACATCAAGATTATTTTCTTCACGAGTATGGTGCAGGTGGGTACTATATTGACGAGGGCAGCGCAAATTTCATGAGCATGGTTGATGTCCATAACAATGAGTACAACAACAGGCTCCTTGATCTTTATGAGGTTCAACAGAATCAACTTCCTATGGTTATTCATGAACCAGGAAAAGTTGTTGGCTATGTGACCGATGAAATCTCTGGCCAAACAAGCTTACCTTCTGGCTGTTCGATAAGTCTTGGAGGTCTTGACACAAATTGTTCTTCATTCGCCGCAGGAGCTGATGAAGCAGGTAAAATGGTTCTCATCGTAGGCACGGCTGGCGTATCAATCCTCATAACCGATCGTTTTAGCACAGACCCAGATAAACGCATAACTATACGTAGCAATCCAGGATTCGGTAATTATCAGCAATATATTATGACCAACACTGCTGCTTCATCTTTCCGATGGTTTAGAGATGAGTTATGCTCAATGGAAGTTGCTACTAGCAGGCTTGTCGGTTGCGATCCATACGACTTAATGACAAGCATGGCAAGTCTGTCAAAGCCTGGTGCTAAAGGTGTAACAGCACTAACTTGCTTATAAGGTTCGCATGGACGACTAAAAAATGAAAACGCACGTGGTACGTTTCTGGGTATTAGTTTTGCTACAACAAAAGCCGACTTAGCAGAAGCCATTCTCGAAGGTATTACTTTCGAGATGTATGATCTAATGCTTATGCATGAAAAATTATCACCTATTGAGACGATACGCCTTTGCGGTGGTGTCGCTAAGAGTAGTTTTTGGTGCCAGATGTTTGCCGACATATTACAAAAGCCTATTGAGATAACTCGTGTCCCAGAACTTGGCAGCCTCGGCGCTGCAATGTGCGCAGGAATTGGAGCGGGTATATATAAAGATCAAAATGATGCTATATTAAAATGCGTACATATCGTAAAGAGATATTTACCCAATAATGTGAATCATAACAAATATGATGCCGCTTTTATGCGTTGGAAAGAGGCGTATGACATACTGGGTAACCGATACTATAAGCAATAGAACGTTGAATGAAGTCAAGCATCGGGGATATACATTGGTGTAGATATTCTGCTTGTATAACTAAAATTCTATTTTAACAACCTTTCAGAGTTAGTTGTATTTATGTAATCCGTATTTGCTTTTGCGGATTGCTAAGTGCATCTTCGTGCCATAGAGGCCTAAAACCACTGAACATAATGCAAGGCTGTAAGTACCCCACAGTCTGGTATATAAAAGGCGTCTATCCTCCAGCAGAAGAAGGAGAAAGCAGAAAGCTATGACCTTGCAGTGACAAAAATGGTTGAAATCAATCGAAGTGAATGTATCGATGATAACAGCGCAAGTATCTGTAATTTAGAACAATGATAGTGCTCCTCCCAAATAGGCGGTTAACCACATACGCTTTACATATGGTGAAAAAATGATATATGACGGAAGACCACAATTATATAATCCGAGAGGCAAGAGAACAAAGCATATTTTATTGTTAGTTGTTCTATCTATGCTTTTCATATCAACAGCTTATGCCGCTGAGACTATTAAAATTGTCAAAAATAAAGTAACTATCCAGGAAACATGGGTAAACGATGCTGGTACCCGAATCAGTAATAACGATGGTTTTTGTTACTATACCGTGAAACTAAACGGTCGTAACAAACCCACACGTACCGCCTACTTTGATATCGACGATAACCTCGTCACTATCAAGCAAGGTTACGCCATCATCGATCAAACTTATGATGGAAGCGGAACTCTGTTGGCTACTTCATACCTTGATACATATGAACAACCAACGCTTTGTCCTCAGGGGTATTCAAAAACGATCAATGTCTATCAAGGCAGGAAGTTATCACGTGTGGAATACTATGGTGTTGATGGTAGTCTTGTAGTCCCACTGGGACTCTATGCTACCAAGGAGATCGCCTACGATTCTCGCCTCAGGATAATAAAAGAATCATATTATGGTGCTGACGGCAAACTGATGAACCTGGCTGATGGCTATGCTTATGTGGAGTATGTTAGAGATACCGGGAATGTGATTTTGTCTGAACGTTATTTTGATACTAATAGTAAGCCAGTAATATCTAAAAAGGGTTATGCCACTCTAATCCAAACTTACGGCGATCGAACTCACCTAACATCCCAGGAATATCGGAATACAGAAGATGAACTGATGATCGGGCCAAAAGGCTATGCTCGGACGGAGATCAAGTGGAAGAGCTTAACTAACGACCAGAAATCACTTGAGAGTTTTTATGATATTGACGGTGAGCTATTATTACTCCCCGACGGCTATGCCCAGATAGAGTATGTATACGATAAGAATCAGCTACGACAGAAGAGATACCTCGATACAGCAGGTTCTTTAGCCTTAACCAAAGATGGGTATGCTATTATAGAATCCTACTTTAACGGCTCGCGCCTTGCCCGTGAGCTATATTATGGTGTTGACGAAGAGCCGGTTATATGTAAGTTAGGCTACCATGAGGCTAATTACACCTATAACGTTAACACTAGGGTAGGCGAATTGTACTTCGATATTGAGGGTATTCCAATAATCCCTACCAACAAGAAGGCTGCTAATATGCAATATGTCTATGATAAAAAGGGAAAGGTAACGAAAGAGACATATCTAGGCTTGGATGGAAATCCCGAATTGACTATAGATGGTTATGCTATAGTTGCAAGAGAGTTTGATTCGGTAGGTAATAAGGTATTAGAGTCTTATTTAGGAGTGGATGGTAAGCCCATCATAACCACTGCTGGCTATGCTGCGATTAAGAGTGAATTTGATAGTAATAGAAGGTTGATCAAGGAGACATACCTCGACACTAATAATTACCCGATCTTAATCCCTATCGGGTATGCGGCTATGACTCGACGGTATGATGTACCCGGAAATATCGTTGAAGAGAGTTATTTAGGTTTAGGTGGTGAGTTAATAGCGCATGCTAAGAACGGCTATGCCAGTGTCCTGCGCACTTATGATGCATTAAGAAGGTGTACGATCGAGAAGTATATAAGTGAAGATGGCTCGCCTTATACTTTCACTACTGGTTATTCAGTATGGGAGCGAGAGTATGATGTGTCAGGGAACGTCATTCTTGAGATGTTTAAGGATGGACAGAACAAACTGGTCATTAGGATCGATAGAGCGTACGCCCAGGTTAAGAGAACCTACGACGACCAGAAGCATATAACCAGTGAACGGTACTATGGAACTGACGGCAAGTTAGTGGCTATGGCTGCTGGCAATGCTGGAGTTGAGCGTTCCTATGACGCTGCTGGTAATCTAGCAGAGGAGAGATACCTCGGAATCAATGATGGGCTAGTAACAATAAATAAAGGATATGCAATCCTGCGTCGTGTTTATGACGGTAAGCTTATAAAAGAAGAATCTTACTATGAGACAAACAACCGACCAGTGTTATCTACAGAAGGCTTTGCGGCCAAGAAGATGGAGTATGATGAGGTTGGTAATAACACGCTGACCGCCACCTACGATGTTAATGGCCAGCTTCTGAAGCAGTCCAATGGTTATGCAATAATAGGACGAGAATATAATGAAGCTAATAAGGTAACCTTAGAGGCATACTTTGATGAGTTTGAGGCTCCCATAGCGCCTTCCGGGTTTGCAACTATTCGAAGAGAATACGATGAGCTAGGTCGAGTGATAGTCGAAGCTAACTTGGGAGTGGATGGAAAGCCTGTTTTCATTCCTGCTGGCTATTCTAGCTTGACACGCGAGTATGACGAGCTAAGCCGTATTATTCGAGAGTCATATTTCGGGACCGATGGTCAGCTCATAAAGCTCTCCAGCGGCTATGCATCCCTTACCCGTGAATATGATGAAGCGAATAATATCACGAAAGAATCTTATTTCGATACAAACAACCACACAGTAATAACAACGAAAGGGTATGCTGTTTGGGATCGTGAGTATGATACGAATAAGAGAGTAACGCGAGAGATATTCTGTGATGTAGATGGTAAGCCGCTACTCCAGAGCACTGGATATGCTGCGGTTAATAGAGTTTATGATGAAGCTGGAAATATAACTGAGGAAGCATATCTCGATACTAACCTAAAGCCCATTAACATGAGTCGAGGGTATGCATATTTAGTAAGAAAATATACAGATAAGAAACAGGTCTGGTCGGAAGGCTATTTTGATAATAACTATGCGCCGATAAAGGTAACTGAGGGTTATGCATCGAAACTGCTGGAATACGATGGATTTGGGAATGTAATAGTTGAAGAATATTATGATGAAGCAGGTAATCGTACAGCGAACACAAAAGGCGTGGCGATCTATCGGCGGCTATTTGATGAGAACAAGAGGCTGATCCAAGAACAGTATTATAATACAAACAAAAGGCCGGTTATATCCACTGATGGATATGCTGGGCTGCAGAGAGCTTACGATGAGAGCGGGAATATCACAAGCGAAACTACGCTTGGTACCGATGCCTTGCCTTTTGTTTTTAGAGGTTATGCTCAGATACAGCGCGAATATGATGAATTAAAAAACGTGACAGAAGAAAGATATTATGATGATAATGGTAAGTTAATAGCGGTAGCAAAAGGGTATGCAGTCTTACGCAGGGAGTTTAGCGAAAAGCTTCAGACAAAGGAAGCTTATTTCGATATAGAGAATCTACCTGTCTTATCAACAGACGGGTTTGCTAGCAGGATACAGAAATACGATGAAGCCGGAAATGTAATAAGAACAGAATATTTCGACTCAGAAGGATCTCTCCTCCTCCAATCCAGTGGCTACGCTGTATTGCTGCGTGAATATGATGAGAATAAAAAGATAACATATGAAGCATACCTGGGCGAAGACAAAAAACCTATTATAACATCTTGTGGATACGCCAGGATTGACCGAGAATATGATGACGCTGGGAACATAACACGAGAATCGTATTTTGGTGTGGACGGCAAACTAATAAACATACCCAAAGGTTATGCTGTATGGGTTAGAGCGTATGATGATGCAAAAAGAGTAGTGGATGAAAGATACTTTGATGAAAATGGCCAGCCTATCAATTCAACTAGCGCCTACGCAGGAGTGCAGCGTACTTATACCACAGAGGGTTGGTTAGCAGCTGAAGCTTTTTTTGACGTAAACAATAACCCGCTCATGCTAGCCGCTGGCTATGCCGAGTTCCGTCGTTCATATGACACTGCAGGCAATGTCACGATGGAGAGTTATTACGATGAGGCTGGCCAGCCCGTAATAATTTCTAAGGGGTATGCGATAATTGAGCGCGAGTATGATGATCAGAAACGGGTAACGCTAACCGTTTATCGCAACGAAACAAATACCCCTACCCCTCAAGCACCAGGCTATTGTGCTGTTAAGACAGAGTACGATACGGCTGGGAATGTCAGTAAAGAGACATACCTCGGCACTGATCTCATCCCAGCTCCTATAAACGACGGGTATGCGGCCAGAACGATGTTATATAACGCTGACAAGAAGGTTATTCAAGAGGTTTATTATGATGTCGATAGTAAGAGAGTAATATGTAGCAAGGGCTATGCTACTATCATCCAAAACTACGACGAGTTGAAACGTCTGGTGGCAATCGGTTATCTTGATGTCGATGATAACCCGATACTAATTGATGCTGGATACGCTGGATTAACACGCGCTTATGATGAAGCCGGAAATGTCAACGAGGAGCACTACTACGGCGCAGATGAGCAGCCTATTCTCATCAAGCAAGGCTATGCCGTTGTGAAGCGCCAGTTCGATAGCAATAAGAAAATAACATACGAAGCGTATTTGGGAGTTGATAGTGAACCGATCATAGCCAACGTAGGATATGCTGCAGTTAAGAGAGAGTACGACGATAAAGGTCAACTGCTCTCTGAATCATATTACGACACAGACGATGAACTATTAATGATTGCCGCGGGTTACGCCAAATATACACGAGCATATGATGACGCGGGGAATATCATAGTTGAATCGTACTATGGTGAGGACGGTTCTCTAGTAGTAACTCCAAAGGGTTATGCTGTGTATGAACGTTCTTACGATAAAAGCAATCGCATTTCCATGGAAGTATACCGTGATGCGGACGGAAACCCAATAAGACTTAAATAATAAACAAAAGGACTATGAGGTGTAAAAATGTTTAAAAAAATCGGTATTCTTCTTATTGTTGTCATGTTATCGTCTTCAGCCTTAGCCGGAGAGATAAACAAGAACGTATTAATCCAAGAGACATGGACAAATGAGCCCGGTAACCGAGTAGTTCGGGAGATTTATCGAGACTCAAACGATAATCCAGTTCTGCAAGCAGGAGGGTATTATGCTATCGCGCGTACCTATGACGAAGCTGGTAACGTAATAATTGAGAATTATCTCGATGGACAGTTACAGCCAATGGATCCGGGTAAAGGCTATGCTTATATTGTCAGAGAATTTGTTGAAAAGAGAGTTACCGCTGAAGCGTATTTCGATGAATCAAACTCACCAATTGCCATCTCTGACGGCTACTCATCAAAACGCATAGGGTATGATTCAGCGGGCAATGTTATCAAAGAAGAGTATTTTGATACCGATAGCCAGCCTGTTCTAAATATTAAGGGATATGCATTGATTGAGAGAAAGTATGACGGAAACAAAAAAATCACAGAAGAACGGTATTATGACACTGAGGAGTTACCAATAGTAGCTTCGGTTGGATACGCCGGTTTCTTGCGTGAGTATGATGTTAATGGTAACACAAGCAGTGAGTCATTCTTGAATACAGATGGCAGTTTGATCATAACAGCACAAGGCTATGCGCGAATAACACGTGTGTTTGATAGACAGAATAATATAACAGAAGAACGGTACTATGGTACCGATGGTAAGTTAATGCTCGGATTAAAAGGTTATGCCATAGTGAAGCGTAATTACAATGACAAACTGTTAACCAAAGAGTCTTATTTCGACGTAAACAACCGATCGGTCTTATCAGCGGATGGCTATGCCTCCCGAAATCAAGCATATGATAATGGCGGTAATATAGCAAAGACTGAGTATTATGGTGTAAATGGTAGGTTATTAGCTCAATCTAACCTGTATGCTGTGCTGAAACGTGAGTTTGATGAGAATAAAAGGGTTACATATGAAGCGTACCTTGGTGAGGATAACAGGCCGGTTATAGCGAAAAGCGGCTATGCCGCTGTAGCCCGCTCATATACAGGCGAAGGGTGGGTCGCTTCTGAGTCGTATTTCGACACTAATGATGAACCTATCCTGTTGTCGTCTGGTTACGCAGGATACTCGAATGAGTATGATAAAGCTGGCAATATTACGCGTGTGAAATACTATGATGTCAATAATAAGCTGATTAGTCTGGCAAAAGGTTATGCAATTATTGAACGAAAGTATGATGAAGCTAAGCGTATCATCAGTGAGAAGTACCTTGATGAGGATAACAATCCAGTCGTCATATCGGATGGATATGCGGCTTTAAGCAGGGCTTATGATGCGGATGGGAATATAGCCGCCGAGCACTATTTTGACGGTACTAGCAAGCCAATGATGAGTGCTAAGGGCTATGCCGGCTTTGAGAGGAAATATGATGAGAATAAACGTGTAACCTATGAGAAATACATAGGTATAGACGGTAAACCGATAGCCTTGTCAACAAGCCAAGCAGCTGTCAGCCGTGAATACGATGAAGTGGGTAATATCACTTTAGAGAGCTATTTCGGCGTTGATCTGCAGCCTGTGATCATATCAAGCGGTTATGCGGCTATAGCGCGCCAGTACAACATAAATAAGAAAGTGATACTTGAGTCGTATTATGGTGTCGATGGTAAGTTGCTTGTTATATCTGGAGGTTTTGCAAGGAAAGCATTGAGTTATGATGATGCAGGAAATATAAGCAGAGAAGCGTACTATGGCGAAAACGAGCGTCGTATTATCGCTAACCAAGGCCATTCAGCAATCAAGCGTGAGTATGATGAAAACAAAAAGGTAGTTCTTGAGCAGTATCTCGACGAATATGACAAACCACTAATGCTTGTCGCCGGGTATGCTTCATTAGGTCGGGAATACGATGAGGCCGGGAATGTTACGATCGAATCATACTATGGTGAAGACGGCGCTCTTGTGATGATCCCCAAAGGCTATGCTATATGGGAACGTGATTATGATGATAACAAGAGGGTTATTTCGGAGATCTACAGGGACACCAACGGTGGGCCTATTCCGCTAAGCACAAACCAGAGCGCAATAAACCGAGAATATGACGAATGGGGAAATGTTATAAAAGAAGCATATCTTGATGAAGCTGGGCAACCTATAATGTCTACGAATGGGTATGCATCGGTTGGCCGGGTATATG
>BNUH01000096.1 GCA_025997215.1 Clostridia bacterium
GCAAAATCGGTGATTTCCTTGCCGATGTCCAGCATTTCAGGATTCATCGGATAATTATCTGTATCCATCTTGGAAAAGAGAAAGAGCTGTGAACCATTTTACTGATGTCGTCCGTCTTGGTCTTGATTGTATGCAAATACTCACGCTGCGCCTCCGGGGTAACGGCGACGCCGTCAATCAGTCCCTCCACATACGCCTTGATGGAGGTCAGCGGCGAGCGCAGATCGTGAGAAATCCCAGCGATCAACTCTTTCCGGCTCTGCTCGTTTTTGAGCGTTTCATCGACAGAGGTTTTCAGCCGAACCGCCATTTCGTTGAAATCCTCGCAAACAGGCTGAAATTCATCTTGCCCCTCATATTCAATGCGGTGATCGAGGTTTCCGTTCTTGATTTGGCGGACGCCCTGCGACAGCATATCCAGCGGCTGCTCGATTTTGCGGAACACAAATTTGGTCAGAAATCGGTTGGTGAAATAGATGATTAGTACCACGCCCGCCATAAAGAGCAGGGCAAGCATGACCATCTGCGCCCGCATTGACTCAACGGATTCACGAATTTGCTGATCCCGCTGAAACTCCAACTGTTGTATCGTAGTAAACAACGAACCGTGAAGTCTTGAATTCACCGCGCTGAACACAACCAGCATGGTAAAAAGCGCAATAATAACCGGGATGACGATCATCAGAATATTGGATATGAAAAGCCGCTTTTTTACTGTCATGGCTGCGATACCTCCTTGGTGATATGATTATAGCACATCGAGATAAACCAACAATAAACTAAAACTAAAATATCGATAAAAAATGTCCGCATAAAGTATTCATGGCTCTACTGCCCCTTGACAAATTTTAGCTATCGCGGTATTATCTATTTTGAAATAGATCGTAAAGGAGTTCGCAGCATGACAGAACTGCATGTACCTATCTACGATTTCAGCTATACCAGCATGGAGGGAAAACCGTGCCGCTGTCCGACTACAAGGGCAAGGTTTTACTGATTGTCAACACTGCCAGCAAGTGCGGGTTCACACCGCAATACGCGGGCTTGGAGCAGCTTTGGAAAACTTACTGCGAGCGCGGGCTTGTGGTGATCGGATTCCCCTGCAATCAGTTTTTGCACCAAGACCCCGGCGACAATGCGCAGATACAGGAGTTTTGTTCCGTGCGTTACGGAGTGACCTTCCCATTGTCACAAAAATTTGATGTGAAGGGCGCAAACGCGCATCCGCTGTTCAAGGAATTGTCCGGCGGCAAAAACATCAAGTGGAACTTTGCAAAGTTTCTCGTTGACCGTTCGGGGAATCTTGCCGAGCGTTTCGGTTCCACAACAAAGCCGGAGCAGCTTGTGCCGGCAATCGAAAAGCTGCTGGAAAAATCGGAATGAGGAGTGACCAAGATGACAGTATACGAAACCATTTTTACACGCCGCAGCGTGCGTCAATATGATCAGTCGCCCATGACCGCCGCAGAGCTTGCGGTTGTGGAGGCTGCGCTGAATAGTGAAAAGCAACTGCTCGGACAGACGGGAAAATTTTCACTGGTGAACGCCGACCATCTAAAGGGTTCGTCTACGCCCCATGCCATTTTGGCGCACGGTGAGGATACTGCGCTCGCCATGTGTAACCTCGGCTATGTGCTGGCGTCGCTGGATTTGCAGTTGCAATCGCGCGGCTACGGCAGCATCATTATGGGTATGGCAAAACCGCTGAAGCCAGCGCCGGATTACCGTATTCTGCTGGCGCTTGGCAAAACAGGTGTGCCGTCCCGCAAAAGCGAAAGCGAGTTCAAGCGCAAGGCCGTTTTGGAAATCAGCAATGAAGATAACGCTATAGTCCGCGCGGCGCGGCTTGCGCCTTCCGCTGTCAATTTTCAGCCATGGAAGCTGCATTTTACGACCGGAAAAGTGACGGTGCAATCAAATGGTCGGGGCATCGGCAAGCTGCTCATGGGTAAAATGCAGAAAATTGACCTCGGCATTATTTTGAAGTATGTAGAACTGGCGTTAGAACATGAAGGCAAAACGGTGCGGTCTATTACGCCGAAAGGAAATGACAAGGATTTTTCTGTGGAAGTGATGTATGCAGAATAATACGCAGAATAACGCAATGGAATATAAAGAGTATTGCACCGCAATCAACGACCTGATGCAAAACGCAAGCTCAAAATACGCAAAAGCTACCAATCAGCAATTCGCGGGGCAGAATCTCACGGCGTCACAAATCAGTATCTTGCTTCTGCTCGACCAAAACGGCGCGATGAAAGTCAGCGACATTTCATCCGCCTGCAATATGGTCGGAAGCAATGTGACCAACATCTGCAAGCGGCTTGAAAGCATGGGGCTTGTTCGGCGCAATCGTCAAGGCGACGATCAGCGTGTGGTTAAGATAGAACTGACCGCTGATGCGGAACAAAAAATGGGCGGCATAAAGACCATCGTCAGCGACTTTCACCACAAGATGCGACAGTGTGTTTCCGAGGCGGATTTGAAGGACATCCACACCGGCCTTGTGAAGCTGAATGCGTTGTTCGATATGTTTTTGGATAATGGAAACTATCGAAAAGCTTAAGAAAGGATCAAGACGATGGAGAACTTATCATTTGACGAACTGTTAAGAATCAATTGCTTTTCCGCGGATTCGGCGGAGCGAAGCAGTACGGCGGAATTACTGGAGCGGCGGTATTGCTGCGAAATCAATTGCGTGGATATAGATGAAAGCGTTCTTTTCGCGCATCATGCGCGAGGCTGTACGGTTGTGGCGGCGAAAATCTGCAAGAATGTTGTGATTTATCAGAACGTCACGATTGGATCAAATATGCGGTATAACAAAGTTCAAAGTCAATGGGAAAACGTTGGGACGCCGATTCTCGCGGAGGGCGTAATCGTTGCGGATGGGGCGAAGATTCTCGGTCCCATCATAATCGGCGAGAACACGGTCGTTGGCGCGGGCGCAATTATTACGAAAGATATTCCGCCGAATAGCGTCGCCTATGGCGTGAATCAGTATAAGCCAAAATCTCCGGAATATGATCTTGTGTTCCACCCTAACATGATTTCCGGCGAGGAAATAATACGGGTGAATGCACAACGCGTTGCGGAGTTTGATAAAGCGCGGAATTAGTGACGAGTAAACCGGAGGCCGCATGAGCGATAAGATTGACATAGAGAAATACCTGAGCGATGGTGTTGAGGTTCTTGTAAAAGGCGCAATGAAAGCGACGCTCAAGAATCCAAAGGAGAGCGCCTTCTTAATGCGCTACGCTGCCGCCGCCAAAAAGAGCGCGAAGCTCAGGCCTCAAGCGGAGATGAACGGCGAGCATATCCCGTCATTTTTGATTGCCAGTATCACAACCGACTGCAATCTTCGCTGTGTCGGATGTTACGCCCATGCCGGTCAGCAATGCGCAAAGGTTGAGCAGATGAGCCAGGCCGAGTGGAAGCGCGTTTTCACCGAAGCGGAAAACTTAGGCGTGGCCATCATCTTACTTGCGGGCGGCGAACCGCTGATGCGCCGGGATGTGATCGAAGCAGCGGCCAAGCACAAAGGCATCCTTTTCCCCATCTTCACCAACGCCACAATGCTGGACAATGACTACCTACGGTTGTTTGGTCAGCGCCGCAATCTTGTTCCCATTGTCAGCATCGAAGGTAACGAGATCCAGACGAACGCCCGCAGAGGAAACGGCATTTATAAGCAAACTGTTAATACAATGAAAGCGTTGCTAGAAAAAGGGCTGCTCTTCGGCGTTTCCATCACCGTTACAACCGATAACCTTTCCACGGTTACAGATGCGGCTTACATAGACTGGCTCCGCAGTTTGGGTTGCAAGGTGACGCTGTTTGTTGAGTACGTTCCCTTTGAATCAAAGGAACTTGCGCTGGGTGAGCAGGAGCGCGAGGGTTTATCAAGGCAGCTTGATGTATTCCGTGCGGAAACCGATGACATGATTCTAATCTCGTTCCCCGGCGATGAAAAAGAAACAGGCGGCTGCCTTGCGGCGGGGCGCGGGTTTTTTCACATCAATGCCAGCGGCGGCGCAGAGCCTTGTCCGTTCTCATCCCACTCCGACACGAATTTGAAAACTGCCACGCTCCGGCAGGCGTTGCAATCCCCACTGTTTTTGTCGCTGCGAAACAGCGGGCTGCTCATACAGGAGCATACCGGCGGGTGTACGTTGTTTGAATTTGACGACAAGGTAGCCGCGCTCTTATCGGCAGGAGAAAAAATACAAGAATAAAAAGGAGTGACCTCTATGCAAGCCATCATGGAAACCATTTTCGACGTTGCCTACCTTGCCGCCGTCCTTTGTATGGGCATCCGGATGTGCGTTAAGTCGCAGGGGAATCGTGGGTTCCGTCTGTTCGGAATTATGGCGGTCGTGCTTGGGTGCGGCGACGCGTTCCATCTCGTCCCAAGAGCGTACAGCCTGTTGACCGACAGCATGAGCGCCAATGCCGCCGCGCTTGGGTTTGGCAAGCTCGTCACGTCCGTCACCATGACCGTTTTCTATGTAATTTTCTATCATTTTTTACGGTTGCGATACAAAACTACGAGGAAGACGCCTTTGACGATAACGGTCTATGCGCTTGCCACCTTGCGAATCGCGCTGTGCCTGTTTCCGCAGAACGATTGGTACAGCGTCGACGCGCCGCTGAGTTGGGGCATATACAGGAATATCCCGTTTATCACTTTGGGAGGCATTTTGATAGGCCTGTCTTTCATTGAAGCGCGAAAGATGGGGGACAAACCGTTTCGTCACGCGTGGCTGGCGATTCTGCTCTCCTTCGCGTTTTATATCCCGGTGGTCTTATGGGCGGACGCTGTACCGATGATTGGAATGCTGATGATCCCCAAAACGCTCTGCTATGTTTGGCTTGTATCTATGGGGTTCAGGGAGTACTGCAATGGACGGTATATCTCATAAGCTTATAAAAAGTAATTGGTATGGGAACAATATTATTCTTTTACCGCGCCTATTACCAGACTAGTCCCTAATGATCCGGAATTGGGCACAGAAATGATTGTCTGCAACAATCATTCTACCTGCTGCGTTATTTAATTGGAAGCTGCGTGTGACGCTACATAATAATGCTGGATGAACCGCTGGTATAAGTAGGACGGATGATCATGCACTCAATATTCATCGTAGACGACGAGGAAACGACGCGCAACGGCTTATGTAGTTACGTGGATTGGGCGGCGCTAAATCTGTCGGTAGCGGGTTCCGCTGACGATGGCGCGTCCGCGCTGCCGCTGTTGCTTTGCAATCCGCCGGAAATACTCCTGACTGATGTGAAGATGCCGTTCATGGACGGGATTACATTGGCAAGACAGGTGCGCGAGAAACTGCCCGAAACACGCATCGTATTCTTGAGCGGGTACAGCGATACGGAATACCTACGCTCGGCGATCCATATCGGCGCAATCGATTATTTATTGAAGCCTATTGATTTTGATGAACTGAACCAGTGTATGGGTCGTCTGATTTTGTTGCTGGATCAAACTTCGACAACTGTCGCGGATTCACGGCAAGAACCTTCGGATGGCGTTGAGAATGCCGCAGTCGCGCGGATAATGTTGTTGATGAAGGAGCAATACGCGCGGAGTATTACAGTGCAGTCGCTGGCAGAGCAGGTTTATCTTTCGCCCAATTACTTGAGCACATTGTTCCACCGCAAGACAGGGAAAACCATTAACGACGCGCTCACAGAGATCCGTGTCGATCAGGCGAAGGAGATGCTGGAAAAGACTCACATGCGGCTGGGCGATATTTCAGCCGCCGTCGGGTGGCAGAATCCCAGTTATTTCACCAAACAGTTCAGTAAGCTGACAGGCCAGACGCCGCTGGAATACCGCAACGGCAAGCGGTTGTTATAGAATTATGGATAGCGGGAAGCAGCCGGCCCGGAGCAGTCGACGCGTCAAATTGAACGCGCGATGGCTGACGCTGTATATTGCGGCCGCGATGCTGCTTATGGCCGCACTACTTACATTGATCATGCGTGGCTCACTTATCGTGATGGAAGAAGAAGTGACCCTGTCCATATTACAAACCCTGAAACAAACCGCCCTGAACCTCTCCAACGACTTCACGGTGGCAAGGCGCGTATCTGATCTGCTTACATCTAACATCCTGATCCAGGAAGCGCTTCTCACTGATCCGGCTGAGCAGACGATGGGTGAGCGCATCGAAGAGCTGAAGCATATGAGGGAGATCATCGAGAACGTACAGACCAGCTCGAATGTAGCATCGATGCGGTTATTTGTGCGTGACGACAAGATGTACGCCAGGGAGCGGATCAACTTCTTTTCATTGTCGGAGTTTCATAGCAGCGAATTATACTCCAGTGTTTCGGGCAGGGGTGAGTTCATATCAATGCAGATCGCGCCACAGTTGGATGCAGCCATGAATTCGGAGAGCAGATCAGTCGTCTCATTTGTCAGACAGATTCGCAACCTGAATAGTATCGGTCATGTTATTGGAGGATTGGCTGTTGACGTTGACAGTACGGCGTTGATGGCGGCTCTTGACACCATCACTTTTCCTAATGATTATCTGGTTTGCCTGATGGAACCGGATGGCACGGTGTTCGCCAGTAACGAGAGTTCATCGGATATCTTATCAAATATAGACATTAATAAATTTAATGATGAACAAGTAATTACTACGGGTGATATTACATACATCGTAAAGAAAGTCGAGCCGCCAGGCTGGACTTTGCTGGCAGTGCTGCCCGGAAGCAGCATCAGGGCATTCACATTGACAAAGCGCGCCAATATGCTGAATCTGTTAGGATTTACACTGGCGTTTACGGCGATACTGGCGGTTATGGCGCTGGTTATTATACGCGGCGTATCGCAGCGGGTTAACAGGCTTTCCGCGGTACTTAATGAATCGGCGCAGGAGAACTTCACAACTGATGATTCTGATGCAACTGGTATGTCTGTATATTCAAAGAGAAACGCAGGTTTATTCAGACAGCTGGATTCATCGCTAAGCCGCGCTCAAAACCTGATGCGTGTGTTGTATGATCAGATGCTGCGCCAGAGGCGGATTCATCTGCAGATGCTTCAGGAGCAGATTAACCCACATTTCCTATATAATACACTGGATACGCTGCAATGGCTCGTGCGCGGCGGAGACAGTGATAAGGCGCTCATGACAATACAGGCATTGACCAGGTACCTGCGCCTGATATTGAATAATGGCCGCGACATTGTGACGGTAGCGGATGAAGTGCGGCTGACGCAGGCATACCTGACCATTCAACAGCAACGGTTTGGGCAGATATTCGAGACAGAGTTCAACGTCGCACCGGAGGTTACAGAGTACCTACTGCCCAAGATGACACTGCAGCCGCTTATTGAGAATGCTATATTGCATGGGCTAAGGCGGCTGGCGGGTCGGACAGGGCATATCAGTATTAAGGCGGCGCTTGATAGTTCACGCTCCGGCGTACCCGTCCTGGTCATTGAGGTGCTGGATAACGGTGTGGGCATCGCTGCGGAACAACAAGCGGCATTGTTGAATAACGCTCGTGATGAACGCAGCGGGTTTGGGCTGGGCAATGTGCATGAGCGAATCGTTTTATATTCTGGTGGTGAACAGTATGGTTTGAGCGTTGAGTCTGAGCTTAATGCATATACGCGCGTCACAGCGCGGATAGCGGCCAAGCTGACGCATAAGCCCTTATCTGAAGCACCGACTGGAACCTCGATCTAAACAGCGTAGAAATGAGTTAGAAATCGTAGCTTTGTTCCTTTAATATTAACAGCGATTTTGGTAGAATGTGTTTAAGAATCCGTAAGGATTTTAGATGATCGATCCGTTGTTCGCGCGTACCCAACTAAACATGAGGAGGTACACTTGTTATGTCACACTCGCACACTCGCACACTCGCACACTCGCACACTCGCACACTCGCACACTCGCAGCGATACTCATGCTCGTAGCGCTGCTCGCGGTAGAGTGTTTGCCAGCGCTAGCCGCGCCGGTGGAGGCATTGAACCTGAAGGACACCAAGCCCACCATCCGCATTCTCATACCCAATTCGGTTGAGGACTACAGCAGCTACCCCACCGCCCTGGACATCGAGTCGATCACGGGCTATCACGCGGAATATGATATGCTGCCCGCCGATAACGCGAATGACAAGCTGAACCTGATCATGGCTGCGCAGGAGGATTACGACATAATCCAGGCCGGCTCGCCTGACCTAATCATGCAGTACGCGCGTGAAGGCGCGGTGACTGAACTGTCGCAGTTCTTCGGCGTCGCACCGAATCTGGCTGCGGCGCTTAATACTGTTGAGCGCGCCGCGTACACATTGGACGGCGGCATATACGGCATTGGCATGCAGTCGCTGTTCTTTAAGGATGACGAAGGCAATTACCTTGGCGAGATTCGCGAACTGCCGTTCTATCGCAAGGACTGGGCGGATACGCTGGGTATCGCCATGCCGACAACTATTGATGAATTCACTGACATGCTGCGCGCGTTCAAGACGTATGACAATGGCACTGGCGTTCCAACAATCCCGATGACCGCCGACACCAATATGCAAATCTCCGGCATACTTGGCGCGTTCGGCGTACCGAATGGCTGGAACGTGGTGGACGGCAAGCTGGAAAATCGCGTTACCGACCCACGCTTCAAGGAATATCTCGCATACATGAAATCGCTCTTCGCCGAAGGTCTGCTAGATAATGAATTCCCCGCGAACAAGGGCGCTAACAAAATGGAGCGTTACGCCAGCGGTGCTGCTGGTGTCGCGTACTTCGGATACTGGGATACCCCCGCGCTGTATGACGCGATGACTAAAACCCAGCCCGATCATCAGACGCAAGTGCTTGCGCCGCTGGAGGGTCCGCATGGCCGCGCTATCGGATCGTCAGTGGGTGGGTTCGACCGCAACGCGTTTGTCCCAGCCGTTACGAAGAATCTGGACGATGTCATCAACTATATCAACCTGAAACTGGATGTTGAGACCCAGAAGATCATAACGATCGGTTATGAAGGCGTCGACTACTACATGAAGGGTGAGGAATACTGGCCAATCCTGCCGACATTCTTCGACCATCGCGGCGCGTCCAACTTCTACACGGGCAGATACTCCGATTATTATCCCACATGGTGGCTGTGCCGCGCGCGCAAGGATGAGCGCCAGTACGCCAATTGGGAGTACATGAACTACAGCGACGAGGTCGCGCCATACAACGAAACAACTCTGGTGGGTATGGCTCCGACATTCGAGTCGGTCGCGCTGAACCTGCCCAGCCTGAATACCATGCTCAATGATGAACTGGTTAAGGTGATTGCTGGTGAGCACACTTTGACGGACTACGATGCCTTCGTGGTCGATTGGTTGGCCGCCGGTGGTCAAGAAATGATCGACGAGTATAACACCTGGTGGGCTGGGTTTGAGCTGAAGTAACACTGGTTATGAGGCGGATGGTTTGGTTTATTCCGTCCGCCTCGTCGGTTCTGAATTATGATTTGATTATGGTTTAATTGTGATTTGAGTATGGTTAATTTGAAAGGAACCGCCATGTTAACAGTACAGTTTACCCGGACGCTGCCTCAAGTTACTGAATATGACGTTATTGTCTGCGGCGGCGGGCCGGCGGGCTGCGCGGCCGCGACTGCCAGCGCACGCCACGGCGCAAAGACCCTGTTGTTGGAATCATCAGGCTGTCTGGGCGGCATGGGCACTATCGGCCTGGTATCCGCTTGGTGCCCGTTCTCTGACAAAGAGAAGCTGTTATACCGAGGGATTGCTCAAGAGGTATTCGACAGCACAAAGTCGCTGATGAAACATATCAATCCAACCGCACTGGATTGGGTCGCCATCGATCCTGAAGCGTTGAAACGTGTTTATGACGACTTGGTAGAAGGCTCCGGCGCTGATATTTTGTTCGGAAGCTCTGTGTGCTCTTTGGCGCTGGATGGCGATAGTATTGAGTATATAGTAGTTAATAATAAATCAGGGTTGACCGCGTACACTGCGAAGGTATTCATTGACTGCACAGGCGACGCCGACTTAGTGGCGTTTGCGGGATTATCGTTTGATATAGGCTCGGATGATGATCATGAACTGCAACCCGCAAGTCTTTGCTTCTCAATAACTAATGTGGATGAGTATCATTATGCGGCGGGTCCAAAGATGCATTCCAGCATCATCGACTGCCCAGTATACGATATCGTCAATTCAGATAAATATCCTCAGGTGACGGACGGTCACAGTTGCAACGGTTTGATCGGGCCTCGAACGGTCGCGTTCAACGCGGGGCATTTGTGGGGCGTCGATCCGACTGATCCGCTGTCCGTATCCCGTGCTATGATTCAGGGGCGGCGGCTGGCGCATCAGTTTCAGCAGGGGTTAGCGGAGTTCTACCCCAGCGCGTTCGCTGCGGGGTTCTTGTGCGCGACAGCCAGCGCGATGGGGATTCGTGAGTCGCGGCGCGTCATTGGCGATTATTGTATAACGATCGAGGACTATGTAGCGCGACGCTCATTCCCAGACGAGATTGGCCGCAACTGTTACTATATCGACATTCATCACACGGCGGCAGAACGCGAGGCCTGGAATACCGGCGCGAAGAATGATCAGTCAGACGCTAGGCCATACGAAAAAGGTGAGTCACACGGCATCCCCTACCGCAGCCTGATCCCGAAAGGGTTGACCAATGTACTGACCGCTGGCAAGAATATCTCCTGCGACCGCGAGGTGCAGGGTAGTGTACGGGTCATGCCGCCTTGTCTGGTTACAGGTCAGGCGGCGGGTACGGCGGCTGCTATGGCCGCAAAATCCAATGCCGGTGTGCGCGAAGTGGATACAGACGTACTGCGTTCCGAGTTGCGCGACAACGGGGCGTATTTCCTGTAGGTCTTGTAGGTTTAGTTGACTAGATCCAATCGGTGAAGTCCATCGGTGAAATGTCAAGAGGGAAAAACGAGAGAAAACGGCAGTGAAGGCGGTGAAAAAGCGCAGAAAATACTCCTCAATAAACCCTGGCTAAGAAGGTCAAAGATTCATGGAAATCTTTAC
>BNUH01000097.1 GCA_025997215.1 Clostridia bacterium
GAAGAACCCCAGACGATGGAGGATGTCATCGCCATTGTCAAGGCGTTCAAGGATGCCGATCCGGAGAATCGCATAGGCCTCGCGTTCAACAAGCTGGTGCTTAACGACGGCATGTGCGACATGCTGGGCATCTCCAACGCGTACGGCGCGTTCCCCAGGATTTGGACCGAAGATGGTGAAGGCGGGCTGAAGTACGGCACGATCCAGCCGGAATTCAGGAAAGCGCTGGAGATTTACACCGATCTGTACGCGGGCGGCTACATCGACCAGGCGTTCGCCTCGCTGGATGGCGGCAAGGTCGGCGAGCAGCTGACGACCAGCCAGGTCGGTGTCATCATCGGCAACAGCTGGCTGTCAAGCTGGCCGCTGAATACGCTGTACGATACCGATCAGGTGGATTGGCATGTGTATCCGCTGCTGCTGAGCGAGACGAATGACGCGCCGCTCAAGGTGCAGACACCGGACATCAAGGGCGGGCACATAGTCGTCAACGCCAACTACGAGCATCCCGAATTGCTCTTCAAGTGGCTGAACTTCAACGTCGCCAAGACGAATGACCCGGATTACGCGGAGCCGTACCTGTATCACAGCGATCCGCCGGAGATCGAGCATGGGTTCGCCTATTTCGGAATGAACCCGCTGTATCAGTACTACAATGACCCGATGCTGAACTTCAACACGCAGCCGCACGTAACGAACGCGATCGACAACAACGACACGTCGTACCTGGTAACCCCGCATGACGAGCTGCAGTATGAAAACGTCATGAAGTGGTTTAACAAGCTGGCGGCGGGCGAGCAGCCTGCGGGCAACGACTGGTCCAACCACCTGGGGTGGTACGGCCCGGATTCCACGTTCGCGATCATGAACCGCTATATCGCCGACGGCAGCCTGGTCGTCAACCAGACGTACGGTTATACGACCGATACGATGGTCAAGGAGTGGGGCAACCTGATCTCGATGGAGGATGAGTACATCACCCAGATCATCTCCGGCTCGCGGCCGCTGTCCGACTGGGATGAATTCATCGAGACCTGGTATGCGCTGGGCGGCGAGGAAATCTACAAGGAAGTCAATGAATGGTATAAGGCTAAGTAAGGTAAAGGTATAGAAGGTTGGCGGCGGGGCGAGCGCGTCCTGCCGCCGATCTATCGGTTCACATACCGTTTCAACATGAATGGGCGGTGAGATCGTGTCGCAATTAACATCCGTTGGGCCTCGTAAGAAGCGCCGCTTTGTCGATCCCTGGCTGTACGTGATGCTCGTACCGGCGTTGGTTTTAGTTCTCATCTATTCATATGGGCCGCTGTTCGGGCTGTCGCTGGCGTTCAAGGATTATGACATCGCGCGGGGTATAATGCGTTCGCCTTGGGTGGGTTTTGCGAAGTTCCGCTACCTGTTCAAGAACCCGAATTTCAAGCGGGTTATATCTAACACCATTACGCTGTCGATGATGAAGCTGGCGTGCCGATTCGTAATACCGGTGACAGTGGCGATTCTGCTCAACGAAGTCCGTTCGCTCTCGTTCAAGAGAACGGTGCAAACGTTGGTGTATCTGCCGTACTTCGTGTCGTGGGTGGCCTTGTCGGGCATATTCATCAGCATTCTCTCGCCGACCGACGGCGCAGTGAATCAGGTCCTCAAATCCATCGGTATGCAGCCCATCTACTTCCTGGGTGATCCGAAGATATTTCCAACCGTCATGGTTGTGACGGATATATGGAAGGAATTCGGCTACGGCACGATCGTGTACATGGCCGCGCTGACCAGCATCGATCCGTCGCTGTATGAGGCTGCGGCCATCGACGGCGCGGGGCGGTTCAGGCGGATAGTGCATATCACGCTTCCGGGCATCACCAGCATACTGGTGCTGATGGGTATACTGTCGCTGGGCGGATTGATGAACGCTGGGTTCGACCAGATATTCAATCTATACAACCCGATGGTTTATAGAACGGGCGATATACTCGATACGTTCACATATAGGATCGGCATGATCAACGCACAGTACGACACCGCAACTGCGGTCGGCCTGATCAAGTCGTGCGTGTCGCTGGTGCTCGTATCCGGGTCGTACTATGCCGCGTACAAGTTCGCCGACTACAGAATTTTTTAGGAGGCGGTAGAGATGACGATGCAAGCCTCCGCGCGGAAACACATCAAGATCAGGAAGAACGGCGCCGAGCGCACGTTCGACATAGTCAACTATACCATATTGAGCATACTCGCGCTGTCGTGTCTGGCGCCGTTCGTCCACATCGCGGCGTTGTCGATCAGCTCGTCGAACGCGGCGACAGCCGGACGCGTCGCATTCTGGCCGGTGGAGCTCGCGTTCAATTCATATGAGTACGCCATGCAGAATCCCATATTCATCAGCGCGTTCGGCGTGACGGTTCGGCGGGTGCTGCTGGGCGTGGCGTTCGATACCATATTGGTTATACTCGCGGCGTATCCCTTATCCAAAACCAACCGAGCGCTGCCGGGCCGCACGGTACTCGCGTGGATATTCGTCGTGACGATGTTCGTCGGCGGCGGGATGATCCCCGGCTACCTTGTGGTGAACGCCACAAAGCTGCGCAACACGCTGTGGGCGCTGGTGATCCCCGGCGCGGTCAAGCCGTTCAACATCACCATCCTGCTCAACTTCTTCCGGCAGACGCCGAAGGACCTCGAGGAATCCGCGCTGATCGACGGCGCATCCCAGCCCAAGATACTCTGGTATATCTACCTGCCGCTCGCGCTGCCCGCGCTGGCCACCTTGACCATATTCGACACGGTGGGGCATTGGAACGCGTGGTTCGACGGCCTCATCTATATGGATAAGCAGCTCAACCAGCCGCTGCAGACATACCTGCGAGGGGTTATCATTCAGCCGGACTTTTCGCTGATAAGCCAGCAGCAGATTGAGCTGATGAGCAAGATCAGCAGCAAGACGTACCAGGCTGCGCAGATTATGATAGCGACGGTGCCCGTGCTGATCATCTATCCATTCCTGCAGAAATACTTCGTGAAGGGTTTAACATTAGGCAGTCTTAAAGGTTAAGTAATAGTTTAGTTCGTGAGGATAACAATGATGCTGTACGAACAGGCGAATAACGCAAACCTGGCTGAATACTTCGCGTCGGCACAATTGCCGACGCTGTTTCCTGCTTACAATGATCGTCAGGCGTGGGCCGCTCTGCCCGCCGAGCTTACACAACCGTGGCTTGATATTGCGAATGAATACATTGCATACGACTGGCCCGCGCTTACCATGTCGAATTGGCTGCGGATCAAACGTTCCGGCGAAACATTCAGCGGTTGGCAAGCGTTCACGAAACGCCGATCACTGCTGGGTGTTTTCCTGATAGCGGAGTGTATTGAAGGCAAGAGTCGGTTCACCGAGCAGATCATCAATGGCATCATAACCATCTGCGAGGAAACCAGCTGGGTGCAGATGCTCAACATACGCTCGAAGGATTTCGCCCTGCCCGACGAATCCGACAACTATGTCGATCTGTGCGCCGCCGAAACCGCGCAGTTATTCGCGTGGATCACGGCGCTGTTCGGCGCGGAGTTGGACAAGGAGGATGCGGGGATTCGGCGGCGCATGGAGTGGGAGATTATGCGGCGGGTAATTCGTCCGTACTTGGATCGCGACGACTACTGGTGGATGGGATTCACGCAGGATAGGATTAACAACTGGAATCCATGGTGCAATCAGAACGTGCTCGAAGCTGTAATGCTGATGCGAATCGATCCGGCGTTACAGGCGCAGGTTGTCGAAAAAGTGTGCCGCAGTCTGGACGTTTACATAGACCGTTATCCGGAGGACGGCGCATGCGACGAAGGCCCCGGCTATTGGTCGGCGGCGGGATTGGGACTGGGCACGTGCGTCGATCTGCTCAAGCGTATGACTGGCGGCATGGTTGATGGCTCGCGGATTGAGAAGCTATACGCAATTGCTTCCTACATATACAAGGTACACATCGACGGGGATTGGTTCGTCGATTACGCCGACGGCGACGCGCGGCTGGGTATCGGGCCGGGCGTGTTCCGGCTGGGTGAGATGCTCGGCGATGAGAAGCTCATCGACATGGGGCGGCTGTTCAAACCCAGCCCGCCTGTGTTGACGCATTGGTTCAGCATATACGCGAACCTGATGGCGTTATTTGACGCTTCACAGCGCGATTCCAAACCCGCACGGCCTGCGTATCTACAATGCGCGGTTTTTGAGAATTGCGAGGTATTATGCGCGCGTGAACGCGAAGGCGATCCGACGGGATTCTTTCTAAGCGCGAAGGGCGGCAACAATGTCGAATCCCACAACCACAACGACGTCGGAAACTTTGTCGTATTCCTCGACAGTCAGCCGCTGTTTATCGATTTGGGTACGGAGGAGTATTCGCTTAAAACGTTCTCGAAGGATCGATTCTCCATCTGGTACCTGCAGTCGCAGTACCACAACTGCCCGACGATAGCGGGGCGGCTGCAGCAGGACGGCAAGGAGTTTTACGCCGAGGACGCGCGGTTTGACTTAACCAACGAGTATGATAAAATATCGATGGAGCTTCGACACGCGTATCCGTCGGATACGCCCGTGCGGTCGTGGCGGCGGTCGGTGGCGCTGGTTCGAGCATCGGGAACTGACCAGGCTTTTATCGAGATAGACGACGAGTACGAGGGATTAGGCGAAGGCGTGACGTCGTACAACTTCGTCACGCGCGCAAGGCCGGAGTTGGACGGCGAATCCTTACTGCTGGATGCCGGGAACGGCGTAACCGCGCGGCTTTCGTATAATTCCGTCGAACTGGACGTGCGAATCGAGGAGATCCCCATCACGGAATCGCGCATGCTGCGGAATTGGGGCGGCATGATTTGGCGGATCGTATTCACGGAGAAGGTGCACGTTGCCGACGCGGAACGCGCGTTCATTATCGAAAAAGTTGTTAAAGACTAATACAGAGAGGGGTATCATATGGCGTTCAACGGACTGGGCCTGAATCTGGGCAGCCTATCCCGCATATCGGACGCGGAATCCCGCTCCATCTCGGCCGAAAACATGACGGGCGAAAAGGGCAAGGGCGGTATGGCCACGACCGAAGGCGCGTCGTGGCACAGCGCGCAGGAGTTGGGTCAAGGTTGGAAAACATCCCCGTGCGTGAAGATCGCGGCGGGTCAGACGTTCACGGTTGCGGACATCAAAGGGCCGGGTGCGATCCAGCAGATCTGGATGACTCCCACAGGCGACTGGCGATTCAACATCATCCGGGTGTACTGGGATGATCAGGAGTGGCCATCGGTGGAATGCCCGGTGGGGGATTTCTTCGCCAGCGGCTGGGGCAAGTATGCGCAGCTGTCCTCGCTCGCGGTGTGCTGCAACCCGCGCAGCGGGCTGAATTGTTACTGGGAGATGCCGTTCCGCAAGCGTTGTCGGATCACATTTGAGAATATGGGCGTCGAGGAGATGACGCTGTTCTATCAGGTGAATTACACGCTGACCGACGTGCCGGACGATTGCGCGTACTTCCACGCCAGTTTCCGCCGTGTGAATCCGCTGCCCTACAAAGAGGTGTACACCATTCTGGATGGCGTCGAGGGACAGGGCCATTTCGTTGGGACATACCTGGCTTGGGGCGTCAACAACGCTGGGTGGTGGGGCGAAGGCGAGGTCAAATTCTACATGGACGGCGACGAATGGCCTACTATCTGCGGCACGGGACTGGAGGATTACTTCTGCGGGTCGTATGATTTCGACGTGAACGGGGAGTACATCCCATTCTGCACGCCGTATTCGGGGCTGTCGCAGGTGATCAAACCGAACGGGTGTTATGATTCGCAGCAGCGATTCGGGTTATACCGCTGGCATATTATGGATCCCGTGCGGTTCAAGAAGGATCTGAAGGTGACTGTGCAGGCGCTCGGCTGGCGCAAGGGCTGGAAATATCTGCCGCTGCAGGATGACATCGCGTCCGTGGCGTATTGGTATCAGACGCTGCCGAGCAAGCCGTTGAAGCCGCTGCCGTCGAAGGATTATCTGGAGATTATATAAGTATTACCATTACCAATGACACTCACCGCGGCGGATTTCGCCGCGGATTTTTTCGCGCTGTGCAGCGTTCGGGATGCGTAACGCTTCGACAGTATCCGTTAGCGGCGTGTACAGATCGGGCCGCCGTTCCGTTGCCATGCGCTGGCGCAGGTCGGCGACGCCCGTCATGCGCGTTTGCCAGAACCATTCGGGCTGGGTCTTGCGGATAGGCAGCTCCGCGTCGAATGTGACGATGGCGTTCTCCTCGAACGCGGCGTCCGCGCGCACATGCCCCCACGGATCGACGATGGAACTATGCCCCGCGCCGTTGTGTATGAAATTCTTGGACGTGACCAGATAGGCGCTTGCGTCGTTCGCGCGCACGCGCAGCGTAGCCAGGCCGATGTCGTCATACCAACCCATGCCGCCTGTCGGATGGACTATAATTTCAGCGCCCTTCCGCGCCAGCGTTGCTATGCATTCCGGGAACATCATGTCGTAACAGATCGCAGCGGCCACGCGTCCAATGTCCAATTCGAATACATCCAGCGTTTGTCCCGGCGTGAATTGCCAGCGTTCGTTAGGCGGCAGGTGCGTCTTGCGGTAGATTCCCTCGACATGGCCATCCGTGTTGAAAAACAGCGTCGCGTTGAAATTCCGGCCGCGTTCACGTATGCCGAAACATGCCGCGATGCGCATACGGCGTTGCTTTGCGGCGGCGGCGAACCGTTGTGTTGCGATAGCCGCCGATCGCTCGGTCAGTTCGTCAAAGAACGCACCGTCGCTCGGCAGGAAACCGCATAACCCTGTAACATCCTCGCACGTGACGGCTAAATCCGCGCCAGCGTCGGCGCATTTCAATAGCAGATCAATCGTCGTGTCCAACAACGGTATGACGTGGCCGTCGATTACTGCGTCAACATCGGCGTTGAATCCCGGCGACAGGCAGTCGAATTGCGCGTCAGGCGGCGGGCAGTTGGGTTGGATGGCCGCGAGCCGCACGCGGCGCGGAATGTTAAGTAACATATTGGGATGGTAACATAGTCGATCAATGATGTCAATGTCCGACAAATTACATTGACTCCCGCGCCTAACCGTGGTATCATCCCCAATGAGGATGCTGAACGGCCGCATGCGGGTGCATGAGGAAAGTCCGAGCGCCGCAGAGCAAGGCGCAGGGTAACGCCCTGTGGAGGCGACTCCAAGGAAAGTGCAACAGAAATAGACCGCCAGGCCAATATTTCCCGCCAAGGATTTTGATAGCCTGGTAAGGATGGAAAGGCGAGGCAAGAGCTCACCCGGGGTCTGGCGACAGGCCCTCGCTGTAAACCCCGCCCGGCGCAAGATTGAAGGGGGCACATCGGCTGCTCGCCGCGCCCCGAGAATCGCTTGAGCCGTCCGGTAACGGTCGGCCTAGATAGATGGCCGTTCAAGGACGCGTGTAAAACGCATCCGGGACAGAACTCGGCTTACAGGCATCGCTCGACAACGCCCGCACGGTTTCGCGCGGGCGTGTGTTTTGTGTGGAATAATGTCGGATTAGCTGTCAGCCTCGATGCAGCCAGCATCGGTCAACCGCAGCACGCGGTCCGCGCGTTCAATCGATTCCAGCCGATGCGCGATGATCAACGTCGTGCGGTGTTTTTCGGATGCAAACTCCGCCAACGCCTTGCGAATCTCGCGGTCGTTGTCGTTATCCAGCGCGGAGGTCGCTTCATCCAGTATAACGATGGGCGGATTTTTTAAGAATAACCGCGCGAGCGCGACGCGCTGACGCTGGCCGCCGGACAGCTTCACACCGCGCTGGCCGACAAATGTGTCGTAACCATTGGGTAATTGTGAGATGAATTCATGCGCGCGGGCGAGTTTGGCCGCCTCGACTACTTCCGCGCGGGAGGCGTTCGGCCTTCCGAATAGGATGTTCTCCGCGACGGTACCCAGGAACATCGCCGTATCCTGCCGGATAAACCCGACTGACCGACGGAGGCTGTCGAGGGTCAGCGAGTTAACGTTGACGCCATCGATCAGTATCTCGCCCGCATCCGGTTCGTAAAACCTAGCTATCAGCGAGGCCAGCGTGGATTTGCCCGCACCTGACGCGCCCACTAGCGCGACGGTCTCGCCAGGCTGGATGGTTAAGGATAAATTGGTTAACACATCCTTGAGATCCTTGCCGTACCTGAAGCTGACGTCGCGGAATTCGATCCTGCCGCGCACGGGTTCGGCTAGAGAATCCCTACCGCCGGATTCGACAGGCTTCTCGATAATTTCAGCGAACCGCCGGAATCCCGCCATGCCCGACTGGGTCATTTGGATCAATCGGCTGATGCTTAGCATGGGCGTTGCGAAGTAGCCCACGTACAGCAGGAACGCCACCAAATCCGCGACGCTCATACTACCGCGCGCGATCATGAACGCGCCGCCGATCAGCGCGGTCACGGTCAGCAACGGCGCCAGCAATTCGCTTATGATGGAATAGTAAATCGCCTCGCGTTTGTAGATACCAATGCGGCTGGCGGTGTACGCGCCGTTGGTCTCGCGGAAGCGCGCGGCCTCGGCATCCTCGGCTGCGAAGGCTTTAGCGTCGCGGATGCCGCTAAGCGAATCCTCGATTTGGGAGCTTAGCTCGGCAATCTTCTCACGGTTGCTTCGATATGTTTTAACAAGCAATTTGGATTGCCACACCGCGTAGAGCGCGGTCACGGCGAGAATGCCTAGCAGCGCAAAGGTCAGCGGTACATTCATGCTGAACATGATGGCCGTCGCGCCGAAGAGCATCAGCGAGTAATTCAGCAGATCCTCCGGCCCGTGGTGCTGTATCTCGGCCAGATGCTCCAGGTCGTTCGTGATGCGCGAGAGCAGCGCACCCGTCGTCTCACGGTCGAAGAACGCGACAGGCAGCCGCTGCAGCCGTGCAAACAGGTCGCGCCGCATGTCGCCCTCCATTCGCGCGCCTATCGCGTGCCCCTGCCAGTCGTAGTACAGGCTGCAGCCGCACTTCGCCAGGATGATGCCCAGCATGACGAGACCCATCTGCGCAACGGAGCCGATTAAGCCGCCTGGCTGTGCGTCGGAACCATCCAACAGTCCGTTCGTCACGGCGCGTACGCACAGTGGGAACACCAGCGACAGCGCGCTGGCTGCAAACGAACACACGACATCCAGTGTGAATGTCGTCTTATACGGCCTATAGTATGAGATAAATAGTCTGGCGCGTTTTCCTAAAGTCAAACGCATAAACCCTCCTGCTTTGTATCGGCAGGACGTTTAAGCACCTAAACAGGACAGCGCTGTTTTCGCTGTCGAATGATGTGCGTTAAAGCCGCTTGGCTTACGGCCTGCCGTGGTCCTTATTCAGTTTCAGGGAGCCGTAATTTTCACACGTTCGCATCTTATAACGCACCTCGCTTAAGTTGATAGGAATATGTATTCGACAGCATTGTGATGGATTCCTGCGAACTTATTCAGGATTGATGGAATTTAACATTCTCCGCCTCTACCATCATCACGCCGTCGTTCGCCTGTTCAAACCCATAACGCTCAAAGAATCCCGCGCACTCACCTGCCGACGCCAGTCTGATTACTCGCGCCGCGTGCCGGAGCGCGCGATCCAGCATCATCCGCGCAAGCAGATCGCCGTAACCTTGCCTGCGCGAATCGGCGCGCACCGCCAGCGCCTCCAGCCAGAACGCGCCGTCCAGGTAGTACATCCGTCCCGCCGCAGCTAAGCGTCCGGCCGGATCGAACACGCCCACCGCCCGCGCAAACCCATTGCGTCTGGTGAATTCATCCCAGCCATCCTGATCCCACGCGAACACATCCGACCACAACCGGATGGCTTCGGCGGGCGGTTCGCCTTCCGGGAACCAACGGCCCGTGATCATGGATGCACGTCCTCTTCGTCGAGCGGTTCAACGTGCAGTTGGCGCGGTGATTCATCCGGTTCAATGGGCTTATGCTGCAGCGGCGTGTAGGTGCCGTCCTCCTGTTCGACGCGCACTGAATCCAGCGTCGCTATCATGCTCTGCCGGAATTCCGCTAGGTATTGCTGGCGCAGAACCTTCTGCTCGGCAGCCTCGACTGGGGTAAGCCCGACCGACCGCTGTTTGCGGGAGAGTTCGTTGATGCGTTCGATATCCGACCGTTCCATAGTTTAACTATCTCCGCTCATATAAATGGGTGCTAGTAAATTCAATAGGCACAATGGGCATCCAACCGTTGTCCAAGTTGGAGGGTGGCAGGAAATCTGACAGCGCTTTCCGCTCATCTTCGCTGATGATGGTTTTGACACCATCCGCGTCGATGAGATAGTCTTGATAAGTGGGCGTCTCATCGTCAATGTACGGCAGGCTCTCCATGCCGACCTCCATCACGAGCGCCCATTCCGTGCCGCCTTCGGGCAACTTATACTCCGCGCAAAAGTTGTCGGACGCGCCCGACGAACCGTGCACGTAAACCGAACCCCACTCGGCGATGGCGGCTTTG
>BNUH01000098.1 GCA_025997215.1 Clostridia bacterium
TAAACCCATCACCCATAAAGAAGCGCCCAGCCAGGAAAGCACCCGCCGCAGCGGAAGTTGGTTCTCGGAGCCAGAGGCCCGTTCCCCCTGCACCACAGCCAGAACGCAGTCCCGAGCGAAGCGAGCTTGGTCTTGACTGCGCGGCTGGAAACCGCTGTGCAGGCTATGCCGACGGCGATGGGAACCAGCAAAGCACAAGCCCTCTCGCCGTCGACATATCCAGCGTAGCGGTTTCCCGCCACGCAGTTAAGACCAAGCTCGCTTCGCTCGGGACTGCGTTCTGGCTGTGGTGCAGGGGAACGGGCCTCTGGCTCCGAGAACCTACTTCCGCTGCGGCGGGTGGGTACCTGGCTGGGCGCTTCTTTATGGGTGATGGGTTTACACAATTGGTGCGGCACTACCTATCATCAGGGTAAGCCTTAATGATCTGGCCGTACTTGATAGCGCCTTTCACCTCGTTGCGGCTTATACCACGCTCAAGCATGCGCCTTAACGCGTGTTTGGTGTATGTTATCTTGCCTTCATACAGCAACAGCCGCAGTTCGTCTATCACACATTATGCCCCCTTACGCTTTTATTATATCCAGTCGACGGCGCTTTGTAAAGTTTGCTTCATGAGTTAATCCAACGGCGGTCAATTGCAGCGGGGCGGGTTCCGTTTAGGTGCCCAGTGGGTAACGGTGCCGATCAGTTCTGCTGGGCGTCCGAGGCCGCTGTACCAACCATGTTTGGTTAGGTATCCATCGCGAACCATCACGCCATCGTATACTATATCCACTATTTCGCCGTAAGCATTGTTATCTCGTTTTGGATGCACTTGCACGTATAGGATGAAAATGTTATCTCTTTACCCGGACCATAAGTCAAGGCCGCCTTCCATATTTAAGGTTTGTTCGCTTGAGATTCCGTTTCTTGTGCATGGGGTGGTGAAACTTCATTACCGATCTGTCATGCCAGCAATCACCCTGGTCTCGAAGCCACACATCAAAACGGTGTAGATATACGTTCGATATGAGCGGACCTAGGATCGAGCCTTGCGGGGTTCCACGAGGATCTTCTACTTTGCAGGATGCCTCATAGTACCCTTTCTTGATAAACCGATAAATATAGTTGAGTATCATTTGGTCACGCATCCCTATATGCCATAGCTCACGATAAGCAATGTCGGGATCAATTGTACCAAAATAATCTCTCAGATCAATCGACAATGCATTGGGTTTGTGAGCAAGAGTGTAAACGTTGCGGGTCGTGCCCTCGCCCTCATAGGATTTCCCATCCCAACCGTTGAGGGTAGTGCGGATGCGGTCGTTGGTTTTCGTGAACATTTCCAGTTTCCTCCCACTCATTCAATACACCTATTCTAACATAACTACTATATATGTCAACATTTATTAGTAAATAGTAATATGTAATATTTGTAAATAAATGGGAGGAGCGCCAGTCTGCAGCCGACGCTCCGTAGCTGAATAGCTCTATGCTTTTTCCTTGCCTTGGTCACTGAATACTTCATCGAGGGCGAAGGTAATGTCACTGATGTCGCTTTGCCTACGCAGCCACTCGTCGGCAACGAGCATAAGCGGGGAGTCATATTTGAGGAAATAATCAATCTCTTCATCCGAAAACTCATGAGATTCTGTCAGGTAGAAATGCGCATCTGACACAGCCGCAATCTCCCAAGCGGAATCGAATATCGTGCTTTTATCAGACTCCATTATGCGAGCCACATAATCTTTATAGTTCTGGCTGATTCGTTCCAATAAAATCACTCTTGTCAAAGTACATATCTTTCCCTTCATAAGTCTTTTTCTTTGACTCTGGAAACAATATCCGTGAATATACCAACAGTCTCACAATGCTGTTTAGGTCATATTTGACATCCAGTTTTCGCGCTTGGTTGGTAAAAAAGTGATCCAACCCCAAACCACGATACAGCATGGATAGCGGAGCGTATCCTAGCAGTTTGTTATACGAAACGCTGTCAGACAGCCTTTCGTTTGAGTGTATAGAAACCTTGTCCGCTGTGTGCTCGCAGGCGGCTGCAAGTTTCATTTCCTCGAGTATGCGCATCCCGAACGCGACTGGGTCGCCGTTTATCTTCGCTAACGAATCAGCGTAACCCAGCGAACGCAGGGTACGAGTTTTGACCTTCTTAGTGATGGGATCGCGGTAACCTTCGACGATGGACAGATACAACCGCCCGTTAGACAGTCCCTTGTGAAGCCGCATATGCTCGCCTCCTGAGTAGATATGGGACTATTATACCACAGTCTCGCATAATCCGCAACTAAAATATTCAACAATTTGACAAGAAAACTCGTCTGATTTTCCTTGTCGTTGTTGAGTTTTTGGGCTGCTTTGGGGTGTAAATGCCTGCCGAATTAGGGTAAATGATTTTGCCCTGGCGCGCAGCTTGTCATATCGGATCAAATCGTGTATACTCACAGCAAGCGATACTGCACAAAAACACCCGCACCAAACCCATTTGACACAAGGAGGCCAAACCATGCGCAAACATTCACGCTCCGTCATCGGGATCTTTCTGGCCGTGCTGATGCTGATCCCCGCCATCGCGCTGGCGGACGGCACGCTGGTCGTCTACTCCCCGCACGATGCCAACCCTCTGAACGCCGGCATCGCCCTGTTTGAGGCCGCTTACCCAGACATCAAGGTAGAGGTCGTCGCCGCTGGCACAGGCGAGCTGCTCCAACGCATCGCAGCCGAGGCGCAGAATCCGCTGGCCGATGTCCTGTGGGGCGGCGGCGCGGACTCGCTGGCTGCGTTCAAGAGTTACTTCACCCCATACGTCAGTGCAAACGACGACGTGATCGGCGACGCGTATAAGGATCCCGACGACCTGTGGATCGGCGAGTCTCCGCTGCCGATGGTCATCTTCTACAACAAAGAACTAGTGTCCGAGGATCAGGCCCCCAAGACGTGGGACGACCTGCTCGATCCGCAGTGGAAGGGCAAGATCGCTTTCGCCTCCCCAGCCAAGTCCGGCTCCGCGTTCACCCAGCTGTGCACGATGATCTTCGCTCATGGCGGGCCTGATGGCGGCGGCTGGGACTTTGTCCGCGCCTTCTACGCCAACCTGGATGGAAAAGTGCAGGACAGCTCCGGCAACTGCCATAAGATGGTCGCCAGCGGCGAGTACCCCATCGGTGTCACCCTCGAAAAATCCGCCGTGCTATACGCGGACAACCCCAACGTCGCATATGTATATCCTGCGGGCAACAGCGCAGTCCCGGATGGCGTCGCCCTCGTCAAGGGCGGACCGAACCCCGACAACGCCAAACTGTTCATCGACTTTGTCACCGGCCTCGCCTGCCAGACCGAGCAGTCCACCAACTGGAGCCGCCGCCCCGTCCGCAGCGACCTGCAGCCGGTCGGCCTCCCCGCCTTGGATACCCTCGACCTGTGCGAGTATGACTTCGACTGGGCCGCCAACAACAAGGAAGACATCATCGAACAGTGGCAGGATATTGTGACCGGGGGCTAAGAACACTTTTAAGGAGCGGAGACGCTGGGTCTCTCCAGCGCCTCCGCTCCTTGGAATATTGGAGGCTTACATGGACACACATCGCGTCGTGCTGCGGGATGTGACCAAGCGGTATGGAACGTTTACCGCTGTGGACAGCGTCAGTTTGACGATCGAGCAAGGGGAATTCTTCACGCTGTTAGGACCCAGCGGCTGCGGTAAGACGACGTTGCTGCGAATGATCGCGGGGTTCAATAGCATTGAGGAAGGCGACATCCTGTTCGGCGAGCAGCGGGTCAACGCCATCCCCGCGCACAAGCGCGACATCGGTATGGTGTTCCAGAACTACGCCATCTTCCCGCACCTGAGCGTGTTTGACAACGTGGCCTATGGGCTTAGGGCGCGCAAAGTACCCAAGGCGGAGCTGCGTGACCGGGTGACCGCTGCTCTCGAGCTGGTTCGCATACAGCAATTATCAGAGCGTAAGCCAAACGAGTTATCCGGCGGTCAGCAACAGCGTGTGGCGCTGGCGCGCGCGTTCGTCATCGAGCCGAAGGTGCTGCTCATGGATGAGCCGCTATCCAACCTGGACGCCAAACTACGCGTGGAGATGCGCTCCGTCATCAAGAAACTGCAGCGGAAACTGAACATCACAACGCTCTACGTAACGCACGATCAAGAGGAAGCGCTGGCGATCTCCGACCGCATTGCCGTCATGAAGGACGGCCGCCTCATGCAGGTCGGCACCCCCACACACATCTACAAGAACCCGCAGAATCGGTTTGTCGCTGGATTCATTGGCACTTCAAACTTCTTGGAATGTCAGATTGAATGTGACGCCGCGCCCGGCCAGCAGCCCACGCAAGCGCGGCTGCGTCTGAAGGATGGCGGCAATACGCTGCCGATCCCCGCGCGGATTGCGCGCACCTACCAAGGGGCGGGGTTTGTCGCCGCAAGGCCGCAGCATGTCACCCTGCTGCCTCCCGGCCAAGGCATCCCAGGGCGGGTTGAACTGGCTACATTCCTGGGCGATTTCGTCGAGTATGAGATTCGTCTGGAGAACGGCCAATCACTCCAGCTGAACGTGTACACCCAGGACGCGCAATCCATCCTGCCGGACGGCGCGCCGGTTTCCATTGGTTTCGACGCTGGCGGAATTCGCGTGTTCGCCAATGATCAGGAGGCGCTCTCATGCTGACCACTCATACGCGTCCATCGCTGCCACGCGCCGGACGTTCACTTGGACGATCACTGGGACGCCCGCGCCTGGACTTCTGGTTCTGGATCAAAGCCGTCGTCATCCTGGCGATGGCCGCGTTCCTGCTGTATCCGTTTTCCTCGCTGCTCACACGCAGTTTCTTCTCCAAGCGTGAGCCTGGTATTACATTATATAATTATACCCGTTTTTTCTCACGGCCTTATTACTGGACGTCGCTGAAAAACACCGCCGTCGTCACATTCTCCTCTACGCTGACCTGCACGCTGATTGGCGTGCTGCTGGCGTACCTGATGACGCGCTACAACATATTCGGCAAGAAGGTTCTCTACATCGCCATCGTCATGGCGCTGATGTCCCCGCCATTCATTGGCGCATATTCGTGGATTTTGCTGTTTGGCCGCGCGGGTTTTGTCACCAAACTGTTCGCCGCCATCGGCATCCGCACGCCGACGATCTACGGCAAGGCGGGCATCGTGCTGGTGTTCACATTCCACCTATTCCCCTACGTCTATCTGTACGTGTCCGGCGCCCTGTCGAACATTGACAGTTCGTTGGAGGAAGCCAGCGAGAATCTCGGCGCATCCAAACTGCGCCGCTTGTTCACGGTGACGCTCCCGGTCGTCATGCCCTCCATTCTGGCCGGCGCCGTCATGGTGTTCATGACCGCGCTGGCGGATTTCGGCACTCCTATGCTGATAGGCGAGGGCTATACGGTTCTGCCCGTCCTGGTGTATAACGAGTACATGAGCGAGGTGGGAGGCAACGCGAACATGGCCAGCGCGCTGTCCGTCATCATCGTGGGCTGCTCGCTGTCCGTGCTCCTCGTACAGAAGTTCTACATTGCCCGGCGCAACTATGTCATGACCGCCCTGCGCCCGCCTGTCGAGGTGCCGCTGCATGGGTGGAAACGCGCGCTGGCGACGCTGCCTGTCGCGCTGGTTGCGTTCATCGGCCTTCTGCCGCAGATAACGGTGGTTGTCTCGTCCTTCATCAAGACGGACTTTACCGGTTTCGTCGGCGGATTCTCCCTCGACAATTATCGCACGATCGCCAGTCGGCTCGGCCGCAACATCGCCAATACCTACATATTCTCCATCGCCGCGATGGTGTTCATCATCGCCTTTGGCATGCTGATCGCCTACCTGCTCGTGCGCAAGAAGGGCAAGGTCTCCAGCTTGATCGACCTGATGGTGATGTTCCCATACGTAATCCCCGGCTCAGTCCTGGGCATCTGCCTGATCATCGCCTTCAACCGCAAGCCGATCATCCTCACCGGCACAGCCGCGATCATGATCATCTCGTATGTCGTGCGCAAACTGCCCTATACCGTGCGCTCGGGCAGCGCGTTCCTCACCCAGACCGATCCCAGCATTGAGGAAGCATCCATCAGCCTGGGCGTATCCCCTATGAAAACATTCTTCACCGTCATCGCCCGGCTCATGCTGCCCGGTGTGCTCTCCGGCGCGGTCATCAGCTGGATCACCTGTATCAACGAACTGAGCTCCAGCGTCATGCTATATGCTGGCCGCACCTCTACTATCGCGGTGGCCATCTACCAAGAGGTCATGCGCATGAGCGACGGCACGGCAGCCGCTCTGGCCTCCATCCTCACACTGACCACCGTTGTCTCACTGCTGGTTCTCATGCGCGTTACGAGGGGCAAGGTTTCGGTGGTGTAGGCTCATAGGGAGCAACTCCATATTCCAAAGGGAGGATATCCCGTGCAAGAACCATATCAACACAGCCCTCATACACAGCGGACAGTCAGCGCCGATATGCGCCTCGCACAAGCCCGTTTCGGAAGCTTCTTTTCCACGCCGGATGCGCTGCCCATCTCATTTTGCTACGCCGGCAGCGTTTATAGGGGATTACCGGCGGATAGCAAAACTGCACGCCGATTCCTGGATGCCAATATATTGGAAACAGTGTTTACTGGCAGAATAGGCGCGCTAATGATCTGCGCGGAATGCTTGACATATCGGGATTTTCCCGTGGTTGAATGGACTGTCTATTTCAGCGCAGAAGGATGCAAAACAGAAATCCTCTCTGATGTATGGGCGGCAGACGTAGAGTTTTCTGCGGCAAACGCGGCGCTCCTGCACAACAACGGCGATTTTTACAGCGCAGAAGGGTATACGGAAACCCTTCTGCCTTTGACTGCGGGGACTTCCTTCGCGCAATCCCCGGAAGGGGGCCGCGCGTGCGATCACGCGCTTCCCTATCAGCGCTTGATGTTGGATGACGGAGGGATCAACATTGCCATCGGCTGGCCCGCTCAATGGCGCTGCAAATATACAGGCGCGGAGGACTCGGTTCATTTCTGTGCCGGGCAGGAGACCTCGCACACATATATTGCCGAAGGCGAAACATTCCGAACCCCACGTATGACGCTGATGGCGTTTGCCGGAGACAGTATACGCGGCGCGAATCTGTGGCGGCGTTTCATGAATGCGCATGTCATACCACGTACCAAGGGTGATGTGATAGCGCCTAAAAGCGTACTCTCCGACAATGGCGGGGGGATCGAATTCACGGCCGCAACGGAGAAGAATCAACTGGACGCCATCGAATACGCCAATGAGCATTTCCCGGGCACAAACCTGTGGTGGATTGATGCGGGCTGGTATCCGTGCGTTAACCCGGCCGGGAAGCTGGAGTGGGCGCATACCGGCACTTGGAAGCCTGATCCGGAGCGATTCCCCAATGGTTTAAAACACATCGGCGAGGCGTGCAAACAGGCTGGGATGGATTTCCTGGTTTGGTTTGAACCGGAACGTGTCCGGAAAGGCTCCGAAATATTCGAGCAGCATCCTGAATGGATTCTGTACACCAGCGCAGAACGGGAAACCCGGGATTATTTGCTGGATCTGACAAACCCCGCCTGCCATAAGTGGCTGTGTGAGACGATTTCCGCTTTCATTCAAGAGAGTGGGATAACTGTGTACAGGCAGGATTGTAACTTTTGGCTGACGTTCGGCTGGCGCAACAACGAATCCGAAGATCGGCAAGGCATGGTTGAAAATCTATACGTTCAGGCGTATCTAGCGTATTGGGACTATCTGCTCATTCACAACCCTGATTTGTGGATTGATTCCTGCGCTTCCGGAGGCCGCCGCAACGATATGGAAACAATGCGCCGCTCTGTACCTTTGCACCCAACTGATTATGGATATGGCTACCATCCCATCAATCAGGCTTTCCGGCATACCCTTTATGCTTGGCTGCCTTACGTGCGCGGTTGGGCGCAATCTTGGGATAAAGATGATGAATATTATAACCATGATGATTATTATCTACCCGATGTGCCTTCCTTTGACAACTATAAGATGATAAATGGCTTTGCAGTTGTGACGGGTTTTGGTTCCCCGACTGAAATGAAGCAGTTGCCCGAGCAAACACCCTATCTAAAGAAGCTCTTGGCCATCTGGCAACGCTTTGCGCCGTTGGCACAACGCGCGGATTTCTATCCACTAACCGAAAACCACCGTGACAGCGCGCGCTGGACGGTATTTCAGTTTGATGATCCCGCGACTGGGAAGGGTGCGATCCAAGTATTGCGCAATAATCAATGCGCGCAGGAGGCCATAACCGTTTATCCGCATGCATTTGAAGAAAATTGTTTGTATCGTTTTGAAAACAGCGAAACAGGTGAGTTTTATACGATTTCCGGGTTCGACGTGCGCGCCAACGGCGTTGAGTTCCGGCAGCCGCGCCGCTCCGGCAGGATCTGGTTTTATGAGAGGCAAGCTAATGAAAGAACATAATATAGAGCATAATCTGCTGCCGCCGCTTGACAGCGCAGCTTGGACGACTTGGACGCCGCGTGCGTCCTTGTCGCCGAGCTTTGAACGAACAGATGCCGGTTTGAAGATCGCTTCGGATGGGCGCTTTGAAGTCTTTGGGAAATGGATATGTTCTGTTCCGGTTCAGCCAGCCGCCGCATATCGGTTTACCGTAAGCTATTCAACCGAAAACATCCTCACGCCTACGGCGAGTACGCACGTCATGCTGAGTTGGCTCAACGAGCAGGGTACTCCCATCGCTCGGGATTATGTCGTCCCCGATGCCCCCGCATCGGACGGCCTTCGGACGCTGACCCGCGCCTTGGAAGCTCCCGACGGCGCATGTTCGCTGCTGGTTGAATTGGTATTCAAATGGTCTGCGAATGGCTGCGTTGTGTGGCAACAACCCAGCTTAAATCAATCAGCGAAGGATTGGCCGCACCGTATCGTACGCGCTGCAGCTGCGTTCACAACCGTCCATGGTACAGTGGATGGGAATCTGGAAAACCTCATGCGCGTGCTGGACGATGCAGGCACCTATCGGCCGGACATCATCTGCCTGGGGGAGACAGCGCATGACATGGGCGTTTCCGATCCTTTGTTAGACCGCGCGGTTCACGTGCCGGACAGAGTAATCGACGCCATTGCCGCAAAAGCACGCGAATATTGCAGCTACATTGTAGTCAGTCTGAACGAACGGGAAGGGGATCTGGTTTATAACACAGGCTTTTTGTTTGATCGAACGGGCGGTATCGCTGGCAAGTACAAAAAAATACAACTTCCACTAATCGAGGCGGAATCCGGTGTAACCCCTGGCAGTGATTTTCCAGTATTCGACACAAATTTTGGGAAGATTGGGATTATGATTTGCTGGGATCACGGTTTTCCGGAGATTGCGCGAATTTTAAGCGAGAAAGGCGCGGAGATTTTGTTTCTGCCGACGCTCTGGTATACAGAACACCAAGCGCCGGCGCGCGCGGTAGACAACGGGGTTTTTATCGTTGTTTCCTGCACGCGCTGGAGCAAGGTGCCTTGCCGGATCATCGCGCCGACCGGGGATGTGATCGCATCCGTGCAAGGAGGCGATGAGCATGATTCCGGGGTATGCTTCGCTGAACTGGACTTGGACCGGCGATACTATACGCACTGGCTGTCCGTGGGCGATGCGCTCGGTGAAGGAGCGGTGGTCTACCGGCGTGAACGGAGGATCGACGCGTATCCGCCGATCCTGGAGGATCACGCCTGAAAGGTGCTATTAGCAAGGCACCACAATCGCGGCGGAATACGGCGGCAGAAGCAGGCCAGTATCCGCCGCTTTCCATTGCTCGCCATCCACCAGCCGATATTGATAAGACGCAGCGTTTCCCTCCACAGTTACATTGACGGCGGCATCGTCGTTTTCATAGTTGACCACCACAAGGCCCAGCGAGCCATCGCTGGCCTTATATACTGAGTAGGTTTCCCAGGGCGACCCACCCGCCGACTTTGCCAGCGCATCGTCGTGATGTTGATATACGCCGTCCCAGAACCATTTGCGATACGCGGTACGAAGAGCGTCCATCTGCTTGCCGTATGTGACAGTCTGCGGGAAATCCTCCAGACTGCCCTTGAAGTTGAAGGGCTCATAGCTGATGATAAACCGATACATAAGGCATTGGTTGATCATATTGCGATCATTGAACCCCGTGACGGCGGTCATCAGCTGCGCCATGGGCTGCATGTAGCGGCTGAGCGGCAGATAGGTCTTGCTAGCGGATCTGAAATAAGCAAGATGATATGTGTCCAGTTGATAATCATAACACGCTTCGCCGGACATCAGGAAATCCTGTGGCACTCCGGGCAAAG
>BNUH01000099.1 GCA_025997215.1 Clostridia bacterium
GTTGGATAATGACTGCATAACCTTTCTTGCTTACGACTTTTTCACCATTAACGTCATAATATATCTCTTGTATTACTTTCTTATCAACGTTATAAAGCATTGTTCGCGCAGCGTATCCATCGTTAATGAGTATAGGATTCAAGTAAGCGCCGAGATATGTCTCCTTGCTGATGTTACCTGCTTCATCATACTCGGTCTTAACACCACAATACCCAGGTGCCTGAAGAATTGGCGCACCTTGACCATCTCTATATACAGTCAGAATTACTCGTTTCTTATCATCATACTCGCGGTCTATTGATGCATAGCCTTTGGGGATAATGATAGGTTGACCTATCACGTCAAAGTAAGTCTCTGAAGCTACATTACCAGCAGAATCGTAAGATCGATGGAATTCGGCGTAGCCGTCGGATATGGTAAATGGTTTCTCACTAGCATCATAATATTTCTCAACTATGATACGTTTAGCGTCGTCGTATGCACGCTCGACGATAGCATAACCTTTTGGTATGGTTATCCGTGCGCCATCTGTGCCCAAATATGACTCCCTTACCACATTCCCTACTTCATCATATCCACGCTCAAAACTGGCATATCCAGCACCGAGGAGTATCGGTGAGTCTTCAGCATCGAAATATGACTCCCTGGCCACCCAACCTTGATCTGTATAAGTCCTGCGGACGGCTGCATAAGCCACTTTAGCGATGACTGGTTCGGAGTATTCATCGAGATACGCTTCATATATTATTTTCTTATTACTATCATACTCCCGAACCAATACCGCATATCCCACCGACTGGATAAGCAGCTTGCCATCAACACCATAATATTCTGTTCTTATCACATTACCAGACACATCATATTCCTGATTCCGGCTGGTAAATCCATCGGTGGAGAGGATTGGCTGACCTGATACATCAAAGTATGATTCCTTGGTCTGGAGCTTGGCATGATACTCACGGCGGACTATGGTATAGCCCTTGGAGCACGCTACCAATTTCCCTTTATTATCGTAGTAACGTTCTTCGATTATATTATTCAGTTCATCATACTCACGCTGCCACTGGGCATAGCCTCTGGAAGGAATGACTAACGGCAAGCCTTCAACACCTAGTGTTGATTCTTTTATAACATTCCCTCTATCATCGTAATCTCGCTGTATCCCTGAATATCCATCGCTGGATATAACAGGCTTATTATCTATTCCGTAATAACGTTCTTGTATCAAACGCTTATTATCATCATACTGACGACGGTAACTCGCTACCCCCTTTGTATTCGCAGACCGGCTACCATCTACACCAAAATACTCTTCGTGTGTGGTGTTTACGGCCTCATCAAAGCTCATCTGCTTAGAAGCATAACCCTCAGCTATCGCTATTGGTGCATAGTTATTATCGTAGTATGCTTCCGACCAGATTTGTTTCTTCTCTGTATACTTTCTTACTAGATATGCATATCCACGACTCATATTAGTAGGCTGTAAATTAGCATCGAGGTAGGATTCCTCTGCCAGGTTCCCAGCCTCGTCATAAACTCGATTTATCGCTGAATATCCAGTGCTCTGGAGCAGCGGCTTACCATCAACACCACAGTATATCTCTCTAGTAACACGCTTATTCTCATCATACTCACGATCCCAGATGGCGTATCCCTTGGTAGTAATTGTTATGTTGATATCATAGTATGTTTCTCTGGTAACATTATTTGCGTTATCATACTCACGAGTAAAACTGGAGTAACCTGCGGGCAGTTTGGTAAGCTGGCCTTCAATATTATAGTATGACTCACGGGAAATTCGGCTTAACTCATCGTACTCTCTGGATAAACTAGAGTATCCTGCAGCAATGATGACAGGTTGACCATCAACTCCCAGGTTAGCCTCAGATACCACTCTACCTAACTCATCATACTCTCTCCGGATTGCCGCAAATTCTGAAGGGGCTATCGGAGAATCATTTTCGTCAAAGTACGCCTCCAATATTACCTTATTGGCTTCATTATACTCTCGTCTTACTATTGCATAACCATTGGACTGCTTCATGCGCTGGCCATTAATCGCGTAGGTGGCGGTTAAAGTGTTATTACCACCTTCATCGTACTCCATCTTCTTGGCGGAATAACCATCTGTGGACAGGATAGGCTGGTTGTTAGTATCATAGTAAGACTCTTCTATAATAAGCTTGCCATCATTAACCCGACGAAGGATTGCATAACCTTTATTAATGGCAACTAGTTTATTGTTTATCCCAAGATATTTCTCCTCTGATAAATACCCAGCATCGTCATAGGAACGCTCAACTCCAGCATTACCAGAGGCCATTAATACTAAATTATTATTAGCATCGTAATACCGCTCACTGGTTACTCGTTTCTGATCATCATAGGTTTTTACTATCTTTGCGTAAGTCCTATCAGTCCTAATAACTAGCTTATTATTACCATCCTTGAAGGATTCGGTTAGGACGTTTCCGGTAACATCGTATTCTCGTTCCCAGATAGCGTAGCCAGTAGGCTGGATGAATGGTTTGCCGTCTGCAGCTATGTATTTCTCGACAATGCAGCGTTTTAGCGCATCAAATTTACGCTGAACACTGGCATAGCCATTCTTGGCATGGGCTATGAGATGTCCGTATATGTCCAGGTAGCTCTCTTCAACGATATTTCCTGGTACATCATATCGGCGTGTAATGGCTGCGTAACCATTAGAGGTTATTATTGGCATATTACTAGTGTCGAGGTATGTCTCCTTGATCAGTCTCCTATTACTATCGTATTCACTCTTGATCGCAGCATAGCCAGCTGTAATAATGATGGGCAGCCCGTCTTCGCCAAAGTATGATTCTAATACCTTATTGCCTATCGTGTCGAATTCTCTGGATACAATAGCATAACCATCCACAGTCAATTCCGGTTCACCGTCTGTGCCTAGATATGTTTCTTTCGTAATTCTACCTTTTTTATCATAGACATATTGTATATTAGCTGCTTTCTTATTTGTCGGGATTACTGGAGTACCCTCAATATCGAAGAACAATTCACCGATTCTAGTATTGACGTTATAAGTATAGTTTGCCTCATGGTAACCTTGCTTACATACTACAGGTTCTTCTTCAATTCCAAAGTATAGCTCACGGGCAAGGCGCGAGCCATTATAGTAGGATTCTATAATAGCATAACCATCCTTGGTTAATGATAACTCACCAACTGCGTCTAAGTATCTCTTCTGGCGAAGCTGTGTTTTGTCATATACATACTCAATCTGCGCATAGCCGTCGGGGAGTAATAATAGCTCACCGTCAACATCATAAAAACTCTCCAGTGACTTCTGGCTACTAGACATGCTCTTCCATTTGATCTCAGTTCTAGCAAACCCCTTTGGCCCGATCATCAGTTCATCTTCAGCGTTCCGATACTCCTGAGAGGTTAGGTGAGTTCGATCGCCGTAAGTTTGAATTAGAGTGGCATAACCCTTCTTAGTTACAACCGGAGCGCCGCCAACGTCAAAATATCGCTCCGACAATATAACGTTGCCTGTATCTCTTACATATTCCACATAAGCATAGCCATCAGCCAGGTTCATCAGTTTGCCATCAGCACCGTAGTATGATTCTTTTATAATCCTCAACTTAGAATCGTAGTTGATTTCCTTGGTTGCATAGAGTCCTGGTGGGACTATAAGACTACCATCAACACCATAATATTCAATCCGTGATAACTTCCTACCTTTATATACATTAAGCATCCTTGCGTATCCCTGAGCGGATAAGGTAGGGGCTTCATTGGTATCAAGGTAGTTAGTTTCTAGGAGTGTGCCTAACCCGTCATAGGTTTGAGCTATTATTGCATAGCCCTGTTTGATAGTGACGAGGTTATCGTTAGTATCAAAGTAGGCAGTACGGGTGGGTTTATTCCGACCGTTTAGCTTAACGGTGTAATAACAGAACCCATCATCATTTATTATTTTATTTCCTTTATCATCTACCCAAGTCTCTTGGACTATAACCTTATTTTTTAGTACCTTAATTGTCTCGGCTGCGTAAGCAGTTGAGGCGAAGAGCAGCGAAAAAATAACCAGCAGGAGAATACGTTTCACAAATCTACCCTCAAAGGGATTATAACAGTTTTTATAGAGGAGTACAACTACCTCACTCACTCAATAACCTTGCCATCTTGATCGTAATAAACATACACTAGAGTACCTTCATCATTATATTTTACTTCCATTCGAGCATACCCTTTGTCTGTCACCATCAATTTACCATCAACACCATAATACGATTCAGCCGAAACTGCGCCATTTTCGTCGTATTCCCGACGCATACCTGCGTATCCAGCTTTAACTATAATAGGCTTATCATCTACTCCTAGATAACCTTCATATGTTATCTTCTTACTATCGTTATACTCACGTACAATTGTACTATACCCCTGGTTGTTAAGTACCCGCTCATCATCGGCTCCTGTGTATAATTCTCTTATGATATTACCCACATTGTCATACGTCATATCTTTCTGGGCATACCCGACTGATAGATTGAGAGGTTCACCTGTCACGTCATAATATTTCTCTTGTATAACTCTTTTATCGGCATTAAAGATTCTGGAGATTGATGCATAACCGTTTATCTTTACCGCTTCTTCATCAGCATTGAGATATTCTTCTCTTATAACGTTTCCTGCTGCGTCATAGTCCAGTATCTTTTTCGCATATCCAGCAGGTACATTAACCAGCTTGCTTTCTGTATCATAGTAAACTTCAAGTATAACTTTTTTGTTAGAGTTGTAATGGCGCTCAACCCCAGCATAACCAAGTGTGATGATAACCCGTTCCAGATCAGCGCCAAAATACTCTTCCAGGAAAACATTACCAGCGGGATCGTACTCCCGCTTCACTAAAGCCTGACCCGATGCTAGTGCGATGGGCTGACCATCTACACCTCTGAAGATCTCTTCTATGACCCTCTTATTTGCGTCGTAATGACGCTCCCAAGCCGCGTAACCCTTAGGGATAACGAGCGGAGCGCCCTCGCCATCCAAATATGATTCAAGCTCTACATTGCCAACAGCATCATAGGTTCTGGTGAACTTAGCATAACCAGCGGCCAACATGAGAGGCCTATCCTCAACGTCATAATACGCTTCTGAGATTAACTGGCCTTCTGGGTTATAGGTTTTACGAACGGTTGCATAACCAGTATTGGCTATCACGGAGTTTTTGTCTTGATCGAGGTATGCCTCATAAACTATGCGCTTATCCTTATCGTAGTTTCTTAACAGAACCGCATACCCCTGTGGTTGAGTAATAAGTTGCTCATCTGTACCATAGAACATTGTCCTTATTGTATTCCCAGCTTCATCATACACAAGATGTCGCACAGCATAACCAGCGGGTAAGAGGATGAGATTTCCCTCTACATCATAATACTTATCTTGAGCTAGTAGTTTCCCATTATAAACTCTTTCGACAGAAGCATAGCCGTTAGTGGACGTTACTGGCTGACCATCATTGTCGAGGTAAATCTCTTTTATGACATTACCAGCCTCATCATATTCTCGGCTTATCGCGGTTTGGTTTGTACCAAGTGCTATTGGCGTTCGATTAGCATCATAGTACAATTCGCCGATTACACGATTGTTTTCATCGTAGGTACGCTCCCAGACTGCATAACCCTTTGGAGTGATGACTAATGCATTGGTGGTATCATAGTACGATTCTATAGTTACATTTCCAGCATCGTCATACAGGCGCGTATACTTCGCATAACCACTTGTCTGCATTAACGGTTGATTATCAGTTCCGTAATACGTCTCGGAGAACAACAGACCTTTATCATTATACTCCCTGCGTACACTGGCATAGCCACTCTTTGTTATGATAGGCTTATCATACTCGTCCAGACACTCCTCAAACGTAACTTTTTTATTTTCATCATACTCGCGTTTGATAGCCGAGTAGCCCTGGCCGCCGATGATGCGACGCTCGTTCGGGCTGTAGTATGTCTCAGATACTATATTTCCAACGGTGTCATAGGCTAACGCTTTCTTAGCATAACCAGCGGCAATATTAATCAGATTTCCATCTACACCATAGTAGGATTCTGAGATGATCCTCTTATCAGAATTATACTGACGCGCTATCCCGGCATAACCTGCGGTGATAATTACTGGCTTGAGATCGGTACCAAAGTAGCTCTCCAACGTTATATTACCAGCAGTATCAAACTCACGACTTACAGCGGCTTGGCCAGTTGATAAGGCTATTGGCTTACCATCTATACCTTTATAAGCTTCATGAATAACAAGTTTGCTTGAATCATACTCTTTTTCAATCGTAGCGTATCCCTTAGGGATTAAAACTGGTTTGTTATCGGTACCATAATAACTCGCTGTTGTCACATTACCAGCGAGATCATATGTCTTACTAACCTTGGCAAATCCCTCTGGGATTGCAACAAGGCTGTTTTCGGTATCGTAGTACCTTTCATCAATTATTCGTTTAGCCTCATCGTACTTACGCTCAATTATAGCATAACCTTTAGGAATCATAATAAGTTTTGAATCTGTATCATAGTAAGACTCACGAGTTACATTACCATTAGTATCATAAACTCGTGATAAATTAGCATATCCAGTGGAAAGTAAGAGAGGCAAACCTTGAGCATCATAATAGGATTCAGTTGCCACCCAGCCTTCAGCTGTGTATGTACGATCTACTGAAGCATAACCTACCTTAGCAATGATGGGTCGATTATCCTCACCCAAATAGGCTTCATGAATTATCTTCTTATTCGCATCATAATCTCGAAGCAAAACAGCATAGAGGTTAGACTGAGCAAGTAGTCTACCATTTGTTCCGCAATACTCAATTCTAGTGATGTTACCATTGGAATCATAGGCTTGATTCCTAATAGAGTAACCCTCAACTGAAAGGATAGGCTTACTATTAGTATCATAGTATGATTCTTTGGTAAGCAACTTTTCAATATAACTTCGACGTACACTGGCATAACCTTTAGGAATCAGTATAAGCTTACCATCTGCGCCATAGTATTTCTCTTCGGTGATATTGTTCAGCCTATCAAGTGTACGAGTTATCTTAGCATAGCCTTGAGTGGTTATGATTAACCCATCATCTACATCAAGGTAGGATTCACTTGTTGTATTTCCTGCTGAATCATACTCTTTTATATAACCTGCATATCCATCCTTCGATAAGATTGGTTGCTCGTCAGTATCAAAGTATAGTTCCTCTGTTATTTTCCTATCTTGATTATATTTTCTCTGGACTGAGGCATAATTTTTATTGATTAACATAAGCTCAGAATCTGTGCCATAGTATGTCTCTTTGGTTATATTACCACTTGCATCGTACTCAATACGTTTTGAAGCATAACCATCTGCTATAGCCACGGGTGAGTTAGACTCATCAAAATATGACTCAGCGATGATTCTCTTTTCATTATACTCTCTTACCAGATAAGCATAACCCTTACCAGGATCCATTGGATTCAAATCACCATCTAGATAATTCTCTACTATGATATTATTATCTATATCGTAAGTACGCACTATAGCAAAGTATCCTGCGGTTTGGAGGACTGGATCATTATTTGAATCACGGTAGATCTCTCGGATTACCTTATTGGAATTGCTATCAATCCAGGATTCTTGGATTAAAACACTCTTATTCGCCTCGCCTGCTAAGGCAGTAATGGCAAATAGAGTTAAGAGAGCGAAGAGGAAGAAGATTCTCTTAAACATTGATTTTCTCCTTTATTGGTACATTTGTTTGTTGCGTTGTTTAGACTAGTGAAAGAGGGTGCTGCAAAGAATAAACGAGATATTATGTTCCATATTTACCCGGCGTTAAGTCGTTCGTGTGCAAATCATGGTCTGGAATGACGTTTACTTACCTAATCATATCTACACAGAATGTGCGGCAATTAGGGTGTATTACCTTCATTTTGAACATATATCTCCATATTGTATTCTAGCTTTGATAACAAATCATCAAATACGGCATCTGTCCCACCATTATCTGTTGAGCCTGAAATATCACTAGGAGGTTCTACAGTTGTTACTGGCCAACTCGGTAGAAACCTTAGTGTATAATGATATTCAGCTGATGTATTGTCTGGAGACGATTGCGGGGTAGTTACACCTTGTGGGAGGTATGAGTCTGGCGTCGGTGTTGGGTCTGGCAGAAGTGGAGGTCTTAGCACGGGTGTTTGATCATCATACGTAGTACCTTCCGGCATCGCAATGAATGCTGGTCCATTACCATTTGGATCTATATAAAAATCTGGTTGATCATACTGATAATCATCTACATCGCTCCAATCATCAGTTACATTATCATACTCAATCGGTCCTTCAGTAGGTATTGGTTCTTTTGTTATAACAGGTGTTTCTGTAGGTATATAACGTGGTAACTTGTATTTCTGCGGTTTCTCATATTGATCACCAGGAACAGTACCACTCAATGCATCTTCGTAAGAAAGTACTGGTAAAATCTCGTTGAGTTTTACCGCTAACTCATCGCTATCACGAATGTCAATCATACTTATTAGAGCTTGAGCATAAGCCATATCAGTATGTTCATATATTTCCTTGCGAGCCAAAATATAGATGTATAGATCGTTTGGATGCGGAAGATCTGTGACCTTATAGTCATCAAATCTGCCTCTACTATACATCTTTTCTAGCATATCTAAGGCTTCGTTAAAATTGTTTTCTTCAATCAACAAAAGCAGTTCTGAGTATTCAGCGTATTTAACCGCGTTCTTGTAGTTACCTAGATCTTTGAATATGTGTATAGCTTCTTTAAGTGCGTTAATCGGGTTATCGTATTTAGCGTATCCTACACTTATCAACCACAATGCGTGATAGTAACGATCTTCTTTGCTTGTTGGAATAGGCTCAGGGCTTGGTAGTGTAGGTCTATCTGGAATCTCAATCGGCGTTGTTACTTTATCTGGCGCTTTGGTCGGTTCAGGCGTAATCTGGACTCTTGGTTGATCACTTATTCCTTTCTCATTACGATATACTGCTGTTTCTTCCTCAGTAAGCGCTTCCATATCATCTTTTGGTATATAGCCTATCGTACCATCTTCCAACCGAACTTTTATCCATATCTTGCCGTCTGGCGTTGTTGATCTGTCAAGTCTTGCAACAATATCTTGCTTTGTGAGTTGCTTACCAGTTTTAACAGACTCGCCTGCTACTGACTGCAGGTAAATGTTGTTTTTGTTAACTCGCATATACAACTGTTTGCTGCTAGAGCTTTGCTTTATTAGGTAAGAACGATAGTTCACTTCATCAGCCAAACTCATAAACTCAAGGTCAGCCGCTTTTATTAAGCCAAGAGACTCAATCTCTGTTTGAAACTCGTCTTCTGATGGTAATACTACTTCTATCCACAGCTTGCGATCTTGATCCCATACAAATTCGACTATCTGTACAATATCGTCTCGGTATAACGTTTCTGCATGAATATCCGGCGGCTCCCCTAGATCAGGGATAGGCGTCACCACATCAACGTTAATATAAGCGTAACCGCCTTCGTGTGCATTTTCTGGTAATTCTTCCTTTGATAAGTCTATTTCTGGATATGCATCCTGTATCACTAGAAATCTATCTCTCGAATCAAGGATATTTGCAATGTCGTAAAACTCCATGGCTTTACGATATTTGCCATTTTGTTCTGCATATAATCCATATGCGTAATAGTACAAGCTCTCCACATCGCCAATAGATGAACTCTTAAGTTGTTGCAGTCTAGTGATTGCCTTAGCCGGATCCCCTGCTGCTAAGAGCTGCTCTGCCTCGTAGTAAAGCACATATTTCTTGGAGTCCTTATGTCCATCGATCCCTTCGAATGCAGCAGCAGCTCCGGCATGGTCTGTTTGAAAAAGGGCTACTGCCAACTCATATGTTTCTTCTGCATGACGTGCGTCCTGCTCTAAGTCTGTTTCTGCATAAACCGGTGAGAATACCATAACGAGCAATAGGGCAATTATTTTGCAAAATGCATTGGTTAGCTTTTCCATATGTAATCTCCTCGTATGATAGTATTTGCGGATGAAAACCCAATCGTTTCCAACTCCGCAGGATCGGAAACTGGGAAGCCCATGAGGAAGGGAACGTTCGCCGGGGAGTGGCGCGCTGGGGACGCGCAAGGAG
>BNUH01000100.1 GCA_025997215.1 Clostridia bacterium
TAGGCGAGGGCTTGTCGGCATTCCCGTGCTTGATCCCATTCGCGCCTTCCTCCTTCACCTTCTTCTTAAGGCGCATAACTTGGCGCTCAGAAATGCCCAACCCCTGTGCCGCTTCTTTGACGGTGAGTAGTCCGTCTACAGTGCGGCTGATGATCTCGTACCGCTTGAGTTGTTGTGCTTGCAAGCGTATCTCTCCCTGCTTCTTCACTCCCATTTTGACGAAGGGGGGGGTGACAGAATCACTTGTGATTCTACAGGGTGACATTATCACTTGTGAACAGCACAGTCTCAAAATTTGGGCTTGCAATTCTCAGAAAGTGCGGTATAATAATCGTTGTGTGTGGGGTTATAGCTCAGTTGGCTAGAGCGTTACGTTGACATCGTAAAGGGCATTGAGGCAGAATTAGCAAAGAAGGATATGAAAAAGCTATTAAAATGGCCGTTTCTTGGTGGTCAAGTGATCAAATTTCGCAATAGAAATAGTGTAGCTGCACCTAGTTTGCCCATAGTTGATGCAATCGGTAGTGTTTGAGGCTTGTTAGCGGTGAATAACTGATGTCGAATAATTGCCAAGTGGTTAAAAAAGCTAGGTATGAAGCCATTTTTTACCTTACAATGAAACGGTGTTGTGCAAAACTCTAGACCTGAACAAGCAACGAGGGGATTCTTTAAAGTTGAGTGATAACAACGATATGGTTTGTAAACATGGCTATGCATTTATTGTCGAATACCTCGTCCCTCAACAATCTGCGGGAGGCATGGCAGGTCGTGACTCATGCCTCTTCCAGAAACGGTACGATCACTTCATATATCTTATAACCGTTATGATCTATCCACTTACCCCGTTCCGGCTGCTTTACCTTGTTGCTACAGAATACTAGCAGATAACCCTTCTGCTTACCCTTCGCATCAAGATAACCAGTCAATTGGTCGTAAGCTTCTTGTTCTAGCGTAGTACCGCGCCATATCTTCAGTTCAATGATGAACTCATCTCTAAGATAGTCGATAATCACATCCATACGCGTGTTGTTTCGTGTCTCTGATTCTACATGATACTTCCCAGTACCGTTGATGATTGTGTAAACAAACGCTAGGAAGACAAGCCGAGCATTCTGCTCTATAAAAGCGCTGTCCCGGGCACGCCGCTCCGCATGGAGGAAAGCGGAAAACCGTTGAAGCACCATCTCAATGTCCAAGTGACCGTTATGTATGTAGAAGGAAGGCTCCATAGTATCCATAGGGAGTTGATTGCGAGTGCGTAACCGTGACACAAGGTGTTCGTAGATATAACGCTCGAAGATCTGGTTAGAAATGCTAACCTTACCGCCTATCTCACACAGTATGCCAAATGTCACACCAAGATCTATGACCATGTCGGAGTGTACAAATGGTACGGATTCACCTTTCACAAGAATCCGCTCGATCAGGTTGCGGAAGTCCTCACGATTCTCAATGTTCTTTATTATATCATCAAAGAGAATGTTTGTCTTCTTGATGATTTTATAGACTGCGGTGTCAATGCTGCTAATTGTCCACTCGCGGTTAAGCTGCTCATCGATCGTCTTGCAGATCAGGCTGACAAGGAATGGATAGCCGTTCGTTTGGCGGCGTATCTCATTTGCGATAGATTGGATGTCCATGCCAGTACCATGATCGGTCTCATACTCATTAAGCATCCCAGCAATCTCATCAACTGAGAAGCTCATATCCAGATCAAACGGCGCGGCAATGTTCCATGGGCTGTTATAGGTGTGTTTCTCTTCGGGTCGAATCTTCAGCTTGAGATTCTTTATATCATAAACACCAGCGAGGATGACGCTCTTGAACGTTGCTGCGTGCTCGTCGTCCCCATATTTGGACCGCGTAAGATACTTGTCACGCAACATACCGATAAAATTAAGAAACAATTGGTTGTCGGAGGATTTGTCCACCTCATCAACCATTAAAATTACAGGCCTGTCACAGCCGTTCACTAGTTTGGTAATACGTGCGCTTAGAGTCTGCATGTTATCAGCATCCGGAGATGCTATCCAGTCTTCGATTAAAGGCTGGTTAACTGTGTATCGTTTAAGCTGAGTTTCACATGCAAATTTGAAAGCATTAATGAAACTAGACGTATCCTCAAAAATCGATGAATCGAATCCCTCAAAGCTAATAGATATAATGATATATCTATCACGAAGATATCGCTCCATGATTCCTAAAGTCGTCGTTTTCCCATACTGACGCGCACGGTTAATGGTGAAGTATTTCCCCTTCGCCACAAGAATTTCGTCAATCTCATGCACCCGCTGGCTGAGATCAACCATGTAATGATCGTTGGGTACGCACAGCCCGTTGATGTTGAACTCTCTCATCTCGTCACGCCCTCCTGCTAAGGTTGAGTATACCACGGTTCGCTGGGAAAGGGAAGTGCGCTTAAAACTTTTACCTACTCGGTTCTGCACGCCTGAGCTAGCACTTCATAAATAAGTTAGGCGGGACTAACCTAGGCGTGAAGAAAAACTCACGCACTATAATCATCTAACCGCAACTTCAACTTCATCGCATCTTCGTAGACCATTTGATAGTTCCAGCCTTCATCATTGCTATATTCCATATTATTCTCGCCAGGATTAATCACCTAGAGAGTCGAACAATCGATCTATAAAATAACCTAAAATCATTGGTACCGGTGATGGTGCTAAATATCCATATACTTCTAGTTCAGCACAATTCAAGAAGCCACCTTGTAACCTAATATAATTGTAGGTTTTCCCATCGGAGATATTAAGTTCAGACCATGCAGGATTGGTGTTAGTTTTTGCAGAATTGCCCATATTGATAAAGTTTTTACCATCATATGACAAACTTATTGTTTGAAAGCGATTTATATCATCTCCAGTTGCGTATCTTGGATATGTGCGAATCTTTGTTACGATAACTGGTGAATTGAATTTCCATATAACGTAACTTGACTCTGGGACATAGTCTGCAAATGTAGATGTATTACTGTCAAGTATACTTGAGTAGCCCCCGCTTCCAAGCTTACCATATACTGTTCCATTAACTGTTTCGAATGACAGCTTTAGCATCGAGGATTGTTGTTCTGATGTGGCTTTAATTGCAATTTTATTATCTTTTGCATACTTCTCAGCATAGCTACCAGAAGGCGAATAGACTATCAGATCATCTGCGTTATAAGCCAATGCTTCGCTTCCTATGCTTATCACGCTTGATGGAATTTTAATTGTTCTTAATGAGCTACTGTAGAATGCTTCAGGCTCCACAATAGTTATGCTATCCGGTAATTCTATATTTGTCAACGAACTACACCAAGCGATCGAAAACCAACCTAGTTCTTGCACAGTGTTAGGTATATTTATCGATGTAACATAGCTATTTCCAGAAAATGCTTCGCTTCCAACTCGCTTTACGCCATACGGTATTGAGTAATTGATGTTTTTTTTACCAGCTGGATATGAGAGTATTATTGTTTTATCTTTGCTAAACAAAACACCATCAATTGTTATGTAATTCTTGTTTTGCGACATCACTTGAATGCTTTCAATATGATCACACCCTGCAAATGCGCCTTCACCTATGTATACAATCGAGTCAGATATATTTACAACCCCATTGTTTCTTATATTGTTAGTGGTTATTACAGCAAGATCATAGTCATACGAAAAGGCTCTTTCGCCAATATAAGTGACGCTGCTAGGTATCGTTATTGCTGTCAAGTAACGACAATACGACAATGCTCCTGAACCAATACTAGTAATTGGGTAACCATCAATACTACTAGGAATTATTAGTTCGCCAGAGTAGAACGTATTAGTTATGCCCGTAATTGTGCATTCACCATTGCGAAGTGAATACTTAAAAATACCACTAATAAATCCATCACCAGATTTTGGCGTCGGTGTTGGCGTCAGCATTGGTGTTCGGGTCGGGGTCGAGGTCGGAGTCGTTGTCTGCGTTGGTGTAGGTGTCGGTGTAGGTGTCGGCATGTCGTATATCAACATAACGCTGTTGAATATCCCATTTGCGGCATGCAGCTCTTCTAGAGCCATGTCGTATGAGCCTCGGTTCATATACTCTAAACCGCGTACATAATGGCGGAAATATGTCGTGTCTGCGAAGCTGTCAGCCAGCGCGGATAGTCGCTTATTCGCTTCGACAAGATCCCCTTGCGCGATTGCAAGCACAGCTTTTGCGTACGCGTAGTAGTTGGCACTGTCTTGTTGCTCAGTAAACGTGCGATATCTCAAATCTATCTCATAGATATTAACAACTTCCTGATACATACCATGTTCAAACTCTTCGACCAAGCGCTCATATATATCTTTTGTTGACACCACAGCAGCATATGCATTTTTTAATGTATGTAGCGGTGCTCCTAATGCCATGAAAAGCAATAAAGCGACTATTGCAATTACTCTTTTCATAAATATCCTCCTCGTATGATAGTATTTGCGGATGAAATCCCAGTCGTTTCCAACTCCGCAAGATTGGAAACAGGAGCATTCCAGGCCGAGGAACGTTCGCCGGGGATAGGCGCGCTGGGGACGCGCAAGGAGGGCGTAGCCCGACTGATGCGGATTCACCTTTTTGATTATGCTCTCTCGTCCTTTCAAGGGACCGTAGATAACAGTTATCTTCGCGCCTTCCTTTACAAGTGTCGAGACCGGCATACATCGCTCATCGCCGATCAGATAATAGATATGACGAACATCGTCACCACTAAGAGCTACCTGTCCATCCCCGTACGTCAGCACCCGAAGCGCCCCATATGTTGTAGCAACGAAGTCTTGGATCATGGTTAAGAATTCCTTGTCCCCCATCTTCGTCTCTAGGAAAAGATAACCAGGAAACATTCGTTCCTTTATCAGATTCTTCTTGCCATCGACTTTGTGGATGGTTTCGCGCATAGGAACAAAAGACTTCATCCCAGCATTCTGGAACCTCTTGTCAAACTCCGCCCTGATAGCGTCCTCTCGGTTCGCCATCACAAACAGTACGTACCAATGATCATTGTCCAAGCTTCCAACACACATATGCTTCGCCATGCAACATCCATATCGATGCTGCCCACGGTCTGTCCTTTGTTCCCTGCATACAACCGCCGGAGACTAAGCCAAACGAGCGGTCGTTATTCGGTACCTGTGTTCCTCTGATGTGCGCTCACCAGCATATCTTCGCGCTGTTGAATTAGCCTAAATTCCTTGCCGCTTTCCTATGCAAGTCGTGTAGCGAATAAAATACACTATTTTCGCCAGCTTGTCCTCTACCTAAAAGTGCCAATATTGGCTCCAATCGAGCTTGTGGCACCTTGGGCGAGTATAGAGTACGGAATCCTCCTCACAGCATTTCTTGGATAGAATAAACAAAAAACCTCAATGGTGCTTGATATTCTCAACAACCAATCGGTTCATGCTCCAATTCATTCCAATTTTACCATCAATTCCCAAGCATGTCAACACCGTTGGCGAAAATAGTGCTGTTCACAAGTGATAATGTCACCCTGTAGAGACACAAGTGATTCTGTCACCCCCCCCCTCGTCAAAAGGGGAGTGAAGAAGCAGGGAGAGATACGCTTGCAAGCAAAACAACTCAAGCGATACGAGATCATCAGCCGAGCAGTAGACGGACTACTCACCGTCAAAGAAGCGGCACAGGGACTGGGTATTTCCGAGCGTCAAGTCATGCGCCTTAAGAAGACAGTGAAGGAGGAAGGCGCGAATGGAGTCAAGCACGGGAATGCAAACAAATCCTCGCCCAGGAGATTGAGTGAGGCAATGTATCTAGATTATTATAGTAATTGTTTTATCACGGAAACCTCTTCGCCAAAACATCCACCGGCTTGGAATTCAACGTAAGTTAAGTGGTAGCAAGACAAGACGGCAGCAGGATGACGCAGAGCATGGATCGTTTCTGAAGCAGGTTTCGATTTGTTCCAACAAATTTTGAGAAATTCTCAAATTGCTCTTGAATTTACACACAAACCTTGTTAGAATATGGTAACATCAATTGAAGGAGGCTCTGTGTTAGCTGTCACTTTCAGGCTTGAACTATCGACAAGCGGAGTAGGAGGACTCTGCGAGACGTATCTACATAGAACAGCATATCCCCTCGGTTTATAACATAAATATTTTATCTCGCATACTGTTTTATAGCATATGCACTAAAGAGTATTCGATTGATTGAACATAACATCTATAATTATTACTCAAATGTAGCGTACTATTGCTTGTGCAAGACATAAATTACGATATTATCACGCTACTATTTATGACAAAATATGCAAGGTCGAATCATGCTGCAAAATATGGGAGAAATGGAATTGGTTTCCAGATGCTACTGACAGATTACGAAAGTTATTGATATGTTGCTCAGTTGTTACACTGTGGATAGATAAAAAAAGACGGCTGCCGCAGCAGCCGCATTAGAACAATTACCTACCTACCAGCTCATTCTGTATTGTGAGTACAACATCGAATGGCAGTTCTGTATCCTCTATAATCTCTTCTATTGGCCTATGTCTCTTCAGCATCTTTAAAGCGACAGATTTTTGGCGATCTCTGTCACCTTCCAGCCGCCCCTCTTCCTTTTGAACCGCGCCATAAGTATCGACCTCAAACTCTTGAAGTAGCAAGTTGATCACCTCCGCCTCATGCCCTTCCAAAAACTCCGCCAGGTATCCTTCGCGCTTGGTATCTTTGATCGCGTGCTTGATAGCGTCTTCATTGCTCTCGCCGATATTTTGATAGTATTGTACTCGCTTTATGCAGTAGACATAACCGTTCAACTCACTACTTTTCGCGACCATGTCTGCGTTTTCCGGCGCGTTGACATTGTATATAGCTACTTTAAGGTCAAGGTTGAACTCATGACCTTGTTCAAGCCCTTCCTTGGAATACAGGTCAGACAGTCTTCTAATTTCTTTAGCTGCTACTGTGTCGTCAGTACCGTTATATAGCACATAAAACTCTGGCTCACGAAGCTTAATGGCCTTTGTTCCATATACGATATGCTCATTTTTATATATAGCATTGTACACGAACGCGATATAGATCAGCAGTCGTAATGTGATATTCTCATTCCTAGTACTTTGGTGTTCAATTAGTATAACAAGCTTATCGCCTAACAGGAAAGCAAGATCATTAACGCGGCCTTTATAGAGGACGTTCGTAAGCGTAACTATCTTTACTGGTGTTTCCGGTGGAAAGTTTGATCCGGTTAATGCGTTATACGCACTCAGCGCAGCCTTTGCGTTATTAAAGATCACAGCAAACATTCCGGCTTTGATCTCTCGATTCGCGCCAATCTCTACAAATACGCCGTTGTCGGTCTGACCCACTATCACACCTCCAGTAATGTCCATGGCGGCTCGTTTACCACCATGGACATTATAACACGAATCAACCAGCGTTTTCAACCAGCGGTATATCCCCGACCACAACCGCATCTCCTATCAACCCAACATGCTTGAAGTGTATCTCAATCAACTGTGTCCGCCCCTTACGCTGATGCCAACCACTTGTTTCGTGGACAACAACCCGATCAACCACTACCAGAGCATCTTTCGCTAGCACAGGCATATGCTTGAATCGTTTCAGCATATCGGCAAACAATAGAGCATTCGCCCTTGGGTCAGACGCTAGCTCAGCGCGAGTGGTTATAGTCCCACTCTCAACTGCTTGCCGTTCCACCTGATACTCATGCATCATTTCCTCAAACATATCGTCGCCCAGAATGCCTTTCGCGTTCTTTTCTATCAGTCGTTTCATTATATCCTTCAGTTCACCCTCTCGCTTTTCATACTGGTCAAGTGCGTAATTCAACCGTTTGATCGCATTAGCGTCACGCTTATAGTCGCTGGCATGGAACTCATCGATCTGTCGGTTAATCTCACGGCATAAAACCTCGGCTAGTTTATCCTCGCGGATATAATGCGCTGTGCATGGTCTGTCGTCGCCCATATACCCCGTTGTGTCATGGCCTGTGCAGCTATAGTAATAATAGTTATGCGTCTTCTTTCTAACAAGCCGCTTCCCGCAATCGTGGCAATAAATAATCCCAGCAAAGAGTGATAAAGTCTCAGTCAACCTCGGCCGTCCGCCACGCTTGGGCATTTTTAGGTACTGCTGCGCCTTCTCAAAGACCTCCGGAGTCACGATCGGTTCATGCATCCCAGGCACGATGATCCACTCACTCTCCGAACGCTCAATGTATTTCTTAATTTTGAACGACTTAGTAGTGAACCGTTGGCTGACGTTATCGCCGATATACGCCCGATTACTCAGAATATACCGAATCGTACATGCCTGCCAGTTACATTTCGTCTCCACAACCGCGTTCGATATTTCAGTCGGCGTTGGTATCCTGCGTGCTCTTAGATCCTTCATAATACGGAAAACTGTCCAGTCGTTTGCGATCTTCCGAAATATCTCCTGCACAATCAACGAATGAACTGGATCTACTGCTATAGTGGTAGAACTATCCTTTATATAACCGTAAGGAGCCACCGATCCTTGAAATGAACCTTTATACGCTATACTCTTTTTTACTGACCGACACTTCTTACTAATGTCCCTGGCATAGTATTCGTTTATCACACTGCGGAATGGCATAACCACATCGTCGCCCTTATCACTGTCGATACCATCATTAACAGCAATAAACCGAACCCGCTTCTCTGGGAAGTACAATTCTGTGTAAAAGCTCACGAGCGCATTGTTTCTGCCTAATCTCGATAGATCCTTGCATACCACAACATTAATTCGTTTCGACTCTATCGCATCCAACATCCGTTTGAAGCCGGCACGCTCAAACGTAGTGCCCGATATGCCGTCGTCAACGAATTCTTCCATCTGACCGAGGTCATTCTGCACAACGAACTTACGCAGTAGCTCGCGCTGGTTGCCGATACTATTCGATTCGGAATCACTGCCGTCGTCACGGCTTAACCTTAGGTAAATAGCTGTTTTCATTATCGTATAGTCTCCTTTCTGCCGACAACTATAGGTTCGCGTAGCGTACCTATGTGTTTGTAATGAACCTCGACTAACTGCGCCCGATCCCGCCATTTGTGCGTCGGGCAGTCTGTTTCGTGCACAACGATCCGGTCTATCAGCGTCAATAACGCTTCTCGCGTCAGACTATTCATAGATTTGTAACGTTTCAACAAAGCAGCAAACTGGTCGGCGCGCTGCTTGATATCTACGGCTAATTCAACTCTAGTTTCTTGTATCCGACACTCTACATCGTGCTGCTCGGACTGGTATGAGCGCATCAATTCTTCGAACATTGCATCGTCGAGTATACCCTTGGCGTATTTCTCAACCAGCCGCTTGGTATACAAATTCAACTCATCCATACGATGCTCGGAGTCATCGAGAACCGTCCTCAAACGCTTTGTTTCCTTCGGATCACGCTTATAGGTGGTTGGATCGAACCCAACTATCTGCTTGTTAATTTCATAAAGTATCGCTATTTCAAGCTTGTCCTGCCTGATATAGTGCGACGAGCATGGCCGCTCGCTGCCCTCCAGCAATGACGCGATGTGCGCCGAGCAGCTGTAGTGCGGATAGTTCTTGGAACGGCACACAACCATGTGATACCCGCAGTCCGCACAAAACATAATACCCGCAAACAGTGAAGTTTGTCTTTCCCCACGTACACCTTTGCGTTCTTTAAGCTTTTCCTGAACCACATCAAAGAGTTCTCTCGCTATTATCGGTTCGTGCATCCCACGACAAATTATCCAATCTTCTTGAGAATTCGGTATATCCCGCTTTTTCCCTATTGTTGTTCGAGTAACACGTTGGGATACAATATCTCCGACATAGGCATAGTTTGCTAGAGTAACCTTCACAGTGTTTGCATGCCACATACACTTTGGGTTTTCGACACCTTTTCGAGCTTCTTCCTTTGCCGGGATACCTCGCCTGTGGAGTTCTTTACATATGGCAAACACAGACATACCACCAGCCGCCATCTCGAATATCTCGCGGACTACCGGCGCGTGAACCGGATCAACAATCAGATGTTTACCATCTTTCAGATACCCATACGGCGCGGTATTACCTAAAAACTCTCCTTTGTGCGC
>BNUH01000101.1 GCA_025997215.1 Clostridia bacterium
GCGCATAATACGCCACCCACCCAGGATCCCGCGCCTTCCTCATGCTCGCATAAGCATAGGTTCCGCTCAACCCTTTAAGAATCACGTGCCGATTCTTCCAGCCCATACCCAGTGAGATGAGGAACGTAGTGCCTTGGTATTTTTCGTTGAACAGTTCACATTCCAGGCGACTAATCATTCGGATGGTCAGTGCGTGTCGGCACAGGCGGTTTATAAAGTCTGTGTATGCGATTTTGTCGTTAGGGGTTGGGTTGTCTGGAAACCATGGAAACTTCAGTATCCCATCTTCTCTAAGTATCGGCAGCTCTTCAAGCCCGAAGGCGCGTTTGAGCAGGTTATACCTGCTATACACGAGCTGCTTGAGAGTCTCGAACTTCAGTGGCGTAAACCCGGCAGCCGGAAACTCAATCACCATAATTACAATCCCTCCATCACCATATTACCAAACCCAGACTAAATATCAAGTGGCTAATACCGACAATCATTCCGTCGATAAATCTCTAGATGGTTTGGCATCCATAACCAAAGGTCTCTCGTCAATCGAGTGACCTAATATTGTTATGGAGGAGCAAACTTATGGAGATCTACGGGTATGCACGGGTTAGCACCGAGCAGCAGCATTTAGACAGGCAGCTCATCGCGTTCAAGGAGCAGGGGATACCGGAGGCGAACGTATACAGCGACAAACTATCGGGCAAGGACTTCGATAGGCCGATGTACAAGGCGCTGCTGGCCAAACTGAAGAAGGATGATGTGATGTTTGTCCTATCACTGGATCGGCTGGGAAGGGATTACGAGGCGATCATCGAGAATTGGAGAGTGATAACGAAGGAGATTCAGGCGAACATAGTGGTGATGGATATGCCACTGCTGGATACGCGGACGCCTTCCAAATCATTAACAGCCACATTCGTGAGCGATATGGTGATGTCAATCCTTTCCTATGTCGCGCAGCAGGAGCGCGAGAACAACAAAGCGAGGCAGCAGGCGGGAATCGAGGCGGCGCGGCTCAAAGGCGTGCAGTTTGGCCGGCCGCCGAAGCACCGATCGCCTTTCTTCTACATTATGTGTGACAAATACAGGAAACGTCAGATAAATAGCCACGATGCGGCGATAAAGCTCGGTATCAGCGCGAGAACTTTCAAGCTGTGGGTGGACGAGACGGTGCTCGCGGAATGAATTTTCGCTGGTAATGTCTAGGAGGGATTCGGTCAGGAACGTGAGGTTTCTGGCCGTTTTTCGTGTTTGGGAAATGACGGAAAACACGGAGAAAATGCACGCTTTATTTCCCTTTGCTCATGGTTTGCCTGTTCTACCATGTCCTGGATGCTAACCCAATCACCTCCTGTCAGATTCCTCCATCGACCAGTAGAACGAACAACCTTCCGTCTGGTTTCTTGTATATCTCTTACGGAAGGTTCCGCTTATTTCGACAAGATGGAGTTTACCACCTTTGTCAAGACATGTCAATAGCTCGTTGAAATTTTGTGTACCTTTTTAATTCAAATATGCACTAATGATCTACCTGTTTATTGTCGGTACTCTCCAGACAGGTGGTTAATTATGATACACTGACCACACAGCGGCCGCGGAGTGCGCCATGCGAGGGGCTATGTTGACATAAAGTGCTGATTAGTTAGTTATGGCGAATAACTAAATGGCGAAGCTACGCAAAAAATAGGGTATACGGGTATTTTGTTTGAATTGGTCTCTGTTATGTTTTTTAAGTTTTGTTCTGTATCGATATATTGACCACCAACCATCCTTAACATTGCAAATAACTTCGATAACCTCTACAATATAAGCACGAAATCCTTTATAAGGTATGAGGGGAACGGATTATAATAGATTTGACTGACCGAAGAAGATATATAGAGTATTAAGAAGTCGGCTTAGAGGAGGCGCTGGTTTGGCATTATTTAAGAAAAAGCCTGTAATAGAGGAACAACCAAAGGAACTGGAAGACAAAACTCCGGCTTTTCTTTGTCCGCTATATCCGTATAAGGCCGTCGGAGAGTATTTGGATTGTTCAAGACTAGAAGATGATAGCTATATAGAGATGAATGGAGTTCTCTATGAACTTCACTGCCTTAACCCTGAATGTGTCCTTAACGTTCGGACTCAGGGAGTCAACCTTCGAAGGATGTATAACAAGTTACTTGAAGTGGGTTGCCCTTCCTGTAAACAGAAGGAACCATTTGTCGTACGACGAGTTGTGTATGTGCCTGAAGAGGTTACGACGGGACGGATGGGTGCATTTGAGGGAACGGAAAGTGAACAAGCACGACAAGTGGCCGAAGCGTTCTATGTCAGCGGTGAATATCTCGATGTGGAGAAAGAACATCTACGCATAACGAAGGAGAAGCACGAACGCGACGCGGAAGCGTTCAAAAAGAAATGGGCTGAGGATAAGGCGCGGATCGATGCGATGGAAGCAAAAAAAGGAAATAAACAACCACAGTGAGGCGTTCTATCACAATTTCATGGATTGGTGGCGGTCTCGGAAATCAACTATCCGAGTATGCTGTCGGTTACGCTTTATCGAAGGAGCGAAACGGTTGTTTTTATCTGGACACCACGTATTGTAACGTAAGGGGAAACAGACCTTACGAATTAGATAAATTGAATATATATGGACGTGGAATAGTTCAGTTTCCGCCTTTTATGCAGAAAGCGCTCGCAACGGAATGGCTGGGACGCATCGTTATGCGGTTGCAATACGAATTCCAAATACATATGCCGTTCGTAGTCCTGGAACACAGTGAAGATTCATGGCAGTTTCATCCGAACCGATTCACAGAAGTAATTGAACGGAAGCTTCTGTACATGTCAGGGTATTGGCAATCGGAGAAATACTTCGCGAAGTATAAGCAGGAACTTCTCAGGCAGTTCTCGCCTAAGGAAGGCACGTTATCCTCGCGAGCATTATCATTTATAGCATCCGTCAGTACGGAAAACAGTGTAGCCATTCATATACGAAGGGGCGACTAAGTAAAAATGAGCGGCTGGTTGTTGCCCGGAGAATATTTCATAACAGCGCTCAGATTGTGTCGAGAATTGACTAAGAATATATATATATTCTGTCAGGATATAGAATATGCGAGAGAGTTATTCAAGCGAGAGTTCATGGTTATGTTTGTGAGTAATCAGGATTATTCGGATTTCGAGCAGTATTTTATGATGTCTGCATGCCGTCATCAGATTATCAGCAATAGCAGCTATTCTTGGTGGAGCGCATATCTAAACAATAATCAATCAAAAATAGTGATTGCACCTGAGTATAAGATGTTTTCAGGTGATTTTTACCCAGATGAGTTCGTTAAAATAAAGGTCTCTCCAGATGCGTGACGACCTCGACATCATCATCCCGATATTCGGAGTGGAGAACGAGTTGTGGCGCTGTCTGCAGAGCTTCTGTCAACAAACGGTTGATTGTTTTACCGCATACTTAGTGGACGACGGCTCCAGAGATGCTTCGGGGTTGATTGCGGATTCATATGCGCTCAACCGACAGCAATTCATCTGTATGCATAAACCTAATGGTTGGCTATCGTCAGCGAGAAATGCCGGTCTATGTCTGGCGGACGGCGATTACAACAGCTTTGTAGATAGTGACGATTACGTTACAAATGATTACTATGAAAAATGCGTTAAGCTTGTGATTCGCAGCAAGCCAGATCTTCTCATGCACGGTCATATATCAGTATCCAGTTCTAATGTTGATATCAGTGAGTCGGCATATCCCAATCATGAAGAACATCCATTTCTGGATTTCCTGCATGTTTCCGGTTGCCAATCAGCATGGGGAAAGGTATATAACAGGCAAGTTATTATGCGCATGTGCGAGGGGGAGGGGTATTCGACGAAGAAGTACGGTATGGGGAAGACATTATCTTTCTATTGAATTATCTCAAATATGCATGCACTATCGAAGTGGTTCAAGATGCATTGCTTGTAATCTGCTATCGATATGGCTCAATTACAACCAAGCTTATCCCACATATGTATAAATATGCGTTTAAGCAAGCACAGGTAGTACAGGATATGCTTACCATTAAAGGTGAGAGCAAGTATCGGCAGCGTTCCGCGTCATTCCGCGACCGCTTTATGGACAGTGTGATGCATTACATGATATTTGCGCCTATCCGTGATATTCCGGTTTATCTCAAGCAAACAATTGAGTGTTTTTTAACGGAGCTCAGTCCGAACGATTCAATAATCCAGCCGTTTTGGAGTGCGATCGAAAGAGGTAATGTATACGATTTTGCGATGCGATTTGCTCGGAGACGCATGCTCTCAATTGTCAAACACCGCACAATGCGAAGACTCACGAGGTTAAGGGCTTCATGACAAGTGGCATTCGCGGCAAAAACGCGCTGGTCGTCGGTGCGTCCAAAGGCATAGGTCGAGCGATCTCACTTGCGCTCGCCAAAGAAGGTGCGGTCGTGACGGCAGTCGCAAGAAGCGAGCCGCACCTTATTACATTATTAACGGAAATGAACGCCGTTACGCCTGTCGCACATGCCATATTTCCGCATGACCTGATGAATGGCGACATCTTTGGTTTTGCCCAAATGTTGACCGAAGAACGTGGATCGTTCAATATTGTAGTGCATAATGTCGGTGGTTCCCTGACAAGCCGGGATCCATTGGGTGGCTGGGATGAATGGTCATATGCCCTGACATTCAATGCAGGCATCGCAATTGAAATGAACCGCGCGCTTATCCCTCCTATGGAAAAGAATGGATGGGGACGAGTCGTTCATATTTCATCCATCTCGGCAGTTATGCTTCGCGGAAACCCGCAGTATGCTTCTGCAAAAGCATTTCTAAACGCATATGTGACAACGGTCGGTCGCGCGTTAGCGCCGACATGCGTGGTGTTGACCGCCATCATGCCTGGAGCGATTGCATTTGATGGCAGTTACTGGGATTTGCGGCAAAATGATATAGAACCGCATGAAGACGGGACAAGGCGCGGCATTGATATATGTCGTGAATTCCTATCACAACACCAGGCGGCGGCTCGGTTCGGGACACCAGAAGAGATTGCAAATATCGTAGCTTTCCTCGTTTCAGATGCTGCGTCATTCATGCCTGGGGCATGCATAGATGCCGGTGGCGGGAATATGTGATATGCTATATAAGAAGATTTTCAAGAGGATATTTGACGTCGTTATATCATTCGTAGGGCTTGCAGTGCTGTCGCCTATACTCGTGGTCATTGCCGCCGCCATATCGTTGGATTCAAGCGGTGGTGTCTTGTATCGCAGCGAGCGGGTCGGGCTTAACGGGAGACACTTCCGTCTTTATAAATTTCGATCGATGCAGCCGAATACTGATCGTGAAGGATTCCTGAATGTTGGAAATAGGGATCCACGTATTACGCGGATCGGGCATATCTTGCGCAATACCAAACTGGATGAATTGGTTCAATTGTTCAATGTGTTTGTGGGCAACATGTCGCTGGTCGGTCCAAGACCGGAGCTTCCGTTCTATGTCGCGTCCTATACATCTGAGCAGAGGTGCATACTTAATGTCAAGCCAGGCGTTACAGATTGGGCGTCCATTGTACATTTTGCTCAGTTTGACGATTTCACGAAAGATAATGATCCGGACGCGTATTATACGTCACATATTCAACCAACCAAACTCAAACTGCAGCAGTACTATGCGGAGCGATATGGATTGTTAATGGACTGTCGATGCCTATGGTGGACGATACTGAAATTGTTTACGCGTACAAGAAGGCTACCTAAAGACATCCGAACGGTTATCGCGGCAGTTTCTAACGACTTGGAAGACGGTAGCGCTGATCAGGGGGTATTATTGACGTGAAACAATACAAGCTCTCCATAATATGTATGCGGATGATGCCAATGATCTCGTCAAAGAAGGCGTCAGAATGAACAGTGTCAGTATGGCTTGGTTGATTCGTAGGCATTGTATCGAAATGACTGCACGTTCCGGCGGCTCACATATTGGTTCTGCGCTTTCAGTAGCAGATATTCTTGCCGTGCTGTATACGGGTATCATGCAGTATTCGCCTGTCGACCCATATTTTGCGCAGCGGGATCGTTTGATCATGAGCAAAGGACATGCTGGCCTTGCGCTGTACGCAGCGCTTGCCGAGGGCGGGTTTTATCCTGTTAAAGACCTGTCTACCTATTATCAGGATGGAAGCCTGTTTTCCGGGCATACGTCCCATCATGTGCCAGGCGTGGAACTGTCAACTGGTTCCTTGGGGCATGGTTTGCCCGTAGCGGCTGGTATAGCGCTTGCCGGAAAGATGGATGGGAAGGCGCATCGTGTATTTGTAATATTGGGTGACGGTGAATGCGACGAAGGTTCGGTTTGGGAGGCAGCATTATTCGCTGCACATTACCGGCTGTGTCGCTTGGTTACTATCATTGACCATAACAAGATGCAGAGTATGGATTTTTGTGAGCGCACCATAGCACTGGGCAATTTATCTGAGAAATGGCGCGCGTTCGGCTGGAACGTACTCACCGTGGATGGTCATGATCACATGGCCCTTGCCGCAGCTCTCGCGACCGATCCGACGGATGACAGGCCAACGGCGATAATAGCGCATACCATTAAGGGCCATGGCGTACCGTTTATGGAGAACGATATCTTATGGCATTACCGCTTCCCGCATCAAGGCTGGGAGTATGACCAAGCGGTAGCCGCATTATGGAAAAATAAGCCTATTGAAATCGATGACATCTATACACCTGTAGGCATACCTGATCCGACGGAAATGGGCGCGAGTAGCTGTCGTGACCATACGATGTGTTCGACTTGGCGCGGTCTTTTCTGGCGTCCGGATGAACATTCCACTCCTTCGGACGCTACCTGTGCGGAGAGATATCTGGAGTGTGCGCAGGAGGTTTGCCTGTGAGGGATACATTTATCAAAGAATTGACTGCGCTTGCGAAGGCGGATAGAAATATCGTATTAATCTGCGGAGATCTGGGATTCGGTGTGCTTAAGCACTACTATGAGGCTTTACCTAATCAGTTTCTGAACGCGGGCATCGCGGAGCAGAATTTGCTAGGCGTCGCGGCGGGCATGGCGCTGGAAGGCAAAACGGTGTTTGTATATTCAATCGCAAACTTTCCGACGCTGCGCTGTCTGGAACAGATCCGCAATGACTGTGCGTACCATCGGGCGAATGTCAAGGTGGTGACTGTCGGCGGTGGGTATGCATATGGTTCGCTGGGCATGAGTCATCACGCGACGGAGGATATTTCCATCCTTCGGGCGATACCGAACATGACAGTTATCTGTCCAGGCGATTCGGTGGAGGCTAACATCGCCGCACATACGGCGGTCGAAACGAATGGTAGCGTATACATCCGTCTAGGTCGCGGTGGTGAAGGCGTAGTGCATGAATCCGACGCAGCGTTGGATCTGTCCGCATTCATTCTTGTTGGAGAGGCACCCGAAGGTATGTGGGACGCAGCGGTGCTATCGACTGGCGCGATTCTGGGAGAATGCGTGAAATCTTGTGAAATCTTGCGCGCAAGAGGCGTACGTGTTGCGCAATTCAGCGTTCCTCGGGTTAAGCCGACGAATATTTCCGCTATTCGAGAAATTGCAAATAGAACTGCGTTAATTATCACCGTGGAAGAAAACAATATCGTCGGTGGGTTTGGTAGCGCCGTCTTGGAAACATTGTGTGATTGCACTATGCAAATACCAAAGGTCGTCAGGCTTGGTATCCCGGATCGGTTTGCCGAAAATGTCGGTGACCAGTACGCGTTGCGGTGCTGCGTTGGTCTGGATGCGGAGTCCATCGCTCGACGTATATGCCAGACACTAAGCTGGAGCCAGTTGTGAAGTTCGCGTTTGTTGCAAATGAGTATCGTACACTTCTGCTGTATCGGAAGGAGTTAATGGAAGCTCTAGTTCGATCCGGTCATACGGTCGCTGCGGTGATTCCAGATTGCCCGGCCGAGGCAAAGGTGGAGTTCATAGAGTCAGGTTGCACGCTGATTCATGTCAATATGAACCGTCGTGGTATCAATCCGTTGGAAGACATGGGTCTGTTCCTTCGATATATAAAGATTCTCAAGCGTGAGAAACCAGATTTTGTGTTTAACTATACTATTAAGCCCAATATATATTGCGGTATTGCCTGTGAGATGTTGCGGATTGCTTATTGCTTGAACGTGACCGGTTTGGGTTCGGTATATGAGCGTAGCGGGGCCATCCAGGTGCTCGTTGATGCGCTGTATAGACTAGCATGCATGAGAGCGCGGCAGGTTTTTTTTGAAAACACCACAAATCGTTTGCTGTTTATTGAAAAGCGAATTTTACGGGAGAATCAAGCAACCGCGTTGCCAGGAGCGGGTGTAAATACTGAAAAATATCAACCGACTCCATATCCGCCGGACACTGGAGTTACAAATATCCTGTACATCGGTCGGATCATGCATGAAAAGGGAATAGATGAGTTGCTGGCCGTAATTCGCAGAATTCACGTGCAGCGGAAGGATGTGCATTTCCATATCATAGGCTGGTATGAAGAGGCATATAGGGAAACGCTTGAACGATTTGTGCGAGACGGCTTGTTGAGCTTTCATGGTTTCCAAAAGGAAATCAAACCATTCGTAGCCGCCGCCCATGCGGTAATCCTTCCGAGCTGGCATGAGGGTATGTCCAATGCTTTGCTGGAAGCGGCGGCTATGGCAAGGCCGCTTCTTGCTAGTGATATACCAGGCTGCCGTGAAGCGCTGAAGCCAGGCGAAAGTGGAATGCTTTTTCGCGTCAGGGACGCGGAGAGCCTCTATCAGTGCGTTATTTGTTTTATGGACTTGAGTTATGAGCAAAAAAACGCAATGGGTATAGCCTCGCGCATGTTTGTGGAAAATACCTTCGATAAGCGGCTTGTTATCAATAAAACGCTGGGTTCATGTGGGTTGCTCAATCGAGAAATTATTAAGGCCGTTGCCTGATGGCGATGTTGGCGGCGGTATATACAGGTGGACCTTATATTTCATTTCTGTTAGCGCTGACGCTGATTGCTTACGCAACTATCAAACTACAGGGCCGGATGCTCCTATCTAATCAAAAACTGACACTGCTGATTGTATTCGCAAAATGTCTGCTTGCATTGTATCAAGCGAAGCATAAGAACCTACCGATGGGTGGCGTAGACTGGTGGAATTTTTGGCGTGTTTCTATTGATTTGCTAAAATTACCGGTTTTTAAAAGCCTTGGTACTGATAACGATCTGTTCTCAAAAATCACATCGTTAATCTTTCGCTTGTTCGGAACTCACACAATGCAGATCAATTGGTATATCGTATTTTCTTCCATCGTGGCTGCGTTGTATATTGAAAAGGCTGCACGGAAGCTGACGGATTCACAAGATATAGCGAATAAGGCCGCATTGCTGTTCATGATTTGGCCAATCAATATAGTCTATTCGGTCACATATCTGCGAGAGATGCCCATCCAATGCCTTGTCGCCGCTTCATTCTACCATTTCGTTGTATTTGTTAAGGAGAGGAGAATCGTAAGCTTGTTATGGGCTTCAATACTTATTTTGCTGGCGAGCATGATGCATTCTGGCGTCTTGCTTTTATTTGTTGTATATATCATCGTCGCCTTCTGGGGAGATCGTAAGCGGCAATCGTCAAGCGGGATGAAGCTAGCAGCGGTAGCTCTGGTGGCTGTCGTTGTATTTACTCCTATCGGTAGGCTGGCGGCTAGTAAACTGGGTATATCTAGTCTATCAGTGGAGGACATAACGTCCCGTGTAAATCAATTCGACATTGAAGCGAATACTCGTTATAGCAATTTGATTTATTATAGACCATAGCCGCAGTGTTTGACCCACCCTAAGCAGTCATCATTAGTGAGGGTTTCCAACGCCTTTCCAATTGCGCAAACAAGATCTTCGGCTGTCCTTGCTTTTT
>BNUH01000102.1 GCA_025997215.1 Clostridia bacterium
CCGCGCTCCTCCATCAACTGGCGCAGCAGGCTCTTTTCTCCCTTTGCTTTCTTTGCCATTTTCTTCCCTCCCCTAACTCTAGTTTGGTTCTGTTATTGGAGGTTTACACATTCTGTGCGGCAGTCTCCCCCAGGAGCGGACATGCCGTTAAAAATGGTCTCTGTGTCAGGGTAAGTAACACCGAGGCCTTCCAGTCTGGCGCTTTTGTATATGTAGTCAACAATATTCCGTTTCGCAACGAATACGTTCTGCTCGCGCGTCATGTTAAACTTCGCCTTCACCGACTACACCCTCTCTCTTTGTATCGTCTTTGACGTACTCTAACAGATCGCCAGGCTGACAGTCTAGCATCTCACACAGTGTGGATATAGTTTCGGTGTTAAGCGAGGTCCCACGAGTACGACCATTCGGAGACGAGCTTTTACCGCTCATAATCGCCGCATACGATGCTTGACCGAGGGTTTTTTTCTTCTTAATTGTATAAGTGTTAACACCTGCCTGATTTAGCAGACCGATTGCCTTTTCATAACTTATATATCCCATATCTTATCCTTTCTAGTTGCAACCATTGCAAGCATGTTTTAACCAATACATATCATAACAGATTCTTATCACACAGTCAAGCGACAATCGATGTCGAAATAAGTCGCACGATGGTGCGATAAACTTTCTTAAATTGTATTGTCAGTCGCACTATTGCGCGATATAATGATACCAGATCAAGGGGACACAAACACAGGCAAGCGAACGCAGGGTACGAGTGTTGACATTTTTGGTGATGGGATCGCGGTAACCTTCGACGATGGACAGATACAACCGTCCGTTAGACAGTCCCTTGTGAAGCCGCATACGCTCGCCTCCTAAGTAGATATGGGACTACTATACCACAGTCTCGCACTATCCGCAACTAAAGTATTCAACAATTTGACAAGAAAATTCGTCTGATTTTCCTTGTCGTTGTTGAATTTTTTGGGTGCTTTGGGTTGTGAATGCCTGCTGAATTAGGGAAGGTACCGGGTAATATGAGAGTGTCATACCACGCCTCCATTACACGATGTAGCCCTTCATCAAGTAAACTTGTAAAAATGAATGAATAGCCGCATGAAATTGCATAATAACACGCAATTTGCGCCACCTACACAAAGCTCTTGCAATTTTCGCCGAAACGTGATACAATTCGGGATAATACCATCTGATTCATAACGAGGAGGATCGACGATGAAAAAAACCATATCCATGCTGCTGTGCATCCTGCTGGTGTGCGGAATGTGCCTGCCCGCGCTCGCGTCCCAGGTTTCCGGGATCGCGGACGACAAGCCTTATAAGGAGGTGTACTCCGCCGAGCTGCCGGATTGGAACACATTGTATCAAAGCTCCGGCTCGGAGTATGCCGACCTGTTCGACGGGCTGATCGAGAACGACCAGTTCGGCCGCCCGCAGCCCTGCGCCGCGGAAAGCTGGGATGTCTCGGACGACGGCACCGTCTACACGTTCCACATCCGCCCCGGTCAGCATTGGTATACGTCCACGGGCGAGAAATACGCGGAAGTAACCGCGCATGACTTCGTGTTCTCCGCTAAGACGATCCTTACCGCTTCATACGGTTCCAAGACTAGCGACATTCTGACAGGGTTCTTTGTGAACGCGGACGAATACTTCAGCGGCACCGCCGAGTGGGACGACGTTGGCGTAAAGGCGCTGGATGATTATACGCTGCAGTATACCCTCATCGGGCCTATCAGCTACTTCCTCTCCAACCTGACCTATGTGTGCTTCATGCCCGTAAACGAGCAGTTCTTCAACGAAGTCGGCGCGGAGAATTGGGCGACCGCTAACGATCGCGTGCTCTACAATGGCGGCTACATCATGACCGAATGGAAGCCCCAGGTCGGCCGCACACTGATCAAGAACGAAAACAACTGGGACGCGGAGCATATCTACATCGATCGGCTGGAATTCATCTACAACGCTGAATCCTCCACACTTTCGCCGGTCATGGTGCAAACGGGCGAGGTATCCTTTGCCGAGATTCCGGGCGGCATGTTGGATACGTGGATGTCCGATCCCGCGCTGTCGTCCAAGCTGCATCCGCTCAAGCCGGGCAACAGCTCTTACTCCTACTTCTATCTGTTCAATTTCTGGCCGACGTTCGACGAGTCCATCGGCGGCAGCCATGAGACGTGGATGAAAGTGGTCAACAACGAGAACTTCCGCAAGAGCTTCTTCCATGCGCTGGATCGTGTAGGCGCGATGGAAACCCAGGATCCCTATTCCCCAGAATCGTATCTGAACAATACGGTTACATTGCCCAACTTCGTCTCGGCCGGCGGCGTCGCTTACGAGCAGATGGGCGATCTGGCGCAATTCTCAAACAATGATTCGTATAATCCGGATCTTGCGTTGGAATACAAGGCCAAGGCGATCGAGGAGCTGACCGCACAGGGCGTTGAATTCCCCGTAAAGGTATACTGCCCTTACAACGCGGGTTTAACGGAATGGACGAACCGCGCGCAGGTTGTCGAGCAACAGATGGAAAACCTGCTGGGCGGCGACTACATCGACATCGTTATCGACGGATATCCCAACACGGACTTCCTGAACGTTACGCGCCGCGCGGGCAACTATGGCTGGATGGAATGCTACTGGGGCGCGGACTTCCTGGATCCTGCAACGTACGCCGATCCGTTCCGTCTGGGCCAGAAGTACAACTATATGTGGTATGCGGATGGCTACGCCACCCAGACCACGGCGGAGGATCCCGATGGCCGCAACACGTTTGACGGCGGTTACTTCAAGGATTACATCTACGAGAACATGTATAACGAAGCGGCTGCCGAACAGGTCGATCTGGCGAAGCGTTATCTCGGGCTGGCCAATGTCGAAGCATGGCTGATCGGCACCGGCATCGTCACCCCTTACGCGGTGGGCGGCATCGGCTACGAATCCTCCTATCTCTCGCCGTTTGAGAAGATATACGATCCGTTCGGGCTGTCCGATGATAAGCATAAGTTCCTGCATCTGTACAACGAGCCCATGGGCATGGACGAGTACGAGGACGCGCTGGCAGCCTGGGAAACGGAATACACGCGCGTGGTCGCTGGCGAGTAAGTAACGAACCAATAACATGGCGACGCCATAACAATTTGCGAAAGCGCTTGAACTGCAAAGCGCTTTCGCGTACTATTGTCCCTGTATCCTGATGGGTTTGGAGAGGATCGCCTTTGCTGCGTTACTTTTGCAAGCGGCTGTTGTTCTCGCTGCTGTCGCTGTTTCTGGTGTTGACGATCGTGTTCCTTCTGATGCGGCTGATGCCAGTGGAAGGCTACTTCTCTGACCGAGCGGACAGCATGAACGAAGCGACAAAGCAAGCGGTGCTGCGCAATCTGGGTCTGCTCGATCCCGTGCCTGTCCAATTGGGGCGATTCTACCGCAACTTGATCCAAGGCAACCTGGGCAACTCCATCGTATTCCGACCGCGCGTGCCCAACGCACAGATATTATCCGAGAAGATTCCGTATTCCGCCGCGTTTGGGCTGGCTTCCGTAGTGATATCCATTCTATTCGGCGGGGTTTTGGGTATCCTCATGGCGCGCAGCAAAGGCCGGATATGGGATCGGTTTGGGACTTTTTACATCCTCATCGTCAACGCTGTACCGTCTATTGTTATATATCTATTCTTGCAGGTGGCGGCTTCCCGTGCATTCCACCTGCCTATACTGTTCACGCCGGATCGTCCCGTCAGTTGGATACTGCCGCTTCTATGTGAATCACTGGGGGGCATAGCGTCCAACGCGCTGTGGATCCGCCGATACATGGTCGATGAGTTGAATAAGGATTACATCAAACTAGCCCGCGCGAAAGGCCTCACAAATTCGCAGATTATGACGAAGCATGTGCTGCGCAACGCGATCATCCCTATGGCGCAGTATTTGCCCGCGTCTATACTGTACACTGTCACAGGGTCGATATATGTGGAATCGTTATTCTCGATCCCCGGTCTGGGCGGCCTGCTAGTCAACGCCATACAGCGGCAGGATAATACGCTTGTGCAAGCGCTGGTGCTGCTCTATTCCGCCATCGGTATAGTAGGTCTACTGCTGGGCGATATCGCCATGGCTGCGTGCGATCCCCGCATCAACTTGAGCAAGGAAGGGAGCAGCCGCTGATGAGCAGGATATTCAATCAAAAGGCGCAACAGCTGGCCGATGGGTTCGCGGCTGTCAATAACCTGGGTGTATCGCCGGAATCGGTAGACGATTCGCTGTTCGTAGAGGTGGGCACGGACGCTGCGGCCGCAGAGCGAATCGGTTATTCCAGCTATTCATATTGGCGATCCACGTTGCGGGTATTTCTGGGAAACAAAGGTGCCATATTCTTCTTATGCGTGCTGGCGCTGATGCTGGGGTTCACGTTCGTACAGCCGTTCCTGCCCGATCAAAAGATGCCCACAACTATCAATCTGTATGACGACAGCGGCAAACAAATCCGCAATAAACGCCCCTACTTCACCAACGTAATCGGCGACGCGCCTGAAGGCACTGAGTTGATACTCGTATCAGTTGGCAAAACATGGGCAGGGATTGAGAATAAGCTGGCGACACTCGCGCGCAACGCCCGCGTTGAGAAGATTCGCGAAGAGGGCGCGTTCACATACGTACGCATGATTGACGGCACGGAGGGCTGGGCGCAGACCAACTTCCTGCGTTACGACGTCGAGGAGGAGAAGGACGGCATACCCGCCTCATGGCCGCGCCTGTTCATGAATACGACGCTCAACCGTTATCCGGCGCAGGATGTATGGGTGCTGGTCAGCAGTTTGTCAATCCCCGAACACAACCTTTCCGACAAAACGTTCCCCGCTGTCACGACTCAAACCGTACAGTTTCATTCCGAACAGACGCAGATGAGTTTCTGGTTCGGCACAAACTCGATCGGGCAGGATCTGTGGTCACGGATATGGTCGGGCACTCGCACGTCCCTATTCATCGGGGTATCGGTGGGTGTGATCAGCGCGTTGATCGGGATACTCGTCGGGGCGGCGTGGGGCTATATCCGCAAACTGGATAGGTTGTTTACCGAAATATACAATGTATGGGAGAACATCCCTTATACCGTATTGCGAATGCTGATCACATATATCATGCGTCCATCATTGACCACGATCATATTTGTTATGAGCCTGACAGGTTGGCTGGGCATGGCGCGGTTTGTCCGCAATCAAATCGTCATCATTCGCGATCGGGAGTACAACCTCGCGTCACGCTGTCTAGGTACGCGCACTTCCCGTATGATCACCCGCAATCTGCTGCCGTACCTGGTTTCGGTAATCATGCTGCGCACCGCGCTGGCCATACCGGAAGCCATCGGCACGGAGGTATTCCTCACCTACATCGGTCTGGGACTGCCAGTGAGTATGCCCGCGCTCGGCAACCTGATCAACGAAGGGCGGCTGGTTATGACGGACGCGGCCATGTCATACCAGATCATCTTCCCGGCTGTGATCGTATCGATCATCACGATGTCGTTCTACGCGCTGGGCAACGCTTTCTCGGACGCGGCCGATCCGCGCAACCACGTATAGGAGGCGGGACAATGACGCAATCGGATACGCGGATAAATCCCATCCTCCCACAAGAACCCATACTACGAGTCGAGAATCTGGAAGTAAAGTTCTCGCTGCGTGGGCAGACGCTGACCGCGGTGCGCGGCGTATCGCTGGATCTGATGCGCGGGGAGAGCCTTGCCATCGTCGGCGAGAGTGGTTCGGGGAAGTCCGTGCTGGTCAAATCGTTCATGGGTATGTTGGAGAATAACGGACGTATCAGCGGCGGTTCGATCATGTACGATGGACATGATCTAGCCGCATACAAGACCGAGAAGGAATGGCTGCCGCTGCGCGGACACGCCTTCTCAATGGTGATGCAGGATCCGATGACCAGCCTGAACCCGCTCAAGACAATCGGATCGCAGATAGGCGAAGCCATCCGGCTGCACCAAGGCTTGCGCGGCGTGCCCCTGCGCGACGCGGTGCACAGCACGCTGTCGGACGTGGGGATCACGAATCCCATACGCCGCGCCAAGCAATACCCGCATGAGTTTTCGGGCGGGATGCGCCAGCGCGTCGTGATCGCCATCGCTATAGCCTGCCGCCCGTCGATACTCATTTGCGACGAGCCGACTACCGCGCTGGATGTGACGATACAGGCGACTATCCTTAACCTTATCAAGTCGCTCAAGGAAAAGTACAACCTGACCGTCATCTATATCACGCATGACCTGGGCGTGGTGGCGAGCGTTGCGGATCGTATCGCGGTGATGTATACGGGCGACATCGTGGAGATCGGTCAGGCTGAAGAGGTGTTCTACTCGCCGGCGCATCCGTACACATGGGCGCTGCTGTCCTCGCTGCCCCAGCTGGGCGAGCGTGGCGAGGAGCTGTACGCGATTACCGGAACGCCACCCAACCTGTTCAACGAGATAAAAGGCGACGCGTTTGCCGCCCGGAATCCACGCGCATTAGCGGTGGATTTTGCGCATCGGCCGCCCTATTTCTCAATCACACCGACGCATAAAGCGCGGACCTGGCTGCTCGATCCACGAGCGCCAAAGATAACGCCCCCCGAAGCGATCGAGCGCTTGCGGCGTATGGAGGCGGAAGCCTTGTAGAGGTTGAGCTATACTGTTCTCATAAATGCTCAACTGTTTCCTTCATAATCAATCCTCGATCGTGTCGTGGTCGTAGTATTCAGCAATCAGTTCGCCGCTTTTGGAATGCCGTTCATCAGTCACGATGAAGTAGCAATACACTTTATATTGACGGTTGTAAGCGCGGATGAACTTCGCAGTGGGTTTATGGGTAAGTGTATAAACCTCGCGTGTTGTGCCTTCGCCGTTGTAGGATTTCCCATCCCAACCGTTGAGGGTAGCGCGGATGCGGTCGTTAGTTTTTGTGAACATTGACATCGCCCTCCATTCATTTGATATATCTATAATAACATAACTACTATAGGCGTTAATGGTTCGATAAAAACTATAAAATGTAATTATTGGCAAAAAAGAGCACCGGTTTCCCGACGCCATTAAGCACTTCGTTATGTTTTTATTGCGACTACCTTACCATTGCTCCACGTGAAGATTTACGGTTCGCCGAATATACCCATGAACTTCTCGTCGTATTCTTCGGGTAGCGACGCGAAGTTATCATCGGTTACAACAAACCCTTGATTGAACCGTAACCCCCCCCCCGTCCCCGTCCTCAATTCATCGTAACGACTGAACCGGAGCCCGTCTCGCCGCGAGCGGCACGCACTAACGCATCGCGCTCCTTTAGGTCGAATACGCGGAGCATGGGGATCCCGTTATCACGGCATAACACCATGGCCGCCAGATCCATCACCTGTAGATTCTGGGCGATGGCATCATCATACGTGAGGTGCGGCAGGAATTTCGCGTCGGGGAATCGGTTCGGATCCTTGTCGTACACGCCGTCGACATTCTTTGCAAGCAGGATGGCATCGACGTTCAACTCGATCGCACGCAGCGCTGATCCGGTGTCGGTGCTGAAAAATGGGTGGCCCGTGCCGCCAGCCAGCAACAGTATGCAGCCTTCGGCCAATGCCGCTTCCGCGCCGCGCTGGGTGTATGAGTCAGCAAATCGCGGCACATCGAACGCGCAGAGCGTCCTGGCCTTTGCACTAGCGCGTCGGAGAGCGTCCTGCATGAGCAGGGCGTTCATTAGCGTGCCCGTCATCCCTATCTGGTCAGCGAGGACGGGATCGACCAGGCGCGCGTCGCCGCGACGTCCGCGCCACAGATTCCCGCCGCCGAATACCACGGCGGTCTGAAGGCCATCGTCCGCGATGGTTTTCAGCGACCGCGCCATCTCGTCAAAGCGTTCGAAATCGAAGAGCTTGCCATCCTTGCCCAACGCCTCGCCGCTTAGCTTTACCAGTACTCGTTTCATAATGGTTCTCCGTTATGATGTATTATAGTGTTATACTGGAAATTCCTTTACAATTATACATCAATCAAACGGTTGCCGCAATCCCCTCCGCAACCTCGACGCCTTCGCGTATGGCCCAAACGACCAGGCTTTGACCACGGCGCATATCGCCCGCGACGTATACGTTCGGCAGATTGGATGAATAACCGTTCGCCGCCAGCCGCCCGCGCTCGTCAGTCGTGAGTCCCAGCGATTGCGTCAGCTTGCGCTCGGGGCCAATGAACCCCATCGCGAGCAAGACCAACTGCGCCGGAAACTCCTTCGTCTCGCCCTTGACCTTGGCGCGCAAGGCACGGACGCTGCCTCCCTCGCCGATGAACGCCTCCGTCGCAGCCTCATATACGCGTGGATCGCGGCCTTGAATGGCGATGGATTCTTGCTGGCCGTAGTCGACCTTGAGGATGCGCGCCCATTCCGGCCATGGGTTGGTAGGCTGGCGCTGCGTCGGCGGCTCGGGCAGGATCTCCAACTGGACGACGGACTTACAACCTTGTCGAATCGCGGTGGCCACGCAGTCGTTGCCCGTGTCGCCGCCGCCCAGGATGATCACGTCCTTGCCAGACGCGGATAACGCCGGATCTTTGTCGCTATTTAAGGATTTTGTCGCCTGGGTCAGATAATCGACGGCAAACGCGATGCCCTCCAGTTGACGACCTTCGACATTCAAGTCGCGCGGTTCGCGCGCGCCGCAGCACAACGCTACGGCGTTATATTCATCCGTTAAGGCGTGCAGATCGGTAACTTCCGTATTCAGTTTGAATTGAACGCCGGACGATTCCATCCAATCGATACGACGGTTGAGGACGGATTTCTCCAGCTTCATATTAGGAATGCCGTACATGAGCAGGCCGCCGGGCTTGTCGTCGCGTTCGTATACCGTAACGCTGAAACCGAGCTGCCTTAGCCGGATAGCGCACGCCAGACCTGCCGGGCCGGAACCTATGACAGCCACATGTCCACGGTTGGCGGGAATGGTTATAGGCTTCAGCCAGCCGCGCTCGAAGCCCAGGTCGGCCAGCGAACATTCGTTTGCGCGGATGGTTATGGGGTCTTGGTGCAACCCGCACAGGCACGCAGCCTCGCAGGGCGCGGGACATACGCGGCCCGTCATCTCCGGCAGCGGATTCGTGCGCAGGAGCCGACCCAGCGCGGCTTCATCCAGGCCGCGGTATAACAGGTCGTTGAATTCAGGTATAAGGTTACCCAGAGGACAGCCGCTGGCCATGCCATTCAGGATACGCCCGCCGTGGCAGAATGGCACGCCGCAATCCATACAGCGTGCGGCCTGTTCGCGCTGCTCGGGCAACGGCAGCGCGCCGTGGATAGCGCGCCAATCCTGGATGCGCCGCGCGGCGTCCCGGTCATCAGCCTCATGGCGATCAATCAGCAAGCACCCATTCACGAGACCCATTGTACGAAGTCCTCCCTCCAAGCCGTTCGGTATTCATTGGGCATCACGCGGATGAAGCGGGGGATCCAGTCGTTCCAATGCTCCAGTATGTCGCGGGCAAACGGGCTGCCCGTGCGCAACCGATGCGCCTCCAGCGTGGTGCGCAGCCAGACGATCTCCTCGGGCTGATCCATGGCCTCCAGCGCGACGCTCTCCGGATTGCATCGGCTGGCGAAGTCGCCGTCGCGGTCGATCACGTACGCCACGCCGCCCGTCATGCCCGCCGCGAAGTTGCGGCCCGTCACACCCAGCACAACCACGCGTCCGCCCGTCATCTGATCGACGCCGTGGTCGACTCCCTCTTCCGCGACGGCCAGCGCGCGGTTGATGCTTGACGAGAATCGTTAAGGAGATGGGCCAGCAAAGGGCGATATGGGGATGGACGCGCGAGCCAAGACGAGCTGGACCAGTGAGATGGGCACGTGCGATTTGTAG
>BNUH01000103.1 GCA_025997215.1 Clostridia bacterium
TGTATGTATCCGCACCTCAACGGAGCGCTCTGAGGCTCTTGACAAGGGTAACTTCATCCTAGCCGGTATTACAACAGAGCAAGTCCTACAAGCTGTAGAAACAGCCGTGGAGATGAATGCTAATGGTGATTATGGTGTTCCTGTGCCAGATTATCTCGATATGAATGTGAGTTCGAAAGTAATAAAGATTATCCAGAGCTACACAGGTATTGTCGACAGAATGGTGTGGCGTAAATATTAGGTCAGTGCGGTATCAACTAACCTTGGGTAAAAATGTTGACGCTGGCATATGCGGCATCTGGATGAGGACGTCGTAAATTAGGAAAGAGGCATGAAGTTGAATAGAAAAATAGTTTTAGTTTCAAAAGATGCCATGTGTAAGTCTTATTTGCCTATATATGGAAACCGTATTTGGAGCACACCTAATATAGATACTCTCAGTAAACTAGGAACAGTATTTCATCGCCACTATACTGCTGCACCATCCACCTCAATGGCATTTATAAGTATGTTTACTGGTTTATACCCTTATCAAACAAAATATAAACTTTATAATCCAATGGGTATAACGGATTATCCTAATCTCTTTGAACAGTTAAACATTTCTGGCTACACTTGTCACGTGATATGGGGTAAAGATTGGCTACAAGGCGATACAGCTATGACAGAGGGCTACGGTGAAAAGACGATATTTCACTTGGTTGATCATTTTGAACAAGCCGTAGGTGCGCATTTCCCTCATAGAGAAACGTTGATACACGACATAAATAAGACCGAAAAAGTTACAGTAGATTTGAAGAGAATTTTGGACGAAGTATGTTGCAAAGATGAGAAGACATTTCTATGGGTTCATTTTCCGCATGTTATATACGGCCACACAAGTTATGGTGATGATATTGAAACTTTTGATAATTGTATTGGTATAATCCGTGACTATTTCCCGGATGAAGGTATCTATGTAACCGCTGATCACGGTAACATGAACGGACAAAAGGGCAAATTCTGCTATGGCTTTGACTGTTATGAAAGTGCTATTTGTATCCCATTGATCACTCCAAGAATTAACGATAAACCTGAATGCCATGACTTGACAAGTAATATCGATCTGATAAGTCTGATTCTAAATTATGAAATACCAAATCATGAATACGTTGTTGCCGATTGTGCCTACTATGCACAACCTCAGAGAAATATAGCTTTAATATCAGATCGATATAAATATATATATTTCAAACGTCATTCAAAGGAGGAGTTGTACGACATTTTATATGATCCATTTGAACAATGCAACATAATTCAGGAAAGACACTTTGATAGCGATAGAATTGTCTTACATCCATTAAAGGATATTTATTACTATCCATATTGGGAAGAAGCCTTAACTTGGCGAACAAAGCTTCGCAACGAACGCGCGATGCTGTGGAGGCGAGGATCTGCGTGTGAGGAGCTTTTCGGTAACTGCAAGTATTATCTGAAAAAAGCGCGTAGTTATTATTATGTCGTTAGAAATATGTTCGAACAGTAAAGAAAGATGATTGACGAGGTAAGAATGAATATTGCGTTGTTACTGGCTGGTGGACAAGGTAAACGAATGGGTTCTTCAATTCCTAAACAGTTTTATACTGTGCTTGGAAAGCCAGTTATATTTTACACACTTGAGGTGTTCCAAGAGCACCCGAGTATTGATCGTATTGCGGTTGTAGTAATACCCTCTTGGAAAGATGAAGTCTGGCATTATAAGAGGAAATATGGATTTAACAAAGTCACAGATGTTATCGACGGAAGCACTAGTTGTCAAGACTCGATAAGAAACGGAATCTTAGCTCTAAATTGTAGCGATGATGATACTGTTATGTTAGCAATGAGTGTTTGTCCGCTTATATCGCATGATGTAATAGATGATTCGCTCAGAGTATGTAAGCAATATGGCAACGCTATAGCTGGGGCAGAGTCAATATATAATCTGAGTCCAATCTGTGATGACCTATGGTCAAGTAGCTATATCCGCAAGAAAGAATATGTTACACTGAATATGCCATGGACTTTCCCATATTGGAAGCTAAAATGGGCTTATAGTCTACCATCAGGAGACAATGAAGAATCTGAATATACGACCACATTAATGGTGGATTTAGGCGAAAAATTATATTTTTCTAAAGATACACAAGCTAATAAACTAAAACTAACGACATATGATGATGTTGATATGCTCGAAGGTTACTTACTATTACAAGAATTACGTAAAGGTAATATTGGAGCTACAAGCAAAATACGTATGTCAAGAGAGGGACTTTAACTATGAAATATCTAGTAGGTGTCGATGAAGGGACAACGGGCTGCCGGGTGTGTCTTTTTGATGAAAATGGTAATATTATATCTTCTCATGCCTGTGAGTATTCTAGCTATTTTTCAAGACCAGGCTATGTCGAACAAGATATAAGTGAGATTAAGGAATCAGTTTTCAGTTCAATAAGAGAAACAATAGAGCATTCAGGAGTTAACCTATATGACATAGCAGGTATAAGTCATTCAAATCAAGGCATAACTATGGTTTTGCTAGATGAATATGATAATCCTGCACGTGAGAAGACGATTGGCTGGCAAGATGTAAGGCATACAGAAATTCTACCTGAATTAAGAAAGATAATATCAGACGAAGAGTATTACCAAATAGCTGGTATGGGCCTTGGTACATACAATATACCTATCATAAACTGGTTAAGGAAATATGAGCCAAATACATGGCAGCATGTAAAGCGACTGTGCTCACATCAAGATTATTTTCTTCACGAGTATGGTGCAAGTGGATACTATATTGATGAAGGCAGCGCCAATTTCATGAGCATGGTCGATGTCCATAACAATGAGTACAATAAGAGGCTCCTTGACCTTTATGAAGTTCATCAGAATCAGCTTCCAATAGTTATTCATGAACCTGGAAATGTTGTTGGCTTTGTGACCGATGATATATCTAGTCTAACAAGCTTACCTTCTGGCTGTTCTATAAGTCTTGGAGGTCTTGACACAAATTGTTCTTCTTTCGCCGCTGGAGCCGATAAAGCAGGTAAAATGGTTCTCATCGTAGGCACTGCTGGTGTATCAATACTCATAACCGATCATTTTTGCACGGACCCAGATAGACGAATAACTATACGAAGCAATCCAGGATTCGGTAATTACCAGCAGTACATTATGACCAACACCGCTGCTTCATCATTCCGATGGTTCAGAGATGAGTTATGTTCAATGGAAGTTGCTACAAGCAGACTTATCGGATGCGATCCATACGACTTAATGACAAGTATGGCCTGTCTATCAGAGCCTGGTGCTAAAGGTGTAACAGCATTAACTTGCTTACAAGGTTCGCATGGACGACTGAAGAATGAGAATGCACGCGGTACATTTCTAGGTATCAGTTTTGCTTCAGCCAAAGCCGACTTAGCAGAAGCTATTCTCGAAGGCATAACTTTCGAGATGTATGATTTGATGCTTATGCATGAAAAGCTATCGCCAATTGAGACGATACGCCTTTGTGGCGGTGTCGCTAAAAGTAGTTTTTGGTGTCAGATGTTTGCTGACATATTACAGAAGCCTATTGAAATAACTCGTGTCCCAGAATTGGGCAGTCTCGGTGCTGCAATGTGTGCGGGAATTGGAGCAGGTATATATAAGGATCAAAATGATGCTATATCAAAATGCGTACATATCGTCAAGAGATATTTACCCAACAATGAGAAACATAACAAATATGAAGCTGCTTTTAGGCGTTGGAAGGAAGCGTATGACTTACTAGGCAATCAATACTATAAGCAATAGAGTGTCAGATGAGGTTAAGTTTCAAGAACATGCTATAGTCGGAAATACGCAGATTGTTTAACTAACATTTCCATCTTGACAACACACCGGAATTTTTGAAGCACCTGTATCAACCCACGGTGTTCTCGAACTATACAAGATTTACTTTCTCCGGTAAGCAGTTTCATGCTATTTCTGATTACGCCGGATACTTAAAACGGACGTACGGAAACTACATGCAACAACCGTCTATAAAAGAAAGAAATTAAACACTCGCCAGAGGTGATCGATTTCAAAAAGGTTATTCCTTTATTTCCGAGATTGTTGCGAATCTATTACGGGAAGGTACTTAAAACTATCATGACCAAGTTGACTAAATGAGGAGGTTTATCACATGAAGCGCTCTCTTTGCCGGATGTTTGTTTCTCTTGTTTTAGTAGTATTGATGTTTAACAGTTACGCACTTGCCTCGTCCGAACACCGTGTCGTAATCTATACTAGCTCCGATGAGAACGAACTCGCTCTTGCGCGCCAATTGCTCAACGAAGAATTCCCTGGGTGGGATATTGTTCTTGAGTATATTAGCACAGGCAACCACGCTGCGCGTCTAAAGGCCGAAGGAATCGTAACGGAATGTGATATATCGTATGACTTAGAGTATGGATACATGGCTATGCTTGATGCAGAGGGCTTGTATGCCAGTCTCGCGGACTACGATACATCAAAATATATTGATGATCTTATCACGAGCCAGAATCTTATTCCAACAATGCGTTATGGTGGTGCCATAATCATCAATACAAAAGTTCTTAATGATAAGGGACTGCCTGAACCAAAATCATATGGCGACTTGCTTAAGCCGGAGTACAGAGGGTTAATCTCTATGCCTAGCCCGAAAGCATCGGGGACAGGGTATATGTTCTATAAGAGTCTAGTCAATGCATGGGGAGAGGCGGAGGCTTTGGATTACTTCGACGCTTTAGGGGAAAACATATTGCAGTTTTCTTCTTCAGGTTCTGCCCCTGTTAACTCGCTCGTTCAAGAAGAGGTAGCCATTGCGCTTGGGATGACATCACACGCTGCGTTAAAAATAACAGAAGGCAACCCGCTGAAGATTCTATTCTTTGAAGAAGGTTCGCCTTATGCAGCATGCGGTGCCGCAATTATAAAAGGTAAAGAGAACAATCCTGATATTCAGGCGGTGTTTCGCTTCTTCTACGAGACAGTAACCGAAGCTATTTGTGCAGAGTTATACCCTGAACAGATCTACAAAGGCAAAACTTTCACTATGGAGAATTACCCTGAAAATATCACATATGCTAATATGGATAATAACACCCCTGAAGAGAAAGAGAGACTTCTCGATCAATGGATTTACTAAATCATACTCGGCAATCGAAGCTTGAGGTCATTGGGTTGTCCCACCAATTTGGTTCGAAGACAGCCCTTGACAATATTAGTTTCATTGTCAACCCTGGAGAGTTTCTTTCAATTCTCGGACCATCGGGATGCGGAAAGACAACTCTCCTTCGTATTCTCATCGGTCTGATAACCTCAACAGTCGGGCATATTCTATTAGATGGCGTAGATATAACTGAATACCCTGCCTCACTTAGGAAGATGGGTATTGTCTTCCAAAACTATGCCTTGTTCGAGAATATGACAGTATTGCGGAATGTTGAATATGCGTTGAGGGTGCACAAAGAAACTAAACATTTCGCTAGGGAAAAGGCTCTCTCTCTATTGGAACAAGTGGGATTGACTGATTACCAAAATAGAAGACCTGCTACATTATCTGGTGGGCAGCAGCAGAGGGTTGCAATTGCACGAACGCTTGCGTTGAATCCTGAGATAATCCTGTTTGATGAACCAATGTCCGCACTTGACGTTGCGACTCGTCTTTCTATGAGAAAAGAAATAAAGAACATTCAAAGTAAATATGGAACTACGATGATATATGTGACACATGACCAAGAAGAAGCTTTTGCGTTATCCGATAAAATAATGGTTATGGATGATGCGCGTATTCATCAGTTCGATACACCACTCCGTATTATTACTGCCCCTGCTGATCAATATGTTCAGTCTTTTGTTAATGATAATCTACAGGCTAAAATTGATTCGCTCATTCGGTATAGCCAAGATAAGCAGCATGCTCATACATCTGCAGTTGGTTATTTCTGATGAAGAAAAAAATAACTATTGTCATACAGTTGATAATGATATGTTACCTGCTAATAACAATTGCTATTCCTCTCTTTTCTATGTTCGGAAACATAAAATCTGGAGACTTCGTAAAAACGGTTACAGGGCGCCAATTTAGCCGAGCTCTCAAAAACTCTATAGCAGTGTCTTCCGTTTCTACAGCTTTATCCGTTTTTCTAGCGTTCTTAGCAGCATGGTGCATCGCGCGAACAAATATACGAAAGAAGAGTATATATAGGACGTTGCTATCGATACCAATGCTTGTTCCTTCAATATCCCACAGCAGTGGTTTGGTACTCCTATTTGGGCAAAATGGTGTTCTTACTAAGTTCCTAAAGTTGCGTGGTAGTATTTATGGGTTCTGGGGTATTGTTTTTGGTTCGGTTCTATATTCGTTCCCATTTGCATTTCTAATGATTGATGATATACTACGCTATGAAAACTATTCTCCATATGAAGCTGCGGATGTCCTTGGTATACCACGCTTGCTTCAAGTGAAAGACCTAACGCTATCCTATCTGAGAAAACCGTTTATCTCTATTGTCTTTACTGTATTTTCATATGTATTTACCGATTATGGTATTCCGATCACTATAGGCGGTAAGTATATGACGTTGCCAACGATTATGTACCAAGAGGTTATTGGACAGCTCGATTTCGGAAAAGGTTCAATTATTGGAGTTTTCTTACTAATCCCAGCCGTTACAGCATTTTTTATTGATATGGCGACTCGTGACAGGGCAAGCAGCACATATGTGAATACTCCCTATCAGGTCAAGAGAGGAAAAGCAAGAGATTTTACTGCTAGGATATTCTGTTGCAGCTTAATAATAGTTATCTCTATGATTATAATGTCGTTTGTCGTACTCTCGTTTACTAAACAATACCCAAGTGATTTGACACTGACTTTAACACATGTGAAAAAGACCATAGGCATGAATGGCAGTAAATACTTGATGAACTCACTAATTATATCATTATTTGTTGCGGTACTGGGCACATCATTTTCTTTTTTCATAGCTATATATTCAACACGTATTAATACCGTTTTGTCAAAGCTGCTTCATGTGATCTGCATAGTATCAATTGCGATACCTGGTATCGTACTTGGATTAGCATATGTTTTTTTCTTCAAGGGGAGCATTTTGTATGGAACATTCGTTCTACTGGTCCTTGTTAATATTACTCACTTTATTGCTTCACCATATATCATGATGGTTAATACACTAAGAAAAATCAATGAAAACATTGAGATCGTCGGTGAAACATTAGGAGTAGGGCGATTTCGAATAATTCGTGACGTATTAATTCCACAAACAAAATCTACTTTGATCGAAATGGTGTCATATCTTTTTGTTAACTCAATGATTACGATATCAGCTATATCATTCCTCGCGACGACGGTAAATAAGCCATTCTCATTAATGATCAACCAATTCGAGCAGTTAATGATCATTGAGTGTTCTGCTGTAGTATCAATACTCTTGTTGGTAACGAATGGTTTCATAAAGATCGCCACCTTTGCAATTAAGAAGCGCTTACAGGAGAAGGATGATAAATATGTTCCTAACGAAATTACAGTTTGAATTATTATCGACAATCGAAGCGAGCCACACGCAGAAATCTTTATCTTGTAAGAATAAAAAAGCGTTTGAGGAATTGCTAGACGTTGGACTTGTTCGTGGTAATAAAATAACTGATCTTGGTCTTGAGCATTTAGAACCTTATAGAGTACAGAGAGCAGCAATTCTGGCAGCTGGTATTGGATCTAGGTTACACCCACTAACGCTCCATACACCAAAGCCGCTTATTGTTATTAATGGAATGAGGATTATAGATACTTTATTAGAAGCAATCTATTGCGCTGGTATAAGAGAAATATACATTGTAAGGGGATATTTAGCAGAGAAATTCGATATACTCCTAGAGAAATATCCAAGTATCCAATTCATTGAGAATTATAAATACGAGACTGAAAATAACATCTCATCGGCAGTAAGGATTTGTAAACACTTAAAGAGATCGTATGTTATGGATGCCGATTTAGTATTACGGAATAGAAGGCTAATAACGAAATATCAGTACCAATCGAATTACTTAGGTATACCCGTGGAGCAAACAGATGATTGGTGCTTTATGACTGATAATGAAAAGATAACGAATATCGCACTTGGTGGGAGAGACTGCTTTCTTTGGATCGGCCTCTCATATTGGACGGAAATAGATGGTTCAAGACTGGCTAACGATATCACACAAGTGTACCAATCAGATTATGGAACGTCGTTATACTGGGACCAGGTGCCGCTGGAAGTATGCAAAGATCATTATAGTGTTATGGTGCGTCCATGTTCACGAAGCGATATAGTTGAAATAGATAATTACGAAGAGTATTTACATATCACAGCATACTAAAATTGTGATAATGACGCACAGCTGAAAAACACCTAAGTGGAGTTGGTTGCTATGTTGTTTGGCCGTGCTTCACATCTATGTAGGTAAACAAAGCCCTTTTTGATTGTAAGCCACTCATAATACGGTGTACATAATAATAACCGTTGGATGATATAATGAAAATGCCGTTGAGTTTGGACAGCCCCATGAAGTTGGACAATCAAAAAGTGGGCGACATATACAGGATGGCCGGATACGGTCGGATTAAGCATCCTGTATATGAGGCAACCTTCGGTTGATATACAAAGAGTGCCGCTACTGCGTGAGGTGTGCACCGCATGATAAGTTATGAAAGGCAATATATATATATCGCATTGTGTCGTAGACTACAACTCTTAATCCAGATTCATGAAACGGAGTGTTCGGCGTGATCTTTAGTTCTAACATTTTCATTATGCTGTTCTTGCCGATAACATTGGCAGGTTATTACCTGCTTGATAAGCGGTTCAAGAATTGGTTTCTGCTGTTGATGAGCCTTGGTTTCTATGCATTTGGCGAGCCTAAGTTTGTATTTGTCATGATATTTTCAATTGTGTTTAATTATTTAATGGCTCTGTTGATTGACTTATGTAAGAAACGGCAGCAAAACCTATATAAATATATAACAAGGACATTACTAATTCTGGCTGTAGCCGGAAACCTTGCACTGCTGTTTGTATATAAGTACCTTGATTTCACAATAAATACCATCAATATATTCCGTTCGGCAAACCCCATCGCCCTGCGCGGTTTCGTTCTTCCAATTGGCATATCATTCTTCACGTTTCAGGCCATGTCATATGTAATCGATGTATATCGCGACACAGCTCCTGTGCAGAGGAAACCGCAGAATGTCGCGCTGTTTGTGTCGTTCTTCCCGCAGCTTATCGCGGGACCGATTGTGCGATACAGCACGATCGCCGACGAAATCATCAATCGCCGCGAAACGTTTGATGACTTCAGCGAAGGCGTAGTGCGCTTCATCCAAGGCTTCGCAAAGAAAATCATACTCGCTAACAATATGTCGCTGATCGTTGAAAAGGCATTCGCTTTACCTGACGCGCAGCGATCCATCGTTTACGCGTGGATCGGAGCGATAGCCTACTCATTCCAAATATTGTTTGATTTTTCTGGCTATTCCGACATGGCGATTGGACTAGGTAAGATGTTCGGCTTTGGTGTATGGAGCGTTAGTGGGTGTAACCTAGATCCAATACCAGCTGCCAGAATTGCTGCTCTCTGTACTCTATAAGGTT
>BNUH01000104.1 GCA_025997215.1 Clostridia bacterium
GCGATGGTCGTCATCTTGACGGTCTCCTCCGTCAAGCGAGAGGCTTCACCTCCGCTCACACCGGCGATTGCATCCATTGCGCCGGACATTGCCAGCAGGTTGCGCAGGTACAGCTGCAGCACCTGCAGGTTGCTCGCGTTTGTATACAACAGGCAAGAAAGGTAATCATTCCAATTGCTCACGCCGTAAAACATCGCGACCGCCGCGAGCGCCGGTGCGGACAATGGCAGGATGATGCGGGCGAAAACGATCGGCGGGGACGCGCCGTCGATCCGCGCACTTTCCTCCAAAGAGGCAGGGAGCTGTTGAAAATAATTGCGAAGGATGAACATGTTATAGGCGCTCATCATTCCTGGAATCACCAGCGCCCAGAAGGTATCGATCAGGCCCATCTGCTGTACGACCAGGAAGGTCGGGATCATCCCACCGCTGAAGAGCATCGTTATAAAGAACACCATCGAGAAAAACCCACGGCCTTTCATCCGCGGCAGCGACAGCGGATACGCGGTAAGCGCGCTGACCAGCAAGCTCAGCAACGTGCCGATTCCTGTGCGCAGGATCGTATTGCGATATGCCACGTAGATCTGGCTGGTTTTGAGCAGCACCTGGAAGCTGAGCAGCGTCGGCTTGCGCGGATAGAAGAACAGCCCTCCACTCATGGCACTGCGCGAATCGCTCAAGGAGTACATCAGTACATGCCAGAACGGATAGACCATCGTGAACGATAGCAGCGTCAGCACAAACAGCGTGCATGCATACCCAATCCGTTCTGCAGCGCCGCGCCGAATGCGCATCGTCCATCCCTCCTTCCGCCGAGCTTTACAATATTCCGCTGTCTGGATCGACACGTTTGGCGAAGGCGTTCATCGCAAGCACCAACACAAAGCCGATCGCTGACTGAAACAATCCTGCCGCCGTCGCCTGGGAAAACTTCCGGCTCTCTAGGCCAAGTTTGAATACAAAGGTGTCGATGATATCGGCCACGGAGACGACCAGGTAGTTGGAGATAGCATAGATCTGGTCAAAGCCCGCGTACATCAGCTCACCCACGCGGAAGATGAATAGCATTACGATCGTGGACCGCAGCGATGCCAGCGTGACGTGCCACAGCTGCCGCAGCCGTCCTGCGCCATCTATCTGCGCTGCCTCGTACAGCTCCTGCGAGATGCCCGCGATCGCGGCCAGGTAGATGATCGTACCGAATCCGCCGCTCTTCCACAGATAACTGACGATGATCAGGATACGAAAGTGCGCCTTGTCACCCAACACATTAGCAGCGGCACCCGTGTATCCTAACGCGCGTTGCACGCCGATGATTGCACCGCTGCGTGTGGAAAAAATTGCGAACAGCAACCCATTGATGACGATCCACGATACAAAGTTGGGTAGGATCATCGCGGTCTGAAACGCTTTTCTCATTGAGGGTTTACGTACCTCATTGATCAGCAGGGACAGCAGGATGGGCGTGGGAAAACCAAAGATCAGCTTCTGCAAACTAATGATGATGTTATTGCGCAAGGCGTTACGAAACCCCGAGGAAGCAAACAATTTTATGAAGTTCTGCAGACCGACCCATGGCGACGCGTCGAATCCTCTGAAGATGGAGTATTCCTTAAACGCGATTGTGACGCCCCACATCGGCAGGTACTTAAAAATCACGGTATATATCAGTCCGGGAATCAACATAACGTACAACCAGCCGTCCGTCCGCAGGCTGCGCAGCAACGCTTTCAGGCGCATCTGTCGAGTCATCGTATCTCCCCAGCCCTTTCCGCCGAATCGTCCTCGTGTTTCAGAGTTCCTAACTCAGATCATGTATCAATACTACATCATCCGCACCACTTTGTCAATAATGATTTTCTACATTTATTTTATTGGCGAATTGACACTTGTTCCTGCGTCTGTTATCCTACGGAATGATGCAGAATTTTGAAGATCAGTTGGCGCAGGTTTATCCTTCTCTCTCAAAAAGCGAGCGGCGGGTCGCGGATTTTGTTCGCGATAACCTGACCGCAGTGCTGCGTATGTCTCTGCGCGAACTTAAACAGGCTGTCAACGCAAGCGAACCCACCATCTTGCGTTTCTGCAAAGGAATGGGCTTTTCCGGCTATAAGGATTTCAAGATTAGCTGCGCACAGCAGGTGGCCACATACCGCAATGTGTTGGATCTGGATGACAACGCGCAGACGCCTCTGCAGTCTCGAGTCAAGCGCATGCTGACCACTCAGGTTAAGATCATCAACGATACCCTGCGCTTTCTCGACTACGCCCAGCTTGAGGATACGGCGCACCGTATCCAAGCGGCGAACCGCATTGTGCTATTCGGCGTCGGCACCTCATCGGAGATTTGTCTCGACGCTTGCCGTAAGCTCACACGATTGGGTCTGCGGGTCTGGGCGTACAGCGATCTGCATGACGCGATCACACAGATCTCCACCTTAAATGGGGACGATCTTGTTATTGGCATATCGCACTCCGGCATCACCAAGGAAACGGGAGATGCGCTCAAGGTCGCCCAGCGCGGCGGCGTCTTTACCATGCTGATTACATCATTCCCGAACGCGCCGATCAGCCAGTACGCTCAGCTCGTGCTGCGCACCTTCGCGCATGAACCGGTCAACAACCGTGTCAGCATTGTCTCACGCGTCGGACAATTCGCGCTTATGGACGCGCTCTACGTCGCGCTCTACGCTCAGCTGGGCGAAAACATCGTCCCCATGATGGAGCAGACCACCAAGGATATCCTTCAGCGGTAGATTGTTTGGCAGCGTTCATTTTATGGCGAGTCAGGCAATTGCCGAAATTCTCACCTATCACCTCATAGAATACCCTGCGGTTGTAACTGGGGTGATAATTCAACTGCTGCGCGATATTTTCCAAGGTAATGCCCTTATCGAAACCTGTTGCGATTGCGTTTTGAATCTCCTGCGCAATGTGCGTGTATTAGCTGTCAAAGACATCTTGCAGTTGCCCTACTAATGGTTGCAAGACACTGCTGGAAAACCAAGCGCGAATGCCAAACTATCTGGAGAATAACCGGCGGAATGATTGTCGGTATTAGCCACTTGATATTTTGTTTAGGTTCGGTAATATGGTGATGGAGGGATTGCTATTATACTCCGTCTCGCCAAGATTTTCCACTATAGATTAAGAAGCATTTGAGAGAACGAATTGGTCAAAAGGCAGGTCGATACCCTGATCATCGTAAAGCTGAACCCGATAACTGATTAACGAGTCCAGGCGTTACTTATAAATGGTATACGAATCGTATATACCATTGGTTATTGCATGTTTGTATTTATCAAAGGTATCAAGGTATGCCGCATTAAGTACCTCGCCTTTGATATACCTCCAATACCTTTCTATCAAGTTGAGGTTTGGCGAGTATGTGGGCAGATAGCACAGCACTATATCCAATCGATCAGCACAAACCCTTCTTAACACTCCACATCACCAGTCGCTCAAACCAGTAACCAATAAGAACCAAATACTACATAGAGCTGATGGGATGTTACTATAAGGGGTTATGGGTGCGTTGGATGCGCGACGCGCGCTATAGGAGCGATGGTTCACATTGGTTCTATTGGTTCATCCCCTCATTTTCTATCCGGTTATTACATGCTATCCTACCTTGATACCTTTGATAAATACAAACATGCAATAACCAATGGTATATACGATTCGTATACCATTTATAAGTAACGCCTGGACTCGTCAATCAGTTATCGGGTTCAGCTTTACGATGATCAGGGTATCGACCTGCCTTTTGACCAATTCGTTCTCTCAAATGCTTCTTAATCTATAGTGGAAAATCTTGGCGAGACGGAGTATACTAAAAACTTATGCCTTAGATAAAACAACTCCATCACCAGTTCCCATACCGACAGCAACGCCGACGCCAAGACCGACAGCAACGCCGACGCCAAGACCGACAGCAACTCAAAAACAGAATCCACTTCCAGCTCTATCCTCAATAAACCATAATCACATTCGAGGGCATGGGGCCGCAGCATAAATGGTGTAGACAAAGTACATACGGCGCCAAGTTGGTGGAGAACTGTATACAATCAATTGCCCGCGACGTGCTGTGCGACGCCATGAAGCGTCTCGAAGGCGCCGGGTTGGAAATTGTTCTCCATTGTCACGACGAGATACTAATCGAGGCGTCACCTAAAGTATCTGTCGATGCCGTCTGCAAGCTCATGACACGCCCGCCCGATTGGGCGAAAGACCTATACCTTCGCGCCGAAGGGTACGAGGGTGCGTATTACAGAAAGGGGTGAACCACATGAGACGCAAGAAACGCCGGAAATGGGGCAGATGGCTGCTTATCCTGCTTATTGCATTGCTACTGGCAAGCATACCGCGCATTCATATCCCCAGTCAGTCAGCACGAGAACCGCCCAGGCCAACAGCTACTCCTGCGCCGCGAACAGAAGCGAAAACCACTCAAAGCGTCGTCATGAAAAGCCACGCACAGATAATGCGAGAGTACAATCTCTCCCCACTGCTGCCAACCATGAAGCCCATTATGAAACCAATACACGCCGCCGCGCCAGTATCAACAAACGCAACAACTTATAGCGCTTCACCTGTAGGCAAGCATATCGGCGACACGCTAATGATGATCGCCGTATTCATGCTCACGCTAATGACTGGTTCCGCCGCGCCTATCCCGCTGTACTGAGTTTGCTTACAGCAAACTTCGACAACCAACCTAAAAAATCCTGCAAGAGAAAGGAAACCAATTTATGGAAATCGCCTATATCTGCTCCCCTTATCGTGGAAACGTCGAGCGCAACTCACAACGCGCTCGGCGTTTTTGTTTGCACGCGTTGCGGAATGGATACGTCCCGTTTGCGCCGCATCTGCACTTCCCTCAATTTCTCAACGAAGCGGATCCCGCACAGCGTTCGCTCGGACTGGAATGCGGTCTGACGATGCTGCGCAAGTGCGACGCGCTGTTCGTTTACGGCGAACAGGTCAGCAGCGGTATGCGCCGCGAGATCGACGAAGCCGAGCGGCTGAATGTCCCTGTTTACTACATGCCGGACGACGAAGGAGGATCTGCGCAATGAATGATCTGATCCTGACAACCGACAGTGATGGCTTCTCCGTATCGGGGCGTGAACTGCACGAACGCTTGGAAATCGATACACCGTACCACAAATGGTTTCCACGTATGTGCGAGTATGGATTTACAGATGGCGTTGATTTCAATTTGGACAAAAATGTCCGGGTTCAAGCCGAGGGAGGGCGCATGGTCGAACGCGAGATAATCAACCATATGCTTTCGCTCGACATGGCGAAACATCTGTGTATGATCCAGCGCACGCCGAAGGGCATGGAAGTCCGGCAGTATCTCATTAACATCGAGAATCAGTGGAACACGCCGGAAGCTGTGATGTCTCGCGCTCTACTGATGGCTAAAGAAAAGCTGAGTATCTTGAGCGGTGAAGTGAAGTTGCTATCCGCTGTCAATGATGAACTGAAACCCAAGGCCGCATACTGCGACCTGATCCTGACCTGTCCGGACGCAGTGCCTATCAGCGTCATCGCCAAGGATTATGGACGCAGCGCTGTCTGGCTCAACGGCTGGCTGCACGAGCAAGGTATCCAGTATAAGCAGGGTGAGATATGGCTGCTGTATGCCGACTACGCTGACCAAGGGTACACCTGCTCTCGGACGCACAACTATCTCCACGGCGACGGTTCCGTTCATTCCAAGATTCACACGTATTGGACGCAAAAGGGTCGTATGTTCCTATACGACCTGCTGAAGCAGCATGGTATTCTGCCGACTATGGAGAGGAGAATCGCATAATGATTGAAACGATGCCGGGCGTGGATGTGGAGTCTCGCCCCGTTACTGGGCGTATGCTGAAAATCTCATGGGGTAACAACCGCTTCGCCACAAAGTGGTCGAATAAGGAAATCAGCTTCGATGAGCTACGTGAACGGCTCAAAGCAACTATCCGCACCTCGGAGACGGTCGCCGAGTATCAGAAGATGCCCAAATCCGAGCGCGATACCATTAAGGATGTCGGCGGCTACGTTCTCGGACACCTGCGCGGCGGTGCGCGTAAGAAAAATATGGTTGAGTGCCGCTCCGCTCTCACGTTTGACGCCGACAGTGGCGACGCCGCGTTCCTTGCGAGAATCATGGCTTTCCCGCATCAAGGGATCATCTACAGTACCCACGGGCATACGCCGGAAGCGCCGCGAATCCGTCAAATACTCCCGCTCTCGCGCGATATTACCGCCGATGAATACTCGTGTGTCGCACGTCTCGTCGCGAATGAATTGGGTATGGACGCATACGACGATAGCACATATGAACCAAGCCGCCTCATGTATCTCCCCAGTACACCGCAGGATGGTGAGTATATATGTTGTGTACTGGAAGGCTCGCCAATCAATCCGGATGAATATTTATGCAGATTGAGCGATTGGCACGACTGCTCAATCTGGCCGACCTCCAGCAGACAATCAGCTGTTATTGAACGCAATGTGCAGGAACAAGCTGATCCGCTTGCAAAATCGGGTATAATCGGTGCGTTCTGCCGTTCATACAGCGTCGAGGATGCCATCAGCACATTCCTGTCAGATGTATATGAACCGACGCTGACGGGGAGGTATACTTACATGCCCGGCTCGACGGCTGGCGGCGTGGTTATCTATGGTGACGGCAGATGGGCGTACTCTCACCATGGCACCGATCCGGCAAGCGGAAAACTACTCAATGCGTTTGACTTGGTGAGAATACATAAGTTCAGTGAGTTGGATGAAAAAGATTCATCTAAGGCAATGATGGACTTTGCCGCCTTGGATGAGAAAGTACGCGGGTTAATTACCAAGGAAAAGTTGGAATCAGCGCGGGACGATTTCAAGGTTGCTGGCGATTGGATGAAACAGCTTGAACGCGAGCGCGGTTCGATGGTTCTGAAGAACAAGATATCAAACCTGCTGCTTATTCTTGAGAATGACCCGCGTCTCAATGCTATTGTGTTCAACCAGCTGGCTGATGGTATGGAGATAACCGACGAAGTACCATGGAAACATCCCGCCCGGTTCTGGCGCGATGCTGACGACTCCCAGCTAGTCTGCTACATCGACACCCACTATGGCACTTTCTCCAGTGCTAACTACAAGAACGCAGTCTCAAAGATTGTGGATGACAGATCATTCCACCCAATCCATGATTATCTGCAAAGTCTCCCGCCGTGGGATGGTGCGCCAAGGGTGGAAACTTTGCTGGTAGATTACCTCGGTGCGGAGGATACGCCATACAACCGCGCCGTAACACGAAAGACGCTATTCATGACCGGAAACTCGACACGCTGGAGGATGTGCTGGAGGCGGCGAACGGTAAGCCAGTGCTGGTAGTGTATTGGTTCAAGCACGACCTAGCACGTATCAAAGAACGGTTTGTGGTCGAACAGATTGATACCGCAGATTCAATCGCTCGATGGAATGCCGGAGAGATCTCCATCGCAGCAATTCATCCCGCGTCCGCCGGGCATGGCATTAATTTGCAAGCAGGCGGTTCGTACCTTGTATGGTTCGGGCTTACATGGTCGCTTGAACTGTACCTGCAAACGAACGCCCGCCTCTGGCGGCAAGGGCAAAAGGAAACGGTTATTATCCATCACCTTGTCGCGGAAGGCACAATCGACCAAGACGTAATGGCGGCATTGCGCCGCAAAGACAAAACGCAATCAGCCTTGATAGAAGCTGTCAAGGCACAAATTGAAGGAGGAACCCACTATGAATAACTGTTTCGCATACAAAGACGGCGGCTGTGAAGCCCGCGAGGACACCGCTGTATGCCAGAAACCCTGCCCGTTTTTCAAGACCAATGAACAGCATGATCAGGATATCCTCGCGGTTTTCCAACGGATCAACCAGCTTGACTTCAGCGAGCAAGTTCACATCGCAGCGAAGTATTACGTAGGGAGGATGCCATGGCTGAAAGAAGGTCGGATGACTGAATTTGGCATACTACTCGGTTATTTGGCCTTACATGATGTTGAACACTACCAAATTGATGATTACGGCTTTAAGCGTGTTCGCTTTATGGCTAAACAGGGATACCAAGTATCCGCGATATTTGGTGAGTTTTCGTACGGATATAAACAGGGGCTTCTCGAAACTATGATATTGGATAACCACTCTGACGCAATCGGATACAGAACGGCCATAGATATCATTGAGGCGTACCTGTAAGTCGGTTTTGTCAGTGGTTCTTATTAGGCGTATTAGGGGCAGTGAAAAATGCCCTAATACGCCTAATAGTTTTAATAACGCTATCCTCTCTTATCCCTATTTGTTTCGTCCTTGATTGCTATTACCCGATTACCCATCTTGAAAAATGTTTCGGGATACATGTACATATTCAAAAACTTCTCGATGTTCTCTTCCTGAATATCGGTGAAATCTTCATCCGAAAGCCCGGCAATGATGAAATTACCGACAATAATGTCATACACCTCGCCTTTTTCATCATACAGCGCACGATTAGGCGGCATTCCTTCCAGTTTACCTTCCTCCGCCAGAATTAATCCAACTAACTCGTCGAATGGATAAATTGCCTGTATCCATCCACCTACAATTGCCTGCTACCCTCTAACGAGTCGTCGATTTCAGTCACAAACGCTCTCTCATTCGGTTTTACCATGATAACTTTCATCCTTTTCATGATTCTCCACTCCTTTCATATCGCTACCTAGTGATATTTTATTCTGATACAATTATAATGCTTAATACATAAAAAGTCAACCTCAAAGCAATTATAATTCATACAGGAATTATGGCCATTGTTCTGTCATGTTTGATCAGAACCCATCCTGCGTGGTTGTGTGGATGCATGGGCCATTGGATCTGCCTCTAACCGCCCTAGGATGCCCCAAATTGCATCAAAATCTAACCCGTGGGTATTTGCGCAAAAAATATGGCGCAATTACTTGCGCCATAGAAACGGTTAGGGTATAATCAATAATGGCTATGCATTTGACGGAACCTTGGTATAAATATGCATATCTTATACATGACTGCGTATCACATAAACAGGCACCGGATCAACGCGTATCGCATTTTCCATCAAGCGGTAGAAAAGCAGCCCGC
>BNUH01000105.1 GCA_025997215.1 Clostridia bacterium
TAGGCGGATTGAACCTTCTGCTCTCTCATGCCCTCGCCTTTCACTCAACAACCAGTGTACAGTTGTGACCGCTTTCCCCAGTATGATATACCAGCTAAGCCGCATCAGTCAACTCATTGTTCTGGGTCCACTCAATGGAACCGCCACTTGATGTCCACCTGCTGCGGCTTATTTTTCTCATACGGCGCACCGACCGGTTCATGTACCTCCATCCGTTCTATCAGCGATGTGAGCAGCTCGCGCGTTAATTCAGTCTGATTTCCATGCAAGGATTCAATTACGCCAAACAGCCGCATCCGCTCCACCTCGCGCTTATTGGTTGCATTCAGTTCTGTCTCCAGTTTGGTAATGTCCGTGGTAACTGTATTCTGTTCTTCCTTGTATCCGTTATACAACTCAGAGAAAGATATATCATCTATTACACCAAGGGTATTTTGCTCAAATACGCGTTTGATGAGCCGCTTCAGTTCGTTATCACGCACCTGCAGTTTCTTCAGTGATTTCTTCTTCGATGTGGTGTCCTCTGGGATTCGGTCAGCGAGCATTGCGTGAAATGCGATGGGATCGGTGGCTTCGGCTATCAGCTTATTGATTTCTCCCAGTACATACGCATTCAGCCGTATTAGCGATGTATGGTGCTGCGTACATGGCTCGAACATCCCGAAATTGTTTTTTCCATATCTATATCGTGTACAGCGATAAAATCCAGTTCCATTATGTGAATTGAAAGTCATAGTCAATCCGCAATCAGCACAGAACAGTATGCCTTTATACATATTATCTTGTTCGCTTCTATTAATACGTTGCTTCAGACTGGCGAAACGCTGTACTTCATCGTAAAGCGACTGTTCTATGATACTTTCGTGCGTGTTCTCAACGATTACGCGATCTTTTTCCGGGCGTGAGTTCCTTTTCTTTACCCCAAATGATTTGCGGTATGTTTTCAACCCTATCGTATGTCCCAAATATACCGGATTCGTAAGTATATGTTGGATTGTAGTACGCTGCCAGTTATACGGATAGTTTACATGATTGCATTTCACAGGATACATCTCTTTGCCATATGTGCGATAGTTATACGCGATCGGATTCGGGACTTCGTGATCATGTAAATAACTAGCGATGCGACCATAAGACATACCGCCAACAAATAAGTTGAACATCATTTTTACGATCTCAGCAGCGCCCTCGTCAACGATGAGACGGTGGCAGTCGTTCGGGTCTTTCTTATATCCAAACGGCGCCATCCGTCCAAGGAATTGTCCCTGCTGTGCGTGGACTCGATGTGCGGACTGTAGCTTTTTACTTATATCCCTAGCATAATATTCGTTTATAATACTCATGAAAGGTAACAATACGCTTTCACCCTTCGCGCTGTCGTAATTATCGTTGATCGAGATCAGGCGCACGCCTTTTTCGGGGAAGATCATCTGCACATACATATCTACCATGATATGGTTACGCCCGAAGCGGGACATGTCTTTCACGAGTACGCAGTTGATCTTTCCATCGTCGATCTGCGACAGCATCTCTTGAAAACCAGGGCGATCCATCGTCGTGCCCGAATATCCGTCATCTAGGAATTCCTTTATGACCTGAATGCCATGTTCTTTCGCATATCGCATAAGCATAAGCCGTTGCGTACCAATGGACGTGGCCTCAGAATCCCGCCCGTCATCGTTTGACCAGCGCAGATAGATAGCCGCCTGATTCTGCTGTTTCATGGTATCATGCCCTCCTAAAAATGACAAGAGCGGCTTTTCAGCCGCCCTCGTGGTGATTGTTGTCCGTGGATTCGTCCGGTGTTTCGCCGTCTGCCCATGGCACATTGCCAGTAATTATCATTGAAAAGTATTCTGCAGGGTGTGCATATATCCAAGATGAAAGATTGTTATAGCCAAGCCTGTCGGCAACATCACGCACTTCATATGCCGAAACCATATTCACAACCCCTGACGCCCTTATCCCCATCAACTGGTCAAACATTTCGTGAGTCACGCTGTATCCACTCCTTCATAAAAAATAGCGAAGGGAGCTTACGCCTCCTTCGCTATATCCCGCTGCGTCTTCCGCTTCTTATAAGTCAAGTTCTTCCAGATTGCGCCGTCGAGGTTTCTCATCAGAACAGCCCGTGTTTTGCGGAATCCGTTCCCGTCAATCCCCAAACGGTACAGGAATTTGCTGAATACATACTTCTCATCGTTGTTACCCGAAACTGGTTCATAAACAATCTTGGTTGTTTTTACTTTATCAATAAGACGATTGATGAAGTCATAGTATGCGTTCTGCTCCTCGTCATCGGACGGATGGCGGAACCATGGGAAGCAGATGCTGTCGTTCGTGCGAGTCACATCCAGCGTATTAGCGCCGAATGCCTTCGCAATCAAGGCAGCATGCGAGCCAATCAGCTTCATCAATACATTATAAATTTCATCTGTAATACCTTCATTAGATACAGTGATGGGCATTCGCTTTTTACACTGTTTATCTGCGATTTTTTCATATCCTCGATGAAAGTGATGATGATTCGCTTAAATTTGACGCAAAGAATTACTATGACAGAGTAAAAGCACTGGGATGTAATGCCGTCTTCAAGGAGACAAAAGGCGCGGTGCATGGTTATGTTGAGCAGTGCTCAAACGACTCCATTAAGACTATGAAGGAGTATTCCGACGAGGTAAAGATAACACAGTATAATCTTTATGAGCAGACCTTTAAGAAATTCTGCGCTTATATATGCAAACAGACCGCGGACAGCGAGGCATGACGTATGAACTTGACAAGGCTCATGACCAATTATCAAACGGAGAACTTGGGATTGACAGACCGTCTGCCCGTGTTCTCATGGCAGATGGAATCTGATGTGATTGGCACTATGCAAACTGCATATCGTGTTGTCGCCCGAAGCGACAACGACCTGATGTGGGACAGCAATCTGGTGGAGAGTGATCAGTCGAACGATGTGGTTTACGCGGGCAAGCCGCTAAAAAGCCGTAGTCGTTACGGCTTTACGGTTACCGCGCGTGACAATCATGGCAATGACGCGGCCACATCAAGCTGGTTTGAGTTGGGTCTTGACCCGGACGATTGGACAGCAGAATGGATAGAAAGCAACCTCCCCGCCGCAATGCCTGAACAGGAAATCAATATATCTCAAGCAATGATGGGCATATATAAGAAAACCCCTCCGGATGAGCGGCTGCGGCCTTGCACATACCTGCGCCGAGAATTTAACGTTGACCAAGTGGTGAACAGCGCACGGTTGTACGTTGCGGTTCATGGTATTTATCATTGCGAAATCAATGGCAAGATGGTGAGCGACGCGGTATTCGCGCAAGAATTCACACCATATCCAAAGGATACGCGCTACCAAATATATGATGTGACTGCGCTGGTGCGGCAAGGAGCGAACGCAATAGGCTTCTCTATTGCCGACGGCTGGTGGTGCGGACGATTCGGCATGACAGGCAAGTCATGCGAATACGGCGACAAGCATGGGTTGTTGATGCAGCTGGAATTGTCGTTGTCGAATGGGGATAGGCAGGTCATTACCTCGGATTTACAGTTTACCGCAGGATATGGTCCGATCCGTTATTCCGATATATTTATCGGAGAAAAGTATGACGCGAATATGGAGATTACAGGTTGGTCGTCGCCTGGGTTTGACGATTCCGCTTGGCAAGGTGTCCAGACTGCCGCGTATGGTTATAAGATGCTCAAGCCCCAGGCAGGAGGGTTTGTGCGCGTTGTACGCCGTTTTCCCGCGAAAGATATCATAACTACGCCAAAGGGTGAGACAGTCGTTGATCTGGGAGAGAATATCGCGGGCTTTTTGCGCATGACCGTCAATGCTCCGAAGGGTACTGTGATCAAACTCGAGCACTCGGAGGTTTTATCTGATAAGGGAAATTTCCTCAAGAATATAATGGGGCGCAATAAAGATCAAACGGACTACTATATATGCCGTGGTAAAGATGATGTTTTTGAGCCGCGCTTCACATTCCATGGATTCCGTTATGTACGTGTAAGTGGTTTGGCTGATAAGACAGCCGCCAGCTTTGAAGGCGTGGTCATATCTTCTGTCGATGAGGGTCATAGCTCCTTCCACACATCCGATGAACGGCTCAATAAACTCCAATCAAACATACTGCGCAGTCAAACAGCTAACATGGTCAGCATCCCCACCGACTGCCCGCAGCGTGAAAGAGCTGGCTGGACTGGCGACATCCAGGTGTTTTACCAGACTGCGGCATTCAATATGGATGTAAACGTGTTCCTCTCCCGCTGGCTGACTGATGTAGCGTTGGAGCAAACCGATGAAGGCATTATCACGCACATCACTCCATACACAAGCGATTATCGTGAGTTGGCGCGGACGCAGTTCAAATCCGACACATCAAGCGGTTGGGGCGATGCGGGCGTAATCCTGCCATACTACTTGTATAAAACTTATGGCAATAGGAAAGTACTTGCAGATCAATATGACAGTATGCGCGCCTGGGTTGATTACGAGCTGAAAAGAGCCGCTGGAAATAACTCAAAACATTACAAACCAAAATCCGCCGAGGACACCGAACAGCACAAATATATATGGGACACGGACTTTCACTACGGCGATCACCTGATCCCCAGCATTACAAAGAAGCTGGGCATGTTCGCGATGCTGGGTACGGGTAAGACGCATGCTGTCGCTGCTACAGCGTATATGTATCAGTCGACGCGTTTTCTCGCCGAGGCTGCAAGTATATTGTGCAAGGGAGAGGATGCGGAGTATTATCGCGATAAGGCGGAACGCATCAAGGCGGCATTTGCTCACACATTCTTTACACATGATGGGCGAATGATCCCTGACTGGCAGAGCGCGTATACGTTGGCGCTGGGCATGGATTTAACGCCCGAGAAATGGAAGGAATCCTGTTTGGATCGTCTGGCAGAGCTGCTAAAAGAAAACGGAGGATGCCTTGACTGCGGTTTCCTCTCCATTCAATATCTATTGGAAGTGTTCAGCGGAAATGGTCGCGCAGACCAGGCGTATGACCTGCTATTCCAGGAGAAGTGCCCATCATGGCTGTATGAAGTCAACATGGGTGCGACATCCATATGGGAATCCTGGACTGCTGTTAAACCAAACGGTAAGACGGGCAGTTTCTCCTACAATCATTACGCGTTTGGTTGTGTCGGCGATTGGATGTACCGCAATATATTGGGGATAAAGAACGCAGGCATCGGATACAAAGATATAGTGATACAGCCACTCATGACGCAGCGGCTGACATCGGCAAAAGGCTCATACCAAAGCATGTATGGAACTATCACGAGTGAATGGAGTATCGACAACGGAATGTTCTGGCTAAAAGCCGCAATACCATGCAATACAACGGCGACGGTTATTCTCCCTGATGGATCACGCCATCAAGTAGGCAGCGGTTTGCATGAGTTTAAGTGCGCATACGTAAGTTAACACGATCAACATAATTGTTTCCGTTCAGTAATGTGTTGGACTATATGGAGGTTATATGGATCCAAAGTATATTCAGTCATACATGAAAAAGAAAGTCGCCGCAACCGGACTCTTTGAGGATTATGCCGGAACGCTTCATCCGGGGAAACTGGCGCGGGTATCCCTGCCGGGATCGATCGGCGCGCATGGCGAACCTACGTTCTGCTACGCAAGGCGCGGCGCAAATAAACATCTCGCCATAATGTTCAGTGGCGGCGGTGCTTCGTGGAACGCTGAAACGGCAAAGTATCCGCAGACGCCCGAATCCATCCTGGGCGGCAAGGCTCCTGCGCTGTACTCGATTAAGGCGGACTATGGTCGCCATACGCCGTGCCAAAGGATTCCCGCCAATCGGGTGGATAGTACTTCCGCTGCTTAGTTTTCACCCTGCCTTGGGCGTCGGTTATAACCTCCGGGACGATCATTTCATATTCATATAAATTGAAAACGATCAATTCCCGCCCCTCCAGCATTTGGTATGCCGCCATAACCTTATATCGGTGATTAGATTCCCACTGCATAAAGTCGAATAGTTTAGCACACAGCAGTCTCGCTGTAATGGATTTCGGCTGCAACTTGCTTCCTTTTTTATTACTCCATCTGAGCGCGTCTTTATCAAACTGTCCGCATGGCAGCAGCACGACGCGTTTCTTATTGCGGTCAAATAACATCTGTACATAACTATTCTCCGGTATCAACCTAACGCACGACGAACTGAACGCCAGTTTATCTATGTTCAGCGTGATCTTCGGTCTGAACGTCGGCGACAAGAACTCCGAGCGTACCACATCGAAGCTGCTGATCTCATCGAGAGACGTCAGACCGCCCTCAGGGTATGTATTCGCCGAGTCGCCGCCAACCGATGGATTTGTGAATATATCCATGTTTTCCGACGGCTTGAATTCAGCCGCCTCCTCTGGTATTATAACGTCAGACATTGTTTGTCAGCCCTCCTTGTGTTTCAAGATAGTCCTTCAGTTGCGTCTCATCCATGCGGGATGGATTGCCAGGGTATCCGTTTACAGGCAGCGCGGGTGCGTTGATGTGCATCTTGACTTGCTGGCTATTCACCGGTATGCGGGATCGCATCCACGATGAAGCATCGGCACCTATGCCATTTCGCCAGCGTTGCGATTGCATCGGATTGCCGACGCGTCTACGAATCGGTTTTGGTGGTTTCCGATGTCTGCATTGTTCATCGTTACCCATACTGTCATCCTCCTTGGGTAGTATTTCCTCGTACATGATGTATTCTGGATCGTTGAGATCAAAGAGAAGCACCGTATCTCCGTCGCGCATGAAAGGTATCGCCAGTATCCGGTGCCGCCACGGTAGGTTCCAGCCCATGAGTTCATACAATATAGGAAGGAACGCTGACGCTGATATGCTGGCTGAAACCCATCGGATTCCGTTCGGATTATCCGTATGTGTCTTGCGGACCGCCAGCATGCGCTCCCGTGGGTGCAGCAGTATTTCGATAAGGCAATCGCCGGGGAAATACGATTTACATTCCACGTTGAATGAGAGAAATGTATCCGATATAGTGAGCTGGGCGGCGCCACGATGGTCAGTATCCTGCACCCGGATCACTCGGACATTGCTTTCGTGTGTCGATTCAGTGTAGGATGCGTTTGAAGAAACTGGCTTTAGGAACTCTGGAGTTGTGATCGCGCCAAGATAGTGTTTCGCCTGATAACCACCAAACGCCATGTTGACAGGAATAAACCCGGTCAGCAATCCTCTGCGTACTACTTCTATTTCATAATATGGATTGTAGTATGGCGAACTGGCATGTCTGACAAAGATGATCATGTGTTGATCCGTTGTATTGAGAGCGCAACAGCAATTGTTCGAGAACATGTAGGGTTTCCTGAGATGATTGATATTGCTGCTTTGTTATACCAGCGACGCTTGATGTGCATCAGTGACGAACGCATATCGAGGAGTGAACGCTGTGCCTAACAAACCGAAACACCCATGCAATTATCAGGGTTGTCCCGCGCTGACACACAACCGCTTCTGCGAAACCCATACAGTAACGAACGCCCGGCAGTACGAGCAGTATAGTCGCCCTCCCGATACGTGGAAGCTATACGGCAGAACATGGCGCGCGGTGCGCAAACGGTTCCTAACCGAACACCCGTTGTGCGAGGAGTGTGAGCGCAGAGGGCGATTGGCACCTGCTCACGAGATACACCACAAGATCCCACTGCGTGATGGCGGTACCCATGATCCGATGAACCTCGCCGCGTTATGCAAGCCGTGCCACAGCGCGATTACGATTCGAGGCGGCTGATTATTTGTGCCCACTCAATTGCGCACGTTGCTTAGCGATTTCCGCATCCTTGTCAGCAACGACAGTCTGCCACTTGGCGTCAGATTCCTCTCTGGCTTCTAGTTTAGCCTGCAGGAGAGCCGAGGCCTCGTTGTGACGTGCTATTTCGCGCAAGCGCTCATACTCTTGGTACTCTGGCAGCGCGGTTACATAGCGGTATGCGCCGATAGCTTCTTTCATGTCGGGCACCTCCAATGCCTCCAGCTTTGTCAGTTCTTCCGTGGTCTGTGCGTTGAACAATTGGAGCCACAGCTGCTGAGCGTCATCGGCATCTATAGCTTCCGGTAACTTCTGAAGCTCATAGTAGTGCATGCTAAGCCTGTCAGTCAGTCGAGTATGACGGTTGACTTCGAGAACCTCGAACTCTGAGTGCACGGCTTCGCCTGCAAACAGATGGAACGCGACAATGTTGATCACAACCACGCGCGGCAATATCATATACGCATCACCGGACTTCAGTGCGTTTGAGTAAAAGCGCGCCCAGTTGTACAGCGATCGTTCAGGGTAATCGCCCTGTTTCTTTACTTGAATCTCCAGATTCACAAGCTGACCGTTTACGATCATTGTGATGTCGAGCCTGCAGAATTTATCGCCCATTAGCTCGGGCGGCATCTCCCGATTCGTTATCCGAAACTCGCTAATGCTGCTTTCTTGGATATTGAGCAGCTTTGCCACGAGCCGTAAAAGCAGACCGGGATGCTTGACGAACAACATCTTGAACAGGATGTCGCTTGTGAACTTATATTGTAACTCCACAGCAACAAACCTCCTGACGCGCTTTATTACTAACAACAGCCTAAGCATACCATACTCGGCATGAATTATCCAGAGTGAATCTCTGGATGAGAAAACGCACTGAACGGTGGGGGTATCGATTTTCCAGAAACTTCCAATCCGGACAACGCGTCGGCGTCGCGTGTGAAAAAATTCGGATTCAAACCTGCTATTAAAGGTCAAGCGGAAATTGATGGAAAGGAACGCTAATATCGCTCCTACGGGAGCGAGAGTTTATCGCTTCTACGCCTGCCGGTTTGTTCCCGTTGCATAATGAGAATAAA
>BNUH01000106.1 GCA_025997215.1 Clostridia bacterium
CTTGTATGCGGCCGGGCTTTCACCTTCATACTTTTTGAACATGGTGCAAAAATAGGCATAATTCGTAAATCCGCATTCATAGACGATGTTTTTGATGGGCATCTCGGTTTCCACAAGCAGAACCTTCGCCCGATGGAGGCGCGCTTTGGTGATATACGATACTGGTGTTTCGCCTGTTAGCTTTTTGAAACTCCGGCATAGGCAGCTTACGCTCAAGTCGACTGTATTCGCGATATCTGTTAAACTCAGCTTATCGATCAGATGATTGTCGATATGCGCTTGAGCCTGACGGACTTTTCTCTGGGTATCCGGGCTGACGCCCACTGTGTTTTTTCGTAGGTTATACTCGTTGTATTCATCCAGAAGGAGCGCTAAAATTCCCATCAGTTGCGCCTTCATAGAGAATTCCGCAATATCGCCTGTCATCAGACTGGTATTATAAAGCCTATCAAACAGTTTTAAGAATTCTGGATAACGGTTCAGGTCAATCCAACCTTCGAATTCCGCGTCGGCATAGTAGGGCAGACTTGGGCGGGATGCTATGAATTCTGCACCGACAGGCTGCGTGTAATCCTCTGCCACCCACTTGTGGTATGTCCCCAGCAGGGAGGAATCGTACAGGAGGTCGAAATTAACGATATAGGCATGATATGGCCCCGTTGCACGCACCGTCTCACCGGGCGTAAAAAACACAATCCGGCCTTTGCGCGCTTCGATGGATTGGCTGCCCTTGATGATCGTCTGGTCTCCCTCCACGATCAGTTCCAGCTCATACCATTGCACGATGCGCCGTCGGCCTTCCATCGGTACAGGTTTAACAAGCCCATTATAATGCGCGCACTTGAGAATATATGGGTTGGTTTCAAACGGTAAAGGCATGGATCTCTCCTTCCGTCAACTGTGCGTTATTTATAACCGAACTTCTTTTTTTGCAAACGAATCGCCTCTGCCAACGCTACCGACTGCACATAAGACGCCGGCATGCCGTCGGTTTCCGAGGTGCCTGTGCGCAGTTGATCAAGGAAGGAGGCAATCTCATAGTAAAATCCATTTGCTTCGTAGAATTCAACACCGTCGGGGCAATCTTTTGAGGTGATGCTTGAAACAAGCTCCTTGTTTTCATAGGTGACTAAACGGCCCAGCGCATCATGTGGGCCGATCGGCAATTCCAGCGAGTAGCTTCGGCGGTTGGTTTGGATGCCCACGCACTCGGATACCAAACCGGTCAGCGGCAGGAAATCAAGACGGACGCGCACGCCGTTTTCCATGCAGCCATCCAGATAGATGTTGAAGCATTCTTTCCCGCTATTATGGATGGGATCGTACGCAAGGCGAACGGACGCGTACGGCGCATCGGCTAGGTAACGGACCAAGTCCACGCCATGAATGGCTGTGGTTGAGAAATCCGCGTCGTTGCGGCCCATCCGGTGCATACCGTAATGGATGTATTGAATCGGATCCTCCGCATTTTGCAGCTGTGTTTTGATGACCCGTACCAGCGGCGTATACCGACGGTTAAACGCCGCTCGAAAAGGCATTGCGGTTTCCTTAACCACGTTCGCCAGGTGCTGTGCATCCTCGCCTGTCAACGCGGGAGGCTTTTCAGCCAGGCAAGGTATGCCCGCGCGCAGAACCGTCTGTATGATACCGCATGTCAAGGCTACCGGTACGACGACACCGACCATATCCGGGCGCTCGCGTACGATCATCTCGGAAAAATCTGTGTATGTACGCTCAAAGCCAAATGCTTGTGCATAGGCTTTTGCGGCATCGAGGTTCAAATCACAGCACGCCGCCAAGTGGATATCCGGATGCAAGGCTGCATACTTTCGGTAGGATGGCCCATGCACAAAACTGGAATGGCTCCCGCAGCCAATGACGCAGATTTTCATACTATTTAACCTCGATTTTTCGCTGTACCTGGCGTTATTCCTTTATTGAACCGACCATAACGCCTTGGTCGAAGTATTTTTGAATGAACGGGTAAATGATAATGATGGGTATCACAGTAACCATCACTACCGCTGCCTTGATGGCAGGTTCAAACATCTGGATACCCCAGCCTTCCTGCATCTTGTACGCGTTTTTCATCTCGTTGACAGCGTTGGGTGTGATGCGGGTATCGATGATCATCCTGCGGACAATGATCTGCAGCGGAAACAGGTATTCGTTTTGCAGGAAGATCAGCGCGTTGAACCAGTCGTTCCAATATGCTACAAATGCCATCATGGTCAGCGTCAGCATGGATGGCAGGCAGAGCGGCAGTATGACTTTGCGCAGGATTAGTCCCTCGGATGCGCCGTCTATGCGTGCCGATTCCGTCAGCGACGCCGGTATAGCGTTAATGAAATTGCGCAGTACCAGGTAACTCCATACGCTCAACCCCGATGTGATCATCATGGCGAGGCGGGTGTTGTACAGCTTAAGGTATTGTGTGACGATGATGTAAAACGGTACGATGCCGCCGGAAAAATACATTGTCAGCAGAAAATACAGACTGAAGAAGCGTTTCCCGGGCAGATTCGGCTTGGTCATGGCAAACGAGGCCAAGCAGACCAGCAGCATCGTCCAAGCCGTGCCGCCGATGGTATATACAACGGTATTCAGATAACCCGTTGGGATCCACTTGGTGCTGAAGATATAGCGGTAAGCATCCAGCTTAAAGCCGCTGCCGGGCCATAGGTTCAGCGTAGTGTTGTAATAACCTGTGGCATCCATAAACGATGTCATCAGCAGGCTCCAGAACGGGTAGAGCGTACACACGCCAAACAGGATGAAGAAGAGCACGTTGCACGCATCGAAGATCTTATCGCCCCTGCTTCGTTTCCACATGGCGGTTCCTCCTTAACGATCGGAATAGCCGGAATGAGTTATAGTATCGACTCCTCGCCATACTTGGTTGAGAAGTAATTAATGATCAAAATCAGCAAAAGGCCGACGCCTTGCTTGAACAGATCCATAGCAGCCGTATAGGAAAATTGACCCAGCCCTTGAAACGCCATACGGTAGATCAGGGTATCGATGATCTCACCTTGGCTGTAGGTTTGAGGCATGATCAAGTTTTGGATCTGATCGAATCCCGCGCTGAGTACGCCGCCTAGACCAAGCAATGTCAGTAAAAAAATCGTGCTGCGGATGCCGGGCAGCGTAATATGCAGCGCGCGTTGGAGACGGTTTGCGCCATCCATTGCAGCCGATTCGTAGATTTCCGGATTGATAGCGGCGATAGCCGCTAGGTAGATGATGGTGCCAAACCCCGCTTCCTTCCAGATGGAGGTGATGTACACCATGGGCCTAAAAGCCCTGGGGTTGGTCAATATGGGTATAGGCGCGGTATGGAAAAAGCCCGTCATCAGTTTGGCGTATGGACTGTCGTTTATGGAAATTAAGGTATATACAAGGGAGCCGATGATGACCCAAGACAGGAAGTGGGGCAGATACAATACGGTTTGGATGCCGTTGCGGAAGCGCCGGCTTCGCAGTTCATTGATCAGCAGCGCGATGCCGACCACCGCGACTAGCATGATGACGATGCGGGTAAGGCTGATGATCAATGTATTCCCCAGCGCGTTCATGAACTGCGGATCGGTAAATAAGCGCCTAAAATGCCCAAATCCGTGATGATCCGTCCAAGCGCTTCCCCATATGCCCTGGCGTGCCTTAAAGTTCTTAAAGGCTAGCAGGACGCCGTAAATCGGCCAATACCGGAATACTGCAGTGGCCGCAAACGGAAGAGCCAGCAACAGATATGTGGAGCGATTCGCCCAAATGCGGCGTCCGAGCCTATGCCGTTTATCCGAACGGTTTTGGCGGTTCTGCCGATTAAGGTGGTCTCGGCTCGGAGTCTGCGCGATCTGTGCCATACATCCGTCTCTCTTTCTACGGCCCATATCGGAGGTAGGAATCAAAACGGCGTCCGCCGCGCGTTGGCCGCGACGGACGCCGCTTGGCGAATTGAAAAAGTAATTACGGCGTAATGCCCAGCTCAACCGCCTTCGCGTTGACTTCCGCAATGACCTGGTCTAGCCCGTATACGTCCTTCAACGTCTGCACATACGCGGCCCAATCCTCGGCGGGCGTATCGCTTGTTATGATCGCTTGAATCCGCGTTTCAATGTCTCCGAGGCTTACCGCGAAGGCATCCTTAGCGGGCGTTGAGATGGACAGCAGCGCGGCGTTCGCCGGATAGAGATGACCGCCGTACAGATCCTGATGCGTGACATTCTCAATAGCGGTCAGGCGTTCGTCATAGCGCGGCACGAGCGGCTTGGTCGCGGGCTCGGAATCCCAACGCACATCGCTGCCAAAGCTGTTGCTGTACTTGTTCCACATCAGCTGCTGATTCCCTGTCGAGGGATCGATGGGCAGCAAGTTAACACCCAGACCCTCCGCGTTGATCTCCCAATCTTCACCCTCAAAACCATAGTAGTTGAAGTCGCGGCCTTCCGGCGAGAGCACCCAGTCAAAGTACGACAGGATACGATAGAGCTTTTCATCGGGAATTTTATCGGAGAACACGGTGACGCCGCCTTCAATACCGCTGAACCAGCGGGCGTCCTCGCCTTCGACGCCGGCAATCGGCGGGAGCTGCTGGATCGCTTTATAGGGATCGAGATCCGGATAGACCGCCTTGAAATTTGTATGGAAGGTGGTCAGCATCCAATAAGTGTTCGCCTGTTCGTACAGAACACCCAGCTTGCCTTTAGCAAACATATCGCGCGCGTTTGCAGCGGAGAATTCCGGATCCAGCGCGCCTTCCTTGTATAGCCGATTCCAGAATAGGATGCCGTCTGTCATGCCGTCGGTCAGATAGCCGGGGATCCACTGACCATCGACATACGCCCAGTTATACATATCCACAAAGGGTGCAAAGTAGATCTGCCAGAGCCAGCCGGTCGTCCCATACGTATCATCTTGCCCGTTGCCATCGGGATCGTTCTTTGCCATCGCGTATAGGAAATCATGATATTCATCTGCGGTTGTCGGTGTGGAAAGCCCAAGTTTTTCGGCCCAATCGGTGCGGTACCAAACAGCCCAAGTGTTTGCCCGTTTCGCGACATCGGGGTTGCTCAGCTGCGGAATGCTGTAATTCTTGCCTTCGGCTTGCGCCGTCTCGCGGTTCAGCACACCTTTTTGTACCATTGCCCAAAGATTCGGGTACTGCTGCAGCAGTTCATCGGGCAGCTCCCGCAGGAAGCCTTCGCTCTTGAGCTGCTTGTAAAAGCTGTTGGTCAAATCGACGTGGAAAAAATCCGGCAAAGTATCCGTCACAGCCTTAAGCTGGAGGGTTTCCGGCTCGCCCGGAACGATGGTGACGTCCCAATTGAACTTCTCATCCAGGAACAGGCTTATCGGGTCGCCCTGGGTGTAGGTGGTATCTGTTCCGGCAACGACGGATACATGCTGCTCCGTGCCGTAATAGACATTTGCTTCCTGCGCGTACGCGCTCAAAGACAATGTGAGCAACAGCAGCGCTAGCATCAGTGTAAAGCAACGCTTTTTCATAGATTTTCCTCCATCCCTTTTTGTTAGCTTACACATAGTTATTCGAATTGCTTTCAACTATTTTACAACAACCACCTGCAATATACAATCACCGATATTGTTTTGTTGTTTTGGATTTTGCTTTGTCGAAAGTTGGAAAACGGAGGGATTTGCCCCCCTCGCTCGCCGCGATTCTACACGAAGCAACGTCACGGGAGTTTGGCAGTAAGAAGGCCTCAAAGGAAGAAAAAAACTAAGCGGGGAAAGGAATTTCCAGGAAAATAGAGGGAAGGTTTTTTCTCCAACTCACTACTCGTCCATGACTGCTTTCTTGTGCATAGCCATAATCTAGTATACCCATCTTGATTTAACAGATTTAAAACCACGTTATCCGAGGTGTTCAACCCTTTATCAGCCACCACGACCATCCTTCCTAATCCATAGTCCGCATGCAGACGTCTCATCACAGGTATCATCGTTTCACAATCATTGGTATTTCCAGGAAACAGCGAATACGTTATGGGTAAGCCATCTCCATCCATTAGCAGTCCCATTTGGATAATCGGGTCTGGTCTATGTTCCTTGGATACACCTTTCTTACGCAGATTATCCTGCTCATCTATCTCAAAGTAATAGTTTGTCACATCATAATACACTCGCGATAAGTCGCGCGGTTTCTCTTTTTCGATCCTATTATCCACATACTTTACAAGAGAGTTTTTCAGTGTTGATATAAACCTCAGTGAGTGATATATATCATCAAGAGTAAAATCACTCTTGTCAAAGTACATATCTTTCCCTTCATAAGTCTTTTTCTTTGACCCTGGAGACAATATCCGTGAATATATCAACAGTCTCACAATGCTGTTTAGGTCATATTTGACATCCAGTTTTCGCGCTTGGTTGGTAAAAAACTGATCCAACCCCAAACCACGATATAGCATGGACAGCGGAGCGTATCCCAGCAGTTTATTATACGAAACGCTGTCAGACAGCCTTTCGTTTGAGTGTATTGAAACCTTGTCCGCTGTGTGCTCGCAGGCGGCTGCAAGTTTCATTTCCGCGAGTGTACGCATCCCGAACGCGACTGGGTCGGAGTGTATCTTCGCCAACGAGTCAGCGTAACCCAGCGAACGCAAGGTACGTGTTTTGACCTTCTTAGTGATGGGATCGCGGTAACCTTCGACGATGGACAGATACAACCGCCCGTTAGACAGTCCCTTGTGAAGCCGCATATGCTCGCCTCCTGAGTAGATCTGGGACTATTATACCACAGTCTCGCCCAATCCGCAACTAAAATGTTCAACAATTTGACAAGAAAATTCGTCTGATTTTCATTGCTGTTATTGAGTTTTTGGGGTGCTATAGGTTGTGAATGCCTGCCGAATTAGGGAAGGCTGTTGTATTTGTTGTCTATTTATACACCATGGTTAGACACTGCTAACACTTATCTAAACATCTCAATCACAGCACTTCCCTTTCCCAGCGAACCATGGTATACTGAACCTGATTAGGAGGGTGTACCAGTATGAAAAGGTTTAACATCAACGGGCTGTGCATGCCTGAGAAACACTACATGGTTGATCTCAGCCAGCGGGTGCTGGAGATTGATCGTACTTTGATTGAGTTGGGCGAGTACTTCACCATCAACCGTGCGCGTCAGTATGGAAAGACGACGACGCTACAGGCGCTAGAGAAGTATTTGTCGACTAAGTATATAGTAGTAAGAATCAGCTTCGAAGGATTGGATGATTCGATTCTGAGAAATACTACGGAATTCATTAGGGCATTCATCTTTGCTTGTGCTTCCCAATTAGCAAGAGCAGCTGTTGGTGATGTTGTAATAAAAAACTGGAAAGCTGATTTGGAAACATTCAACCTGCGCATTCTGCGTGATCGAATCACCAAGCTTGTTTGTGCGTGCAATAAACCAATTATTTTGATGATCGACGAAGTAGATAAATCATCAGATAATAAGCTGTTTCTAAGTTTTCTTGGTATGCTTCGAGATAAACACTTGACACGTACCTCATATGGAAACAATGAGTATGATGCAACGTTCCAAAGCGTCATACTCGCTGGTGTTTACGACATAAAGAACCTGAAGTTAAAGATTCGACCCGAAGAAGAGCATAGTTATAACAGCCCATGGAACATCGCTGCACCGTTTAATCTGGACATGAGCTTCTCAGATGGTGAGATTGCAAGAATGCTAGCTGAGTATGAGACGGATCATCATACTGGCATGGACATCCAGTCCATCGCAAATGAGATCCGCCGCCGGACAAGCGGCTATCCATTCCTGGTCAGTTTGATCTGCAAGACGATCGATGAGCAGCTTGATCGCAACTGGTCGCTTGATGGTATCCAGTCTGCCGTTAAGCGAATTCTACATGATACAAACACTCTATTCGATGATATGACCAAGAAGCTTAGCGAGCATCTAAGACTAGGAAAGCTAGTGGAAGCCATCCTAGTCGGAGGGACGCATCCAAACTATGAGATCGAAAACGAGACGATCCGTCTTGGCGTTACCTTTGGCATACTCGCCGAGAGGGATAAATCTGTTGTTATATCCAACTTGATTTTTGAGAAGAAACTGTACAGCTACTTCGTTTCAAGGGCAGAAACTGAACGACTCATCAATCCAGGGATGTTCGATCCGCCCTCCGCATTCATTAAGAATGGACGTATTGACATGGTGTACGCTTTCCAGCAGTTTGCTGCAGCAATGAAGCGGGAACGGCGTAAAGAGAACTCTAGCTTTGTGGAGACTGACGCACGCCTATTATTCATAATGTTTATATCGTCAATTGTAAACTCGACTGGCTCATATGATGTGGAATCGCAGACACGCAATAATATGCGCATGGATATAAAGATTCATTACTTGAGGGAAAACTATATTATCGAGCTGAAGATATGGCGTGGTAAGCAAATGGAGCAGGATGCATATGAGCAACTTGCGGGATACCTAGATGCGCAAGGTAAGCGCGAAGGATACCTCTTGGTTTTCTGTGATAACAAAACTCAACCAGAGGAACGAGGGTGGGTGGAATATAATGGTTATAGGATATACGAAACGATCGTACCATTTCTGGAAGAGGCATGAGTCACGACCCGTCATGCCTCCCGCAGATTGTTGAAGTATTCGACAATAAATGCAGAGACTGCATGTGCAAATCGCAGGGTTGTAATCGCACAGCTTTTACGATGGTAGTGCCGCACCAATTGTGTAAACCCATCAACCATAAAGAAGCGCCCAGCCAGGAAAGCACCCGCCGCAGCGGAAGTAGGTTCTCGGAGCCAGAGGCCCGTTCCCCCCTGCACCACAGCCAGAAC
>BNUH01000107.1 GCA_025997215.1 Clostridia bacterium
TCAGATATTCGGCTTTGCTGAATAGGTGAACCATATGATTTGTGAAAAGAATGCGAGTCTAGTTGCTTGAAGAAAGCGCTTCTACTATCCGCAGTTGCATGTACCCATAGATCCTTCAACTGGCCGTGCATCAATGCATTAAGCGATTTGGGTTATGAAGTCCACCTCGCCGCCAACTTCAGTGACGAAGGCCATAATGGGGCTAACGAAAGATTCGCAAAAACATGTAAAAAAGTCGACGTCGTCGTTCACAATTTCCCCTTTGCGCGTTCTTCACTGTTACGGAATCTCAATGCGGTGTCCATGTTTAGACATTGGCTAGCCCACGAAGAATTCCAAATAATACACGCGCATACGGAAACAGGCTGTTTGATTCTGAAGCTCGCTGGCAGTGCTGCGGGAAAGGCGGTTCGTATCTATACGCCACACGGCTTTTCTTTCTGGGAAGGCAGTTCGTTGAAAAGCCAGGTTATATATCGTGCGCTTGATCGGTGGGTCTGCGGCGGTATCGATGCTGCCATTGCCATTAATTGGGAGGAGCTATCCATACTTGAAGGATGGGTGCCTGGAAGAGCACGATTCACACATGGCGCTGGCGTGGATCTCTCCCGTTTTCAGAACGTAAAAGCAGATCGCGCTGCCATACGTGCCTCTCTTGGCATACCGCAAGAAGCGTTCATGCTGGTTGCTGTGGGCGAATTGAATGACAACAAGAACCATCGAGCAATGATTGAAGCGTTGGTTTTGACGCATAATCCAAATGCACATCTTCTGATATGTGGCATTGGGGAACGGCGGCAATCATTGCTTGTCCAGGCACAAACAATGGGCATAACAGATCGTGTAACTCTAGCGGGTTATCGGAAAGACATTGCTTCCCTTCATTATGCAGCCGATGTTTTTCTGTCCGCGTCTCACCATGAAGGGTTACCTGTATCTATGCTGGAAGCGATGGCTGCGGGACTTCCGGTAGAGTGCTCAGCAATTCGTGGCCATGTGGACTTAATTGAAGGAGAACAGGGCGGGTATTTGCTCGATGCAGACGATGTACATGGTTTTGCCGACGCGGTGAATCGAATCGCAGACAATGAATTGCTGCGCAAAGCGATGTGTGAAAGAAATAAAACGGTGGTAGCGGGATACTGCACGGAGACGGTAAGTGCGGAAATGCGGCGTATCTACGTTGAGGCTGTATTATAGTGGTTAATAGCAACAAGGATACCATCAGTGTTGTCATCCCTATATATTTGACCGCCGCTTATTTGTTCGATTGCCTAGATTCTGTATCTATGCAAACTCACCAAAATTTGAATATCATTTGTGTGGATGATGGAACACCAGATCAAGCCAGCGAAGCTGCACTTTCTCGAGCTGTAGTCGATGAACGGGTTTACGTCATAAGCAAACTGAATAAAGGGCTATCAGATTCGCGGAATACAGGCAATGCTTTACTAACTGGCGATTGGGTGACATATATCGATAGCGACGATTGGATTGATTCTGATATGATAGCTGCGATGTATGAAGAAGCTCTGCGTTTCAATGCTGACTCGGTGATGTGTTCCTATGTAAAAGAGTATAACACTCGTTCTATTGTGGAGCATGTCTTTCCATGTTCATTTTCAATGATGCGCGAGCAGTTCCGTCAAACAATATACCGTCGCTTTTTCGGTCCGTTAGGTGAAGAAACTCGCGCGCCGCATCAACTAGATCTATTAGTTACAAACTGCATGCAATTGTTCAGGCGAGAAATAATAAACAACATAATGTTTATGGATACTAAGTTGATCGGTACAGAAGATTTATTATTTCAAGCCATGGTTTATCAACGGTGCAATTCGTTTTCTTATATAGATAGACCGCTCTATCATTATCGTAAAACGAATCAGCGTTCACTTACTACGGTGTATAAAAGAGATCTAGATAAAAAATGGGCAAACATGTTTGTTGAACTGGCGAAACTAATTGACCAGTATCAGTTGGGTTGCAATTTCTTAAGTGCGCTACAAAACCGTGAAGCATTAAGTGTGTTGACACTATCGATGAACACCGAATCCTCAAGTATGTCCATTTCAGAAAAGGCACATGAAATACTAGGCATCCTGAATTCGACACCATATTGTTTCGCTTTATACAGCTTGGATACTAGCTTTATGCCATTGCATTGGAAAACATTCTACCAAGCCGCAAAGCGAAAGCATAAAGGCATTTGTCTACTTATTGTTAGTATAATCAACCAAATAAGGAAATTTCAATGAAGAAAGAAGATATTCGTGGGTTACAGCTTATTCAATTAGGTATTCTGAAAGAATTCGACAGAGTATGCCGTGATAACGGAATCACATACTTTGTAGGATTCGGTACGCTCCTAGGCGCTGTTCGTCACAAGGGTTTTATCCCTTGGGACATGGACATTGATGTGCTCATGTTTCGTGATCAGTATGAAAAGATGCTAGCCTTGGGTGCCGCTTATGAGAATTGTGAGCTGGTCTGTGAGCGGCTGAACGAGATTTATCATACCTCACTCTCACGCATGGTCAGTAAGACGTTCAGCATGGACTCGTATGAAGCGCGTAATGTAAAGGAGAAGCGTATATATATCGATATTCTTGCCCTTGAGTATTTGAATTATGAAAAGCTGTCGTTTATCAAGCTGCGCGATGCGATTCTCAGACTTGTATGGCGGGTTAAGCTGTACCGTAATGGTTGGATCGACGTTTCGCATGATCGGTTTCATCTGAAGCATCTTCTACTAGCAACCCTAAGCGCGCTGTTGCCACGCCGGCCAATTTTTCCAGATGAGGTGATTTTGGGGTTGAGCGGTCGCGCGGACAAGCCAACAGAGCATTGCAGTGTGATTAATAGCACTAATGGCTTTACACATGACCTATTTTTAACTGAGCTCTTTCGTGAAGCTGTCGATTTACCGTTCGAAGACATGATCGTTGCTGCGCCAGTTGGTTATGAACGCATTCTCTTACAAACGTACAGCGATTATTTGACCCCCCCCCCCCCCGAGGACAAGCGGTATCCAGCGTATCTAGAAAGCATCACTATCGTAAACAATTCGTCGAGTGGGGAAAAGTTGTTTTGCTGAACGCCGCACATAATATAACCACGCTGGCTGCGCGTGTTGTCCCGAAACGTGATTGCGTTCTTATCTACGATTTCATGCGACATCCTGCAAACTCAACAGCACTGCTCAGCTATTTGATTAAGAATGACTACAATAAGCATTATAAAATTGTGTGTTACGGAATACATGGCATGAGGGGACAGAATGTTATCTGGTCAACTAATCTCATTCGGATTTTTCTTTGCCAAATCACCGCTAGATTTATTTTCTATTCAGTTGCACCAATCTTTACGAGCACACCTGCGGCTGGTCAAATAATAGTGAACATGTGGCACGGTTCGCCATTCAAGAGAATAGGATACATGCATAGTCAGAAACAGTGGCGTGACCTGTCGTCACTCTTCTCCGTCCTCTGTGTAGCCTCAGAATCCATGAGTCCTCTCATGAAGCGGAGCTTTGGCTGCGGTGACAGTAAGATCTTCATTAATGGTAGTCCACGCAATGATGATCTATGGCACCGTTCCGGCGACCTGACGAAGGCTTTGGGAGAATCGGCTGATGGCCGTATGATAATCGTATGGTTGCCAACATATCGAGTGTTTCGTGGCGTTGCAGAATCTGGCGTTGAATTCCCAATGCTGACGGAGGAAAACATCTACACTGTAAGCGAGTACTGCCACGTTCGCAATGTACTGCTGGTGATTAAGCCACACCCGCTACAGGATGAACTACCACTTTTTCGGAAGAAAACGCCAAATATCATAATCATTCATGATAGCGACCTTACTCAGACTGGTATGAGCCTATACAACCTTTTAGCTTTTTCTGACGCGCTTCTCACAGATGCTTCCTCTGTATTCGCAGACTACCTTATCCTTGATCGCCCGATAGGCTTCACGTTAGACGACTATGACAGCTATCGTGATATGCGTGGGTTTTCCTTCGATGATCCTATTTCCTTGATGCCAGGTGTTCTTTTATATACGCCGGACGATCTTCTTCGCTTCATTGATGACATCTCAAACGGACGTGATATAAGTGCGCAAAAACGACTATCCCTTGTGGACTTCTACAACCAGTATGTCGATAACAAGAACACCGAGCGATTGGTGGATCATGTGCTGGAAAGGCTTCATGATGCATAGTTTGGGTGCCATAGTTCCTGCGCATAACGAAGAAGCGATTTGGGTGTCCGTCGATTGCGAACTGCTTTTCCAGTTCTATTAAGGTCTTCGGATACTCCTTCATTCATGATATTGTCTATTATTCAGTTAAGTTCTATCAAGTGCATAGCCATTTCACGCCTTTCTCGTTATTCCAGAAGTATGAAAAGGATTTTGCTATACATTGATTAGAGTTCTTCAATTATTTACTTGCCTTGACTGCGGCGGCGCGGAAACGATGCTTATGAACATCTACCGCCGTATTGACCGCGAACAGGTTCAGTTTGATTTCCTCGTCTACAAGCCCTGGAAAGGCGTATACGAAGATGAAATTGAGCAGCTTGGTGGATGCGTGTATCATGTCCGACCGTTTTCCGCATGTGGGCTTTCTGGATACCTTTCAGATCTGCGGCGCTTCTTCAAGGGGCATCCTGAATATCGGATTATTCACTGCCATATGGGTGCGCAGGGAGTATTCGCCGCGCGCTTAGCCCGAAAAGCGATTGTTATCTTCCATAGCCATTTCGCGTTTGTGCCGATATTGTCCGGAGGGGTACGCGTTACTGTCCGGCGCATTATTTCGAACTTATTTCGGACTATTTCGCTACAGTACGCCACGGACTATATTGCTTGTGGCCAGGATGCCGCACGCGCATACTTTCGACAGAGAGCGAACAAGGCCATCGTGTTGAACAACGGAGTGGACGCTGAGAAATTCCGTTTCAGCCCATCGGTTCGAGAAACGAAAAGGATTGAACTGGGAATCTCTCAGGATGAATTGGTTTTCGGCCATGTCGGACGATTCGACGGAAATAAAAACCAGGTATTCTTGATTCGAATATTTGCCGAAATTTTGAAGCAAAACGCCAAGGCACGGTTGATCCTCATCGGAAGCGGCTATGGCGCGAACACGGAGATGCTTAACGAAGCGCAGCGGTATGCACGGGAAACGCTCCCACACGACCGATACGCCTTTCTCGGTATGCGTGCTGATGTGTCCAAATTGCTCCAAGCTATGGATGTATTCGTGTTCCCTTCGCTTCTGGAAGGCCTGCCTGTCGCGTGCATCGAGGCACAAGCTGCAGGATTGCCGTGCCTCATCTCTGATACAGTTGCCCGCGAAACTGGTATTACGGATTTGGCACAATTCATCCCATTACAGGGAAGCCCAAAGGCATGGGCTGAAACCGCTCTGGCCGCTGCCAATTTGACGCGACGGGATATGGCGGAGACCATTAAGGCAGTCGGGTATGACGCTGCGCAGAATGCTTCATGGCTACAGGCATACTATTTGAGCAAATATGCGGAGCGGGCAACCGAATGATACTTCTCCTAATCCTATTTTTATTTGAATGTGTTGTATGCTTTATCCTGCGGAATATCGGCCTGATGGTTATTGTAGAGTCTGATTCAGCGCAAATTGTCATGCTAATGATCAACCTATTCATTGGGACTTACGCACTCTTACATGAGAATAGTAACGAGCAGCCTGGTGTGCAAAACGCGTTGACCATCGGATTCGCACTGCGGATCTTCATGATCCTCTGGGACATCTATGCAACCCGCATCTTCATTCTGCCCAATAGCCATTTGGACACAGAATCGTTCCAGCGAACCGCCGTGCTCTATATGCAGCAGGGCGGTGATGTCAATGCCTACTCAGTATTTCTAGGCACTCTTTACAGGATAATCGGCGTGCAGCGGCTTACGGCAGAGTACGTGAACTTACTGTTGTGCTATATCTCCATTTACCTCTTCCGGTACATGCTCAAAGACTTCGATGTTTCAGAAAAGGTGCGCGACCGCGCTCTGATAGCGGCAGCGTTGTTGCCGAACTACATGATCGTCTCAGTAATCCTGCTGCGTGAATGCTTGATTTCTACGCTACTCACAGCCTCATTGGTATGTTTCGTCAGATGGTGGAAACGGGGTGGGGCACACTTTTTTATATTGTCAATCTTGCTTACCGTGCTCGCTGGTCAATACCATTCTGGCTCGTTGTCGGCGGGCGGCGGATACGCGCTGCTGTTTGTGCTAACCAAACGCGGTGAGGCGGAAGAACGCATATTCCATATTTCGTTCTCAGCGCTTGTGAAGGCAGCTGCAGTGGTCGCGGTGTTCATCTACGCATATAGCACCATGCAGGATAAGCTGTTTGGCCGAATTTATGTAACAGATCTCTCCCAGCTGGACAATTACTTCAACGAGCACAGATCCTTCAGTGTTATTGAGAGCTCGGATAGCAGCCATTACTCGGCGGGTGTGGCAGGGCTTTCCGGTTTCACAAACATAATCGTGAACACGCCGATCCGGTTGGTATCCTACCTGCTCGCACCGGCACCGTGGGACTGGCGCGGGTTCACGGACGTTTTTGCGTTCTTTTTTAGCAGCGCGCTGTATATTTACGCGGTTTGGGTGGGTGCGCGATCACTGCGGCGACAGTTCGCGAACAGAGATATGATGGTTGCACTGATCATCCTTTGCGCATGTTCGGCGTTAACGTTCGCATGGGGTGTGGAGAGTGCGGGTTCGGCGCTTAGGCATCGGATTAAGATCGTATACTTCTTCTTCTTGCTATACGCGTTGACAGGAGAGGGTGAAAATAGCAATTATAAAGTATGCAATGGAGTATCTTGGTGATTCATATAGACGTATTATTCGTGTCACTAAGAGCTTCTTAAGGCTCTTGATTTCATACATTCTTCATATTGTCTCATGCATTTTACCAAGACAAAATTGCATCTTGTTTTACAATTATCAGTATCGAGATAATTCCAGATACTTATATGAGTATATGATTAAACATACGTCAAATAGAGTTGCGATATATAACGAAATAAGGTGTCACATACCGCTTTCTGATAATGTCACGCAGGTAAGCGGAAATTTAAGTTTACTGTATTACTTAATAACATGCCATATTGTAATACTGAGCTTCGATATGAGGTTTCGCGTGCTGCCAAATAAGCAACACGTTATCCAGCTTTGGCATGGTTCTCCACTTAAAACGATAGGTAATGATAGCATTGAGATGCCTAAGCATCAGCAAAGAGACGCATATTATACTGATGTGATGGTTTGCAGTGAATTTTGGAAGAGCGCTTATCAACGTGCGTTCGGAACAAATGATAGAAAATTCTTTGTCAGTGGTAATCCTCGACAAGACTGTATGTTTATGACCTCAAATACTACATTACCTTGGAACGACTTTATCATATGGCTGCCCACATACAGAAACAGTTCTTTTCTAAGGAAAAATGATTCTCGCACAAACTTTCCAATCCTGACAGCAGAGAACATTCATAATGTAAATCACGTATTAAGCAAACTTGGATTATCATTGATTGTGAAGCTTCATCCACTGCAAGACGATGTTCCGTTTCTGAAAAGGGAAAATGATCATATCTTTGTGATAGATGAAGATTTTCTATTGAAAAGCGGAGTTGAGTTGTACTATTTGCTCGCTCAAAGTAGAGCATTGGTTTCCGATTATTCATCAGTAGCATTTGATTATATGGTACTCGACAAACCAATTGCATTTACTTTGGATGATTTTGATGAGTATAATCAAAACCGTGGATTCAACTACCAGGATGTTAAGAATTTGCTTTCAGGTGAATATTTATATGACTACAAGGATTTACTGCGTTTCTTGTATTCTATTGGACGAAATGAAGATAAATATATTGATGAACGCAGACGTACTAATGATTTAGTCAATTATTATCACGATGGTAATAATTGTAAAAGAATAACCGAATACATTGCTAGGATCGCAGAAGATGAAAAATGAAACTAGTCAGCTAAATGCTGCTATAATTATAACTTATATCACCATTCCCTTAGACATCCTGTTTTCTGTCTTCCTAACCCCCCATATTCTTTCTTACTTTGGCAACCAGCAATACGCAATCTACCAGGTAGCCGCAACCATTGTTGGGTACTTCTCTGTCGCGGATATGGGCGTGGGCAGCGCCATGGTGCATTTCATTTCCAAAAGTAGAACCCTGCGTGAAACAAACAAGGAGCGCTCATATCTTTTTGTCTTTCAAACCTTCTATACAGCCGTAACCTTTCTTATCATCGTTGTCGGGTTGTTTTTGTATAACAGGTTTGATATATTCTACGCACAGAACTATACAAGAGTGCAAATCGCACATATGAAGTCGATCTTCCTCTTACTGTTATTCAACCTCATAATGCGGTTCATCTGCTCTCCTTTTGTCGGGTACATCACCGCAAACAAAAAGTTCTTTGTGGATAGCCTCACAAACCTTTGCAGGATTGTGTTGCGGACAGTTTTGCTGTTTGTTGTTGTGTTCACAAGACGTAACCAAGACATTCTCCAGATCGCAGTCGTCGATACCATTGGTTCTGGACTACTGTGCACATTCAACGCATGGTATTGTGTTGCTATAGCAATTTGATTTATTATAGACCATAGCCGCAGTGTTTGACCCACCCTAAGCAGTCATCATTAGTGAGGGTTTCCAACGCCTTTCCAATTGCGCAAACAAGATCTTCGGCTGTCCTTGCTTTTT
>BNUH01000108.1 GCA_025997215.1 Clostridia bacterium
TTCTGGCTGTGGTGCAGGGGGGAACGGGCCTCTGGCTCCGAGAACCAACTTCCGCTGCGGCGGGTGCTTTCCTGGCTGGGCGCTTCTTTATGGTTGATGGGTTTACACAATTGGCGCGGCACTACCGAGCGGTTGCCTAAAAATATTATTTCAAACTTGGTGAGTATCCTCTCATGCCGTCCTTACCCAGACATACAGGACATCGCAGGTTTAGATAGTAACCACCCTGTACGTCAATGTCCTATTCATAAACTTGAGGAGTCTCCATTTGCTAAAGAGCAAAAAATGCGTGCTATCAGTGCGTTAAAGGAGATTCGTGGAAAAGGTGAATCCTATGTTGATATCATTGCCTTTTTAGCTGTTTCTGGTGGCGGTCTGTCGGCATCTGATTTAGAACAACTGACTGGTCTTCTTGCCTTTGATGTTACGTTGCTTTTTACTGATATACATACAGGGCGCACTTTTTTACCTGTCACCACAAAAGATATCCCACAATTTGATGATTCATGTAAACGATACATTTTTGGGCATGATGAAATTAGACGGCAAGCAGTAAGCGGGTTTGTTGCAGGAAAAGAAAAACAATATTCGAAGCGCCTGAACTTGTGGTGCGATAGTTATGCACGGCAACACTGGCCAGCGAACACGCCGGAATATCTCTTAACCGATTATTTGATGTTTTTGGCGAATAATCGGAAGTGGGAGCGTCTGGCAGATATTTTAATTGACTATGATTTTGTTAGCCTTGTTTCAAGAGTATGTTTGTCGTGCGCCATGTATTTTCAAGTCATTAACGAGACTATCGGTGCGCTCTCAAAAGCAGATACGATTGATTTTGAAAGAATAGGATTGCTTTCAGAGTCGCGGACAATGCTTACCTTACGGGACAGTAATATCCCGACTGAGTTACCTATACTCTTCGCAAATTTAGGTCACTATGATGAAGCGTTGAAAATGACAGAAACCATGACTGAACCTGATAAACTATCTTGCCGCTCTCAAATAGCAGTAATAATGGCAAAGTCCAGAGATTGCGCTCGTGCAATTGCGCTTTCGAAGGAAGTTATTTCAGCAATATCCTTTGAGAAATACCCTTATCAGCGTTCAAATATGCATGAATGCGACTACACATTTTATCTCTCTAACTGCGCCAAAGCGCTTGTTATGTGTGGTAAGAACGATGAGGCGGAAGCGTTCTTTCGTCATCTTGTGGCAACGCTATCTTCAGATGAGCTTTTTAGACATGGCAAGTATGAGATGCTGGCTTTCCACAGTCTACGAGAAATCGTTATCGCTACTGCAAATGCGGGCGACATTGAAGGTTCACTTAGAGAAGCCGAACTTCTATCCCTTGATTGGCAGACCAAAGGATCTTCTTTGGTGCATATAGGTGTATTGCAGGCGCTTCATGGTGATTATTCAGGCGCTCTTAAAACTGCTGCAGAAACCTATATAACAAATTACAACAATGATGGTACATGCAACGAAAACGGGCGGCATGGAAATGAACATATTACGCTTGAGTGCGCGAAGATTTTACTGATCATAGATTTGCTCTCGCAGGACAGCGTTCCAGAAAACGGAAATATCAATGCCACCTTAGAAATTACGATGCCGAATGACGGAGAAATCAAACGTTTTACTTTTTCTGACTTGCTATCGCAAAGCGATGTGCAGGATTATTGGAATGAGTTCATCTGTAAGATGTATTTAGAGATTGCCGATGAGTTTTTGGAGATTGGGTGTCATGACGATGTGTCGATATTGGTTGAAAAAGCCCGGAATTTTTTGGAGAAACACCGGACAGAATACAAGTATAGCAAATCAGAGGAAACAGATCGCTATTTAGTTGCCATCATAAAATTAGAAGTGGCGCTTTCAAAATTTGAACAAGCTCACCAAACTTTGCAGAGAATTAAGAATAACAAACATATCGTCGACGCATATACCACAATTGCTCGTGCATCGTATTTGAGCGGGCGTATCAAGGAGGCTAAAAGTGCTTTAGAACATGCCATTGAAAAATCTAAGGAATGCAAAAACTATATGGGAGATATTCGTCAGATAGAGGTCTTGATGCATGATGTGGTGGAACCAACTGGCGTTATCTTCAGTCAGTACAATGTGAGATCGTTCATTGCCGGAGAATGTAAAATTGCCGAGGAGCTCAGATTGGCAGGAGACATTCGAGTGGCAAATAATGTGGCGTATCAAGCTTTCAATACCATCTCTGCCGCCAATGAAGGGTATATCTATTCGGACACGAACCATACGAAAGAAAACATCTACAACCCCATTGATATTTCTAAAGGGTTGTTTAAAATTGGCGAGTATAATTTGGCACTTGCCTGCGCCGCACTTTCAGGTGATACTGAATGGTATGCTAAAGCGCTTATCAAAGTGGCGCTTGCGGTTGTAAAGGTTAATAAAAACAGGGCGCTGTTGTTATTCAAGCAGTCACTCTCTGCTATTGACACCTTTTCTTGTGAAATTGATGTTAACAGAAAAGAGCATGCTTCATGGAGAAATTATGATTACGAAAAAGACAAGCCAACGATTATGGACTTTGTCACTATGGCGCGTGAACTTATACAGTTGAAAGACATAGACGCTGTGCGGTCAATTTTACCCTCATATCATGAGTTCTCTAAGTTGCTTTGGCAAAGCACAAATTTGTATGCTTATGAGGCATTATTCATCTATTATTTGCTCGGTGAAAAAGCTACTATTGAGAAAGACCTTCTGGAAATATCTGGCGACGCACAAGTTGGTTATGCAAAAGCTTGGCTGGCTGTTGTTAGTGATGAACTCAGTGGTGTGGACTTTTCTAAAGTGACATTTTCCTTGCGTAGAGATTATGATAGCGAAACTTTGTCTGCAACTTATAATGGAGAACATCCAGAAGCATTTGATTTATCAGTTGATTTTGGTTTTGAAAACAAATCGAATGTGTCTGTTGAGTTTTATCTATTACTGGACAAACTGAAGGAATTGCGTGATAAGAAAGATACGGATGATATCAATTGGCTAATCACGAAACTGACTACCCCTTACGACGGTACTAACAATTATGGAATGCAGGCCGACTGGGCTGCGAAGATGATTCTCATCATTAGAAAGCTCCATGAGATAGGTGCATTATCTCAATACGAAAATATCATTTCTGATTTTGAAAAGTTTCTGTATTCCGCGCAGCATGATTCCGTGCGCGATCATGCGGTCTGGATGTGGACTGATACACTCGTGCTTATCGACCGACCTGTCGATGAGATAATTGAGAAAATAAAAATCACCTATGATAAAAAATACGATGGGGAACACTACAACCCAGATCGTCCAAACATCGTAAGAGCGTTAGCCGCTATCTTGAAAAAGTATCCGACGAACGCTGAAGCGCTTGAAATGATACGTGAAGTTTGCTCCGGTTATATCGAAAATGCCTACTCGTATCAGTATGAGGCGTTCATTGAAGCGCAGCGAAATCTAAACATTGATTTGGGGTTAAAGGGAGCTTTTTTATCCGCTCTGAAAATCAAGCCGTGGTATGAGATGATTGATTTGTTTGCATATTTTGATTTATCTGCCTTGCGCAAAATTGCACGATATAGTTTAGATCGCATTGGAGAGCGTATTAGCGCACGAGAAACCAACATGGAAAGCTTCACGTGCCGACTCTGGAAAATGAATCGTTCGATAGGCGTTTTAGAGGAGGTTTATGCATGATGATTGGGCAAATAGCTAAAATGGAGGTAGTATATGGATGACATCAACATTACAGGTAATCACGCCGAAAGAGATATCGTCGTTACGATATTAGAAACGCCCTCCGATAGTGATACCTTTGAGTCCATTATTGATCGCTTGAAGCCTATTTCCTCTATTAAGTCACCAAATCCAATGCATTATCTCGCCGAGGGCATTGGATTTTACGGTAGAGAAGAAGAAGTTCGTTGGCTGAGCGAATTTTGCTTGGCTGATGAAAAGGTACTCTATGCTGTAGTACACGGTATTGGAGGCGTTGGCAAGAGCAAGTTGTTATTTGAATATATCAAACAACATACGAGCGCAGAGTGGTATATGTGTTTTCTTACAGAAACAATGATCACATCATTGTTGTCCTTTAACGACTATAGCTATCCGCAAAATCTTCTAATCGCTATTGACTACGCTTCGCGGCAATCAGACATTATTGGTAAATGGCTAACTAAGATTTCAACGATGGACGTTCTTTCAAACAAACTCCGTGTTGTGCTGATTGAACGCCAAGGCCAGAATAGGGAATCTATGTTAGGTGTTTTCAGCCCATGGTTAGAAAAGTTATACGGCAATACAACACAACGTCGACAATTGAAGCAAATCGAGTTCGGGTTTTTGGAGCTTAAGCAAATAACAGCCGATTGCCTGGGTAGCCTAATAAATGATTACATCATCGCAAACTACCCGGATAAAAGGATTAGTTTTAATGAAGTCGAAAAAATTATCGAATATGCATCAAAGGGATTAGCCCTTGATGAGAACCGACAAAGCCCGCTGGTTGTGTTACTAATAACGGATGCTTACGTTTCTGGTCAAGACTTTCGCAAGTGGAATCTTGCTTTACTTGTCCAAAATTATGTTGAACGATTAACGGAGAATTGGCTGGTATCACTATGTGATAATGACATAGCATTGTATAAATCGCTATTAAAACTACTTGTGTTTGCAACCGCTGTTGATGGATTTAGCATAAATGACGAAATTCCTAATATGTATTCATCTGACATTATTAGGTTAACCGAGAATCAATTATGCAAAAGAATTATTGATGGTGCTACTGGTTTTGCTAATGAGATTATACACGCTATTGAGCCAGACATAGTTGGAGAGTTTATAGTCTTAAATTACCTTGATCACCTTGTTGTGCATAGAGCGAAACTCGAGCTAGTCGAGAGTTTTTATTCCCGACCACTTGCATTTTCAGATTTTATTGCCAGATGTATCGACGAATTTGCTGATATGAGTGTGTTTGAAAGCTTTTTAACAATATTATTGATCTGCTAAAACCGCCGATTAATTCTGTACCGCTAAATGAATTGTATGTTATGCTGATAGGACGTTATTTTTATCACTGTGACACCAAACATAAAAACGACTGTTTGCAGATAGTGAAACAAATGCATATAGGCGAAGTTGAAAACAACCTTAAATATGTGGTAGGCATCACGACAATTTACGCCTATATGCTTGCAGACAACATGGCATCAATGCTAATACATGCAAGTACATCTATGGGGACTGACTATCTCGCCGAAACCCTTCAGGTTGCAAGTTGCACTGTTGATGAACTTAGAAGTTTAAGTGACAAGTATAGTGTCAAATTTCCAGAAGTAACAACAGCATATGCAGGTGCTTTAGTTAGTCTCGCTTACTATTCGGCAGAAGATGAATCCGCTAAATGCATGGAGAGATTACAGTGCTTATATTTGGAAAACAATCAGAGCAGCTCTAATATTGCCATTCAATATGCCATGTCATTAAATAACTACATAATGATTCTAGGTCGGACGCCAACAGAAACTGGATTAAAAAAAGCTAACGAGGCGAGACACCGCTTAGAAAATCTATACAAGACACACGTTGCCAATGCGGTAAACCTGCAAGACCTTGTGATGGGTGTAGTCAATGGGTTATCAGACCCAAAACTAAGAACGGTACTTGATGATGAGATGAAGTTGTTTTCAAATCAAGTTTATATGTACCAAGGAGAAGTGGCAGTGGAATATGCGAAAGGACTTAACAACCTTATAAGTATTAATGTCCAAATGAATAGACACGATGACGCATATGATATATTTGTGGAATTAGGGCAACTCTGCGCTGAACACTGCGCTGAAATGTCTCTAGTGAAGATTGAGTATGCCAAAGGGATAGTTAACCTAATTTATGGATGTAGCTCTGATACGGCTCAGATGTTGCTTGATGGTTTGAAACAAATCTACCAAACGGCAAGGCATGATCGTGATATTTTTATAGTACGTTACGCAAAAGCTTTAACGAACCGCTTGAGTAGGATATTGAAGGATGGATTGTATTGTGATGATGCAGATGATACATTAAACGAAATGACTGCTCTGTACTTCGAAAACAGGGAGAATAAGAACTGCTCGTTTGATTTGACGAAATGTTTCTCGCAATGTTTGTATAACATGTTCCAACTGCTAGTGTTAACAAAATCAAAACAGCTCGATGAGGATGATAGCGAACTTGAAACTATTTATAATATGCTTCACATAGTACACAAACAGTCTGATCCAAGCTTACACGGAACCATTGGTCAATATATCACAATGATTGATAGATTGTTCGAGTAATGTAATATCTGAACAACTCAACAATAACTATTCTGAATGAGGAAGTTATCCATATGTCTAAATGGAAAAAAGCAAAGAAGAGTATCTTTGCAATAGTACACCTCAGAGTACATATCGTTGATAACATCTCACTCATCTTATATACATATAGCAACAAAGCACCGAGATTTTCGGCGCTTTGTTAGTATATTGCCTCAATATCTCACTGCTTGAAAACATCCTTATTTACACCTACTCCATTCAAGCGCGCTTTCAGGTGCTTGTAAAGTATCGGCTATATATCGGCAAATCTCGTCAAGATCATCTAACGCATATGCCGTCGTTTTTACTTCGTAGACGCGTCCATCATTGTCTGGCATATTTGGCTCTCAACGCTCCGAACGCTTCTTTGGCGTTATAGGTTGGGACGTTAGGCGCGCACGCCTCGGACAGCTTGACAGCGGCCTCGATTTCAAATGTCAACCGATCATACGCTTCTATGCTCATCACAACAAGCTCGCCATACCCGTTACGCGTAACAAATACAGGTTCGGCACTTTCTTTGCATAGCGCGGTTACCTTAGCGGCATTCTTAAGCTCGCGGATCGGTATAATCTGGGGCATAATCTATCCCCTCCTTGCGGCACTATTGTACCACAGTTATGGGTTTTTGCAAACCTTTCTAAATACACGCAGCAATTCCAAATTTAGAAAGATAGAATCTTAAGAATACAATGAGAATCCTGCTAGCAAAAGGCGATAGGGCTATTCATTGCAGGTAGAACGTTCTTAAATATAAATAATCCATGAATTGATGTCAGACACATCAGCGAGGCAGCTGTAATTTTTGTAGGATATCGTCTTTGAACAAACCGGTCGCGTTTTTCAGTTTTTTACAATTATGGGTATTTTCTTTCCAACTCCTGCACGGCGCATTCTTTCCAGTGAATGACGTTGCTGCGATTGAACTGTGTCGTTATGCTTATACTCTTAATCGACGAACCGATAACATAATACTCGCGAAGGATCGATTTATCGCGAGGGTCGGTGACGTGGGTCAACATCTCTTCAACCGCAATCGCCCTAAGAGCGCAGTCGCAAAGCCGCTGTTCGTATAGCGCATCAAGGTGATCCAACACGGACAGGCGGCGATGCAGCGGCATATTGTCCGGCGTGCCCTCGTGTGGTTCCGGCGACGTACATGCCATTACCGGCCCGTGACGCAGATGGTATACCTTACGTGCACGAATCAGATTGTCTACCTCGAGACAGGTCTTGCGGCAATCGTTCAGAACCTCGCGAACCTTCGACATTGTAACTACGCCTCCTCTGTATCATCTATCCGCAAATCGATATCATTGTTCTTATCAGGATGCTCGCGCTGCAGTAGTTCGCGGATAGCACGTATAGCAAGGTAGTTGATTGAGCACTTATCGTTGTCAGCAGCAGCCCTTGCCCATACATGCAGATCCTTTGGCAGCCGTTGCGTGAATCTGACACTCTTGTCATGCATCTGCATAATCTTGACACCATCTTTCCTGACCAATATACCACAGCGTCAATATGGTGTCAATAGTCATAATTGATTTTTCTTGCATATGGTGTTATAATGACACCACACGCGTAGGAGGTAGGTATGGCAAAGTCGGATATTTGGACACCGGATAACGCAACCCGATTTACCATGCGTATCTCCACCTCGCTGCTGGATCAGATCAAAGCCAGTGCAGCGAAGAACAAACGCTCGACCGCGAAGGAGATAGAGTACATTCTAGAGGCCTTCTACGGGGAGCACAGCCAGATCAATGTGCCAGAGGGGTAACTTTGCTCTGCGCCTTGTGATCGAGGCTCCTGGGATATCGCCGGAATAATCACCAACTTCTGATAAGCGGCGGAAGGAGGTGAGAGCATGGCGAAGACTACTAAGCGCGTGCGCGTCAGCGTAAAAGTCGAAAGGCGTGGCAGTTCGTATGTGGCAACCACGAAGGTTACCAATGGCAATACCACAAAGACGACCACCAAGCGCGTAGGCTAAATGCGCAGCATCCTGGGAGCCTCGATCACAAGGCGCTGGAGTTTGTTACTTTCTGCGCCATCATGGCGTATTCTTTTTTGGTTCCCTATTCACTTATCAAGCTGCCGCGCCCCACGATGGAGCAATGCCATTTCTACCAGAAACCCATCACGGAACCATCAATGACACTCCACGTCTAAGAAGCAGCCTTATAGCATACCCGCCACATCTCATCCACCGTTAGGCTGAACAGTTCGCGTATCGCCTCGGATGTTTTGGGCGACGGGTTGCATAGGCCGTTCTCGTAATTGGCAATAGCCCGCTGCGAAACGCCTATGATCTCGCCTAGCTCTTTCTGGGTAAGTTTTT
>BNUH01000109.1 GCA_025997215.1 Clostridia bacterium
CTCAATACGATACGAAACTGAATATGACGATCGCATCAGGCACACTGCCGGACGCATTCAAGTGCAATTACATCCAGTTCCGCCAGCTGATGCAAGCGGGATTGCTGCTGGACATCACGGACGTGTACAACAACAGCACATCCCAGCGCATACGCGATTATGAATTGACGGATCCGGATACCATCAAGCTGACGACAGTCGACGGGAAGATATACGGCGTTCCCAACTATTACTATGGCATCATAGACAATCCTAAGGATCTGTGGGTTCGCAAGGATTGGTATGAAGAGGAAGGTTCGCCGGAACTGAAGACGGTCGCCCAGTTTGAAGAACTGGCCAAGACCTTCATCAGCAAGCATGGCGGATACGGTCTGGCTATCAGCAACACTCTGGAAGAGCTGTTCATGACCGGCCCGATGTTCAATGTCTACCTGGGCAACCCTGCCAACAGCAACGGCCAGTATTTCTGGTACGAGGATGAAACAGGCCGCATCAAGGCTGGCATCACCCACCCGGAGATGAAGCTTGCGCTCGAGACGTGGGTAAGGTGGTACCAGGATGGCATCATCAGCCCCGACTTCGCCAACTTTGATGCGAACCGGATGAACGAGGACGTCGTTACCGGCAGAGCGGGATTCCAGCCGTATTATCAGTGGCAGGGATGGCTCAATGGGCCGAACCTGGTCGCCGCGCAAAGCAATAACGACGCCTACATGATCCCGCTGGCGTTCCCGACGGTGGATGGCTCGCAGGTTCTTGGGCAAGTTGGCTTCCCCAACGGCAACAACATCGTGGTCAGCAAGGATTGCGCAAACCCAGCCGCAGTCATGAAGCTGCTCAGCTATGTCGACTACGTCATGTTCGATCCGAACACCGTTCTGACTGAAGAAGAATTCAAGGGCTTCACGGACGGACAGCGCGAACATACGCCCGGCGCGTTTGAGATCATCGACCCGCTGGCTGACATGATCCAGTTCGAGCACGTACTGGCCGCCCTTAAGACTGGCGACACCAGCCAGCTCTTCACCGCGGGCATGAAGAAGAAGTACGGCGACTCCATCAACTGGCTGAACAACAAAGACACCGGCGGACTCGGCGCGTATCTGCAGCAAGGCTTTGACGGTTGCGCTTATGACAACAGCAAGTATCTGATCGATAACAACTTCCTCAAGAGGATCGACATGTGGGGTCCAGCGCCTGAGGCGTTTGACGAGACGGTCAACACGATTGACATCGCGCTCAACGGCATAGCGGAAATCATCATGGGATTGCAGCCGTTGGAATATTATGACACCATGATAGCCGAATGGTACGCGGCTGGCGGACAGATTATGGAAGACGCCGTCAACGCGGAGTACGGCTCCAACTAAATCCAACCAACTCGGCTGAAGCTCAACAGAAATACTTTCGAAGGAAGCGGTGGCGCAACAGCCGCCACTGCTTCCTTCCGCAAACTGGGAGGCGTGGCATGGTCAAGCGATTCAAGAAAGACTGGCCCTTTCATTTATTGCTTATACCAGGGGTCATCTTAACGTTTATATTTTCATACATGCCGATGTATGGCTTGGTCATGGCCTTTCAGAATTACAATCCTGGTCTAGGTTTCTTCAGATCACCGTGGGTTGGTCTGGCGAATTTCCGATTGATATTCGCACAGACGCAGTTCAGGAGTACCATATACAATACAATATATATATCTATATTTAAAATTATATTGGGGACGCTATCCTCCGTAGTTTTTGCGCTGCTGCTTAATGAAATCCGATTGACCGCGGCTAAGCGTGTGTTCCAAACAATAGTGTACATTCCCAACTTCATCTCATGGGTTATCATGGCGGGTATCTTGATCAACATCCTAGCAACAGACGGTTTGGTCAATATGGTGCTGGGCTTCTTCAGAATTCCGCGCGTGCAGTTCATATCCAATAGAGGCGTGTTCCCTTGGACGTTGATCGTTACTGACATTTGGAAAACCTTTGGGTTTGGCACTGTGGTGTACTTAGCATCCATAACTTCAATCGACCCGGAACTGTACGAATCCGCCGTGATCGACGGCGCCGGCCGTTGGAAACAGACGCGTTATGTAACCATCCCGATGCTTTATTCGATTATAATATTGATGACAGTCCTTGCGCTGGGAAACGTGCTGAACGCAGGGTTTGACCAGGTTTACAACCTATACTCGCCAGTCGTTTATCCCACAGGCGATATCATCGACACCTACGTCTACCGACTAGGCTTGCAGAACGGCAAGTACGCAATCGGCACGGCGGTAGGCTTGTTCAAGTCAGTTATTTCATGTGTACTAATATCCGCGTCGCTGTACCTCGCGTACAAAGTGGCGAATTACCGCGTGTTTTAAGGGGGATTCACATGAACCGCAGGACGACAGGTCAGAAGGTATTCGCCGTTTTCAACTATTTCTTCGTCACTTGCGTCTCCCTGACCTGTTTCCTCCCCTTGCTGAACACGCTGGCGATTTCGTTCAGCGCGCCGGCGTTTGTCTCGACGGGCACGGTTTACTTTGTTCCTAAAGGATTCACAACCATGGCGTACGAATTCGCCATGCAGAATGGCAAATTCCTGCGCGCATTCCAGGTATCACTACTGCGCTGCGTGCTAGGTGTATCCCTTAACCTATTCATGATGGTTACAACCGCATACCCGTTATCCAAGAATCGCGAGCGCTTCGGCGCACGCCATATCTATATGGGTTTCTACGTAATAACGATGCTGTTCGGCGGCGGACTGATCCCCTATTACATCCTTGTCAACAAGCTCGGCCTCCTCAATAGTATCTGGTCGCTGGTGCTGCCGCTGTCCGTCCCGGTTTACTCCATGGTTATCCTGATGAACTTCATGCGCGGCCTGCCCCCTGAAATGGAGGAAGCGGCCATGATCGATGGCGCGGGGAATTTCCGTGTCCTATTCAGCATCCTTCTGCCCGTGCTCAAGCCCGCGCTGGCGACGGTCGGTCTGTTCTCATTCGTCAGCCATTGGAACGATTGGTTCACCGGCGCGCTATTCATGCACGACCCCAAGAACTATCCCCTCCAAACCTACTTGCAAACCCTACTAACCAACTTCCGCGACATGCTTCGCCAATCCGGGTCCGATTATTACACTCTCCTCTCGCGCATGAATGAACAAACTGGCCGCGCCGCGCAGCTGTTTCTGGGATTGATACCGACGCTGATTGTTTATCCCTTTGTACAGAAACATTTTACGACAGGGTTGGTCATGGGGAGCGTTAAGGGGTAGGAGAAATTATAGATGAACATCGTGAACTCAATGCTTAACAATTTCTACTGGTCGGACATCGACTGGCAGTCGGAGCAATCTCCGCAGGAGAAATATCAGCAATTCATCCGTTGGGCAGGTCACGCTCGCGGGAAAAATCCAAACGCGTTTGACCAGGTCACTGAATGGATTCTGGACGACGCCGAGTGGACAGCCGATAAATTCGCGCAAAATAGGGACATCCTCATGAACGGCCTGATTGCGCGGTTCAAGGATCAAACAATACAGCTTCGCGCCTGGCTGAAGGAACTCGAACCGCACGGCGTGGTGAACGAGGCGATTTGGGAACTGCTCGATAAATTTGAAAGGCAACTCTCTGGCGATACGCTCTCGGAATTTCAAGAAGCAGTTACAGCGATGTTTTCTGATTTTTCGGTTATGCAGGATCGTGAAATTCGCAAACAGATTGCAGGAGAAAGGACAGGACCGGCAGGCGTTGATACCGTTAAACTTTGGGGATATATCAACGAATTGAAGGGTTGCGATGCGAGTGTCCAATGGGCACTATTCATGCCTCAAGTAGTCAAGCTGCAACAAAACGGCTTTGAGATGTCTAGCTTTGAACTGAAAAAGCTCCCTGCGATGCGGTTCATCGGGAAAGAAAGGTATGAAGGGAATACCGATGAGTGGCGGCATGAGATCGTGACCACACTCGACGGGATGACCGGAAACAAATCGGGTTTTGACTACGATATTTTGTTGGGGCACCATTATGGGTTGGGCGTGGACGTCGGGCAGTGGCACGGATTCTGGGGTCGGTTTATGAAAGCGGACACTCCTGTGCCGGAAGGTTTTGTATCGTTCGATTTCATACCTGAGAGCGATGGAAAGTCAGGTCTGCCATTCATGTCGCAATTTGCTTATGCGACATTTTCCGGTGATATGGCGGCAATCCACAGGACCGAAGGTTATGATGTTGATGCGATGTATGATGTCACGCGCAACACCATGCTGGGAGCAAACATCCCAATCCCATATCCGCATAAATACTGGACAGCCGAGGTTTTCCTTGATGGGTGCAACAAATGGAGCACGGCGTACATGTTCAGCGCGGAAATTTGAGGAGGAACGAAAAATGTCACAAAACCACATGTTTGGATGTGCCTTTGCTTAATCAGTTCGATGCGTTGCAAAACTCGATGCTGAACGGTGCCGACAAAAGCAAGGATTAGCAAGGGTTTTGCGTGTGGATGTGTGCGGGTTCAAGTCCCGCTTTCGGCACGAAATACGTTGGGGCGGATGATTTATCCGCCCCGTTTGCCAATTATTGCCTGTTGGAGTAGCTGCCGCACATGCTCTCGTCGGCCGCGCTGCCCTTATTCGAGTTGGGCATGGGATCCACGTGAATGGTGTCAAGCTCGCAATGGTTGTGCTCGTCGTGGTGCGCGCAACTGCATACGCCGCACGTTACGCCTGGGTTCGCTTTATGTGCCATGATAGTTTGCGCCTCCTAGCATATTCTGGCATGAATCATATAGATTCATCGCTGTTATGGATTATGTCCAGGATGTTCAGGCATTATTCATAACACATATCCGTTATAGGGCAGTCAGCGCAAGCGGGCTTCTTGTGGCAGCGTTCCTTACCGTGAATAACTATCAGCGCATGGTAACGGTTATAAACGTCGGCGTTATCATGCTCAACCATGGCCAGATTCCGTTCAAACGATCCCTTTATCTCATCGTAATTATTCCCCGCGCCAAGCTGCAGCCGCTCGTTCAGCCGAACCGTGTACGCATCCACGACGAAAGTCGGCAATCCAAACGCATACAGCAGGATCGAATCCGCCGTTTCGCGGCCAATCCCGCGCGTGGCCAGCAATTCACGGCGCAGCTTCACCAGCGGTTCATGTTTAACGGTGTCAACATCATAGTTATACTGAGAATACCATTCTGTAACGGCTTTCAGGTATCGCACCTTTTGATTGAAGAATCCCGCCGGGCGGATCATGTCGATCAGGTCGTCATCGGCTGAATCCCGGATGAATGCTGGCGAAAGGCGGCCGCCGATGTTCGCTAACGCCTTGACCACATTCGACCAGGCGCAGTTCTGGGTCAGAACCGCACCGACCATCACTTCATACGGTGAATCGGCGGGCCACCAATGAGGCTCGCCGTAATGATCCAGCAACCTATTATATAGCGATAACGTTTGCTGCGCATCCATTATCGAAACTATATCACACTACAGCGTGCCTGGCAAGACGCGCCGGGAGTTCGCGGGCCTGAATAGCAGGTGCAGGAACACCCCCAGCGCCACAAACGCGGCCGCAGTCCCGATCCCGAAGTGCCCGCTAAACAGCATGCCGAATTGGTATATGCACATCGACACGATGTACGCGAATCCGCACTGATACGCTATCGCGATAAAGAACCACCGCGTACTATTCATCTCACGCTTGATCGCGCCCATCGCGGCGGCGCACGGCGCGCACAGCAGGTTGAACACGAGGAACGAGTACGCCGCCAGCGCCGTGAAGCTCGCTGCCAGCGCCGACCAGACCTCCTCGCCGCTCTCGGCGACCTCCGCGAATCCATACAGTATCCCGAATGTGCCGACCACATTCTCCTTGGCCAGCAGCCCGGTCAGCGCGGCGACCGTGCTCTTCCAATTCCCCCAGCCCAGCGGCGCGAATATCGGCGCAATCACTGAACCGATCCTGGCCAGCATGCTATCCGACATATCCACCATGCCGAATGAGCCGCCGCTCCAGCCGAACGTCGACATAAACCATACGAATATTGTCGCCAGCAGTATGATTGTCCCGGCCTTTTTAATGAATGACCAGCCGCGCTCCCACATGCTGCGCAGGATATTGACGAGCGTCGGCCAGTGATACGCGGGCAGCTCCATCACGAACGGCGCGACGTCGCCGGAGAACAGGCGGGTTTTCTTGAGAATTATTCCCGAACAGACGATGGCCGCCATCCCGACAAAATACGCGCTGGGCGCAACCCACGCCGCGCCGCCAAACAGCGCGCCGGCGATCAGCGCAATGATGGGCAGCTTTGCGGAACAGGGGATGAACGTGGTCGTCATGATGGTCATCTTGCGGTCGCGGTCGGATTCGATCGTGCGCGAGGCCATGATCCCCGGTACGCCGCAGCCCGTGCCGATCAGGATCGGTATGAACGAACGCCCCGACAGTCCGAACTTCCTGAACACGCGATCCATGATGAATGCGATCCGCGCCATATAGCCGCAAGCCTCCAGGAATGCCAGGAACATGAACAGTATGAACATCTGCGGCACAAACCCCAGCACCGCGCCGACCCCGGCGACGATGCCATCCAGCACCAGCCCTTGGAGCCAGCCGGCCACCCGCGCGGATTCAAGCACATTGCCAAGTAATATTGGAACGCCGGGCACCCACTTCCCAAAGAAGCTCCAACCCTCGCCGAATACGCCGTCGTTCGCCCAGTCCGTAGCCAGCGCGCCGACCGTCGTCACCGATACGTAGTATACGATGAACATAACCGCGGCGAATATCGGCAGCGCAAGCCAGCGGTTCGTGACAATCTTGTCGATCTTATCAGACGTAGAAAGGCGGCCCTTATTCTTGATCTTGACGCAGTCCTTGATTATGGAGTCGATGTAAGTGTAACGCTCCGCCGTGATAATGCTCTCGCTGTCGTCGTCCAGTTCATCCTCGCAAGCCTTGATGTCGCCCTCGATGTGCCGGATTTCTTCCGGAGAAACGTTTAGTTTCTCGATGATGGCGTGGTCGCGTTCGAACAGCTTTATCGCAAAGAATCGCTGCTGCTCTTCAGGACGGTCGTGCAGCACGCGCTCCTCGATGTGCGCCAGCGTATGCTCCACACTGCCGGAGAAGCTGTGCATGGGTATGCTCCCAGCGCCATGGGCCAGCCCGACGGCTGCCTTGGCCGCGTCCATCACGCCCGTGCCCTTGAGCGCGGATATCTCCATCACCTGACAGCCTAATTCCTTCGACAGCTGCTCCGTGTTGATCTTGTCGCCGTTCCTTATTACCATGTCCATCATATTTATAGCGACTATAACCGGAATGCCCAGCTCGGTCAGCTGGGTAGTGAGGAATAGGTTGCGCTCCAGGTTGGTGCCGTCCACGATGTTGAGCACCACGTCGGGGCGATCGTCGAGCAGATAATTCCGCGCGACGACCTCTTCCAGCGTATACGGCGAGAGCGAGTAGATGCCCGGCAGGTCTGCAACGATGACATCCTTATAACCTTTTAATCGGCCCTCTTTCTTTTCCACCGTGACGCCCGGCCAGTTGCCCACGAACTGGTTGGAACCCGTCAACGCGTTGAACAGGGTCGTCTTGCCGCTATTAGGATTCCCGGCTAGCGCGATCGTGATGGGCATATACATCCTCCTATACAGTACACGGTTAGTATACACTAACACATCTGCCAATAAAATGCGGAGTTAAGGCACAAACTGAACCCCGCTAAACCGCCTCAACATCAATCAATTCCGCGTCGGCCTTGCGCAGAGACAGCTCATAGCCGCGCACACTCACCTCAATAGGATCGCCAAATGGCGCGATCTTTCGGATGAAAACCTCCACGCCTTTTGTGACACCCATCTCCATAATCCGCCGCTTTACAGGCCCTGCGCCGTTGATCTTAACAATTCTGACAGTATGACCCGTCTTGGATTCCTTGAGCGTCGCCACAATAAGTCCCCCTTTGAATATCCTAACTTCATTATCAACAAGCACATATAAAATATTCAGATCATAATTTTTGCAGCCATTTCGCGGCTGATAGCGATGCGCGATTCTTTTACATTGATAATCATATTCCCGCTGATCTCTTGTATCACCGATACATGCGCCCCGGGCACAAAGCCCAGCGTCTCAAGGAACTGGCGGGTCTCTTCCCTGCCGCCAACCTTTTTGATGGATGCGTTTTCACCGATCCGAGCCATAGTCAGCGGCATCATCGTTTACCGTCCCATCTAAAATATAGTGAGAGTGTGCGGTGAATGTGAACACCACGGTTAGCATCAACTAACCTCCCTCACTTTACCATAGTATGCACGGTTTGTCAATATGGGATTTTGTCTAAAAATCGGGGATGGAGTTGTACTACTCCACCCCGCGCGCCGCCATCAGCCCCTGCACATACTCCTCCAGGCACTCGCCTGACGCCTGTATCGCGGCGGCGTGTTCCACACCAACGTAACGGATATGCCATGGCTCGGCCTCGATGCCCGTTATCTTGGCTTTATCCGCCGTGTAGCGTATGATAAACCCGTATTCCCAGCAATGCTTGGCTAGCCATTTACACTGATCCGTCGATTCAAACGTGCGGTTGGGTACCGTGATGTCAAACGCCAATCCGGGAGCGAGCGAGCACCACACCGGA
>BNUH01000110.1 GCA_025997215.1 Clostridia bacterium
TTTCGGACGCGCTGCAGCTTGTGCTTGTCGGCATGGAGGATGTAAACCTGCCTATACCCGAACCCACGCCCATTGAAAGCGTAAATGTGCCCGTAGGTTCATACCCAACGCTTGTGCCCGTTGACACGGCTGCATACCGCAAGTTTTCGGATGATCGCGCCGTCCGAAAGAATATATCCATGCCGTCATGGATGGCTGTCAAGATTGACCAACTGGGCATCAATCTGTCTCAATTCGTTCAGGATTCCCTCCGCGCCCAGTTTGGATTATAGGCTTATCACGCTGGCATGCGTATGATCACTACGCCCTGATAACCATTGCCGCCGTTTGGGCCAGCTTGTCTAGGACCGTAGTACGTGCCGCCGCCGCCACCGCCAGCCCCCCACCTGGTGCCTGCGCCGCCATTAGTGGCGGTTGTGGCAGTGTCGCCGCTGGTATCGTTGATGCCTGTCCCGCCCGTGCCGCCGCCGCCGTTGCCGCCAGCGCCGCCCGCTCTAGAGGCTGTAGGGCCGGCCTGCGTTGCAGTACCGCCGTTTGAACCGTTTGAACCGCCCACGCCGCCAGCGTATCCATTATTCTGCGAATCTGTGGCGGAACTGCCCGCGCCGCCGCCAGCGCAGCACAACTGATGATTGGTTGTATCGCCGAATGGCGTGAACGGACTATACGTTCCCGTTCCTATGCCTTTGCCACCAGGCACTCCGCTATTAGCCGTGCCGCCGCCTGAACCGCCGCTGCCGCCGAAGTAATTGAAGCCGAAATCGGCAGTGCCGCTATTCCCGCCGCCGCCGCCAGCCGCCGTTAAACCGAGGATTGTGCTCGTGCCGCCGCCGCCAGCGCCGACCACTATATTGCTAGTCGACATTACCGACTGCGATATCAATGGGGTTGCGCCAGCGCCGCCGCCGCCGCCCGGCGCCGATTGCCCCGCGCCATTCCCGCCGCCGCCGCACATCCATATCCATCCAATCGGCGTGCCCGTTACTGTCATTGTGCAGCTGGTTGTAATCTGGTACTCTGTCCAGCTTTGCCCGTTCCAGGTGACCGTGCGCGTTACGCTTGGTGTAACGGAAAAGGAAATGCTGCCTGAATTCCCACCGCCGCCCAGCCCCATCGCGCCCGCGCCCATGACAAATACTGCTCCCATATATAGATGCTCCTTAAATTAGTCGGTACAAGATAAAACGCCTAGCGTCAAGACCGGGCGTAGAATATGAGCATGTTCAGCGAACACGTGGCCGTGGGCTGAGCGCCGGCTACGAGCGTGTACGCGCCCGCGCTAGTTTCACCGTACAATATCAGCGTATTGCTTGTGTCTGACACCGTAGGCGCTGCAAGGATGTGCTGATCGGCGGTAATGCCCGCGCTGGTGATCGTTTTGCGGTATAACCCGTCCGCGCCCTGCGTCCAGCCGTCCGCTGTTACCGATGCTTGGCTGTATGAGATTTGCTGCAATAACCCGCTCGGGAGTGCACCGCCACCGCCCTGCAGCGAGCTAAGCGTGTCGTCCAGGCCGGTAATATCAGATGTTCCCAGCGCGTAAAACCCTGGCGCTGCAGCTGTCGCAGACGCTGGTGAGGCGAATACCTTGCGCTGACCGGCGTTCCCGGCGATTGTCGCCACGCTAGTACCGCCGTTGGCTACTGGCAGGATACCGCTTACACCAGGAGTTACATTCTGCGTGCCATCGAACGGCGTCGGTGTCGTCGATGCTAGGTTCGTCTGGATCGTCCGCGCCGTTGTTAGTTTGTCCGCGCTGTCAAGAGACAGGTCTGAAGGCATGTCCGCCGATGTCAGCGCGCGCCACGACGGTGGTGCTGCAGTCGCGGATGCGCCTGAGATGAACACTAGCCCCTGCGTGCCCGTGCCCGCAACCGTGGCGACACTCGTACCGCCGCGTACTGTGGGCAGAATCCCGCTTACAATCTCGCTGGTGTCGTGCGTGTGATCCTTTGTCGCGGCGTATTGGATCATGTTATCCCATGAGATTAGGTTATCCGGATCGATCTCGATCACGACGGACGCCACGTCGCCTATCAGCGATATGAACTCCAACTGCGGCAGTATCGCCACTGTCGCGCCCTGACCTGACACCGACTGCGGCGTCTCGTCGATCAGCATGTAATTAAACAATATCTCGCCGTCGTCCGGATCAGTAGCCCAGAGCGCGGCCTCAGTTATGCTGTAGCTAATGTTATCGATGTTGTTGAACACCGTCGCGACGACCTTCGCAACCCCATCGCCGACGTATTCCCGGCGCAATGCCTGTCCGTCCATCACGTAATGATTAAGATCAGTGTATAGCGCTGGGTTATCGCCATTAGCTGGTACGCCGTTCCCGACCGTTACCTTTGTGAATACCAGCGGCGCGGTTGTGCCAACAATCTTCGCCAGCAGGTTCACGCCTTTTTTGGTTAAGTGGCATCCTTGATCCATAAAACCGCCTCCCTTAGCTGACCGGTTGCGCGGACACGCGCGCGCGGATAACCGGCGCGATAGAGTAATACAGGTTGTATTCACCGTTTACGTTTGGTTGTATCTGCCAGGCGCTTATCATAGGCTCAATCGCCGCGCCCGCGTTGTAGATGATGTCGTACTCGTGCCTCACGTATACCCTAAGCCATAGCTTGATCCATATCCCGGCCGCGACAATCCGATGGATCATCTGCCAGATAAGCTCGATCAACTCCACCGATTCATCGGTCAATTCGTCCTTGTCCACGTATACCCATATCTTAGCCGGGAATATCTCGTCCAGGTCTATCTTGTCCGTGTCCACGCCCAGCAGTTCAGCGGCAGCATGGATCACCGTGTCGATGTCGCCGCCGGACAATTGCGCGAGCATCTTCACCTTGATCAGCAGCCGGTAAAACGAATCCGGCGTGCCCTGTCTCGCGACGCCGAAATTCTCACCGTACCTGTCGAGCGTCTTTCCCTGCGCATAGTCGATATTGTCCCACAACAACACCTTGTCCGCGTGCGCGTGCAGCAATTGCAGCGCGCCGCCGTGCAGCGAAAACAGCTTGCCCACGTTGGTCACGGGCGGTTCGCCTATCTTCGCGCGCTCGGTGTCGTCGTAGACGTATGCGCCTGTGAGCATGTCAAGCATGCGATGCAAGTAATTGATCATATAACGCTCACCGTCACGTTCGTTACATCGCACATCGCTTTCTCGCGCGTGCCAATCTGGATATCATCGTAACCATAATTCACGCCGTCAGTGCTCATGGTTAACTCATAATTGACCACGCCAGGCACGCCATTCACCACTTCCGGAACCCATTTGTATTTGACCGGCTGGCCGATACCCATCCCGCGCGCACCGGTTGTACCCACCCATTCCGCAAGCGCTGTCTTGATCTCGCCAATCACATCAACATCGTACGCCTGTGGTTCGATTTCCAGCGCCCATATTTCGAACCATATGAACACCGGCGTAGGACGGCTGAACAGGATATCATAAGTCAGCCCGTTCGTAGATACTATTGACGTGTGCACGTTCCCGAATGTCTGGATACCTGCAGCCTTGCGCCTGAATATCGCTTGGCCAATATCCGCATCCAAACCGCCAAACACCACCGCCTCAATGGAGTGTGGCGGAAGCCCCTGGTCGTCCGTGTAATCGGTGTCGTTTTCAAACACGATCGCGGACAACACGCCCTCTGCCTTCTGCAGGATTTCAGCCGCGATTGCCTCTGTATTCACGCCGCCAGCGAAGTCCACTGACTTGTAATACCGATCGCGGTATTCTTCGTCCGTCTCGCGGTCACGCCCGCCCACGAATTTGGCCGGGTTGGTTACGCTGTCAATGCCCTCCGGAATGCCTGGGTTATAAATTATGGTGAGCGTGTTCGGTGGTACGTTCCCGTCCGGGCCGGGCAGCTGCGCTCTTGCGGGGATCAATACTTTACCATCCGCGCCAATTACGCCGCGCTGGGTAGTGCCGACAATCCAATTTTCAATGTTGCATACCAGATACCCCGCCGGGATAACAACCCCCGGCGCGCCGGTGAATTCAAGGTTTCCGTATGCGCGCTGCGCGCTCAATAAATGCAGCCCGATCATTCGGCCAATGTTCAGCATCGACGTTCCAACCGCCGTATCGATAAACCGCGAGTTGTATACATGCTCCAACACCTGAAACAACAGCGCGCTGAACCAGGCGAAAATTCTCAAAAACATCCCCAACGGTGAACGCACTGTCAGGTTGGCTTTTTGACCAAACAATGCCCGCGCTTCGAATTCGTATGCATCGAGCAGGTCAACGTATTCGGGGCGCCTAAACCCGCGCTCGGTCAGTCCCCATTCGGTTCTATCCAGCGCCACGCGTGCCCACCTCCAATGTTATCGTCTCACCGCCGCGTAAAATGGCCGTGAATGTCACGTCAAGACCGCGATAATCGCGCGTGAAGTCCATGCTTTCAATGAACGATATCTCGGTTTCCTGCAAAATAGCGGCGCGCAGCACGGCGTCGGTCTCCGCGTCGGATAGCTCGCTCATCTTGCGGCCTAGGATGCGCGTCCATTCTGTTCCGTGGCTAGTGTCAAGCGGGAAATCTGTCAGGTACGCTTCCAGTGTCAGCCGGACGCATTGCGCGAGTGTTTCATTGCCGTGAACTAACTCCAATTCGCCGTTATCGTCGAACACGAGGTCTTGGGTGTCGTCGTCTATGCGCAGTGTGTAAGTGTCGGCGGGCATGGCGTCGCCTCCGTTTACAGTTTTACTAAAAACATTTATCAAAATAGAAAATAAAACCGCTCCCAGGTGGGGGCGGTTTGGTGAAATAAGTTCTATAGTCCTAGCAGTTCTTTGTGCGAGCCTGTGCGAGTTGCTGACAGAATCAATTGCGATGCAATGATCTCATAAACTAAAAGCCAATCTTTCTCAATATGGCATTCCCGAAACCCCTTCCACTTGCCTTTAAGCGCGTGATCACGGTATCGCGGTGCAAGCTGACGACCATTTGCAAGCTCTTTCAGAACCGTGTCTAGTTCGCTCATATCCTTGCCGCGCTTGATCATTTGCTTCATGTCACGCTTCATTGACGGCGTGTACACTATGGTGAGCACGGTTAATCCTCCAACATGGACTTCATAGCCTCTTCGACTGTATCAAACGGGCCGGTCAGATTACGTCCCAGGCGGGCATCTTCCATAGCTTCCAGCGTTTCCGCGTTATACTTACAGCGCTTAATCTCAAAGGGAAAGCCATCAACATCAATGGCAGCCTTTAGGAATATACGCACGGCAGTTGTAATATCCATGCCAATATCCCTGAACAGTTCGTCAGCTTCAGACTTCAAAACATCATCAATGCGCATCGTCAAAGTAGCCATACTCGTACCTCCTCATGACGTTATATTAACATTGTATGCGCATCGTATGAAGATGTCAAGGTTTTGCAATACTATTTTTGCTATGGCCACGGTGTAATGCTCCCTGTAACGTGCAGATTCCCGTTTATCGTCACGTTACCCGTTAGAGCAATCGTTGGGGCGGTTACTGTCGCGGACACACCAGCTTTGACCGTTGCGGTTGTACCTGCCTCGACATTGACCTCCAATTCAGACTTCACATTGATCGGCTGTGTGCTGATAATGTCGATGTGTCCGTCCGGCCAAACGACCAGATAATCCTTGCCGTCGGTTGTGCCGAATCCGAATGTCCCGGGCGGAAGCCGGCTGGCCGTGTTCCCAAACGGGTTTACATGCCCGATCATAAACGCGTCGCTGCCCTGGTGCGAGCGCTGCGTGTTCGGATCATAATCGTCGGCCTTGTTCATGCCAATGTCGATGTCATGGTCGGCGCACGCAAACGAGAGTATTTCGCCTTTCTTGTACTGGCGTGAGAACGTGAACCCGCCGCCCGTCGTGTTCGAGATAGGCACATCCAGGATAGGCGGGCGCGGCTCATATTTTCCATCAACTAAACGCTTCTCGATCGGCTGGATATCAACCGTGCCTTTCTTTTCATCGAATTTAATGATCTTAGCCAACCCGTTGCCGTTCAGTAATTTGCGCTGTTTCTGTTGGAGCGCGTTTTCAAGCAAGTACTCCCTGCTCATACAGATTTCATCTCCAGTTCCGTTACCCAGTCTTTGTCATAACTGCCTCGATGCGTGCCGCGTACAACCATGAACCGGCCATTCAGTGAGCGCGACTGCACCATAACAATATCGCCCGCGCCCAATTGATGATTCAGCAGGCAGGTTCGGTTTTTAGTTTCTGCAGTCGCTTCCTTAGCCTCATTGGAAAAGCCTTCCGTTTTTTCGTCAATGATGTATGGATCGATCTCATCCTCATTCGACAACAATAACCCCGTTTGAGGCGACAACAGAAAACCCATATTAACAGGACTGGTAGGATCAGTGATATATATACGTTCGTTGCGAATCAGCAGCCGCGATTGGCAATCGCTCATGACTATGCGTTTGAGGCTGTCCTGCAACCGGCCTTCCAGCCGCAGCCCGCGTGGGTATGTTTTGCTTGTCTTAGGCTCACACCGCGCGACTTCAGCGCCGTAGATGTTGCATAGATCGCGGATAATGTCGTCCGACGTGCTGTTTTTTTCGTAGGTCTTGTTTATCTGTTTGAATAGCCATTCCTCGCGCAGCCCCAGCGCGGTAATGGTTGTCGTCCACTCTGTACCGCTGTGTTTGGATTCCATCGCCGCTACTTTGCCCTTGAATATACAACCCGTGTCGCCCTCATATCCGGCGTTAATGATCACAACATGGTTGCGCCGGATACTGTGGCGCGTCTGCTCGCTCATGTTGGTTACCGTGACCGTAGCGGTCGGCGGCTCGTCGCTGTCCTCGAACGGGCACTCGAAACTGAACGCCATGCTATTGAGGCTGTATCTGTATGGGCCTATCTGAATATCCGCCGCGCGCATCCAATACGCCATTATATGCCTCCCAGAATATCCAGCACCTGGTCAAGCGGTATCCCTCTCGTTTTCAGCGCGTTGAGCGCCTCACGCAAGCCTATAACGCCGTCGATAGGGTGGACATGGTGCAGCGGCGCACAATCGCCGCACGGCGGCGCGGGTTCGTCAGGGCCTTCCGGCGGTGTGACGACAAATGGCGGCTCTGGCAGAATCGATCCGCCGCCTGTTGCGCTATTGACCTCGCGCGTAAGCGCCGCTATCATCGCCTCACGATCAAGCAGATACAGCCGTACATCCCCGCCAAAGTTTGCGCGTGTAATGGCCTCGATCTCACCGCCGAACGCATAAGGTATGATGACCGGCATCGGGAACCTCTCGTCCTCGATATTGCCGAAACACTGACGGCCATACCTCACCGGATCGCCATACGCCAGCAATTCGTCATTGAGTGTTTCCAGGTCAAGAGTAAAGAAATCGGCGTATTCATTGTACTTTATAGTGAATCTGTATGTCCGGTTGGTCAGTTTAATCTGGAGCGAATACGGTATGGAGGCGACATCAATGGGGATATACTCAATCTCCACGCCAGGGCTGGTCAAGTGTACGCCTATATCCGTCATGATTGCGCCTCCTTTGGGATTAGTTTCTAAACGGTTAAACCGTTCTGACTGTAACCGTTGTTGTTCAACGGTCCGCTTGAAGGCGTTGGCATGCTTTCATACTTTTTGCCTTCGCCAGTATTGACGTTTGATGTTTGCGTGGATTGTTCGCCCTTGTTGCCAGGCTTTTTCGCCGCGCCCCCCTGTTGGCTCATAAGCGGCGTCGCACCCGTCTCGACATAAATGGCGCTGGTTATCTGCACCCGCTGAAGATTAGCAGTGAAATGCGGACCTAACTCGTTCTTGCTGTCGCGCGTAAAATCCAGGTTAGTGATAACCAAGTTGCCCATTTGCGCCCGGCCCGTGTATGACAGTATATCGCCGTTATCGCGCATGGCTTGCAATCGCTGGGACGTCTGCTCGCCGCCGACTATCTCGCCGGATATGCTGAATTTTTCCGGATCCCTTATAAGATGGTCGTTTATGTTGCTGCCGTTCTCAATAGGGTACTGGGTAACGCGCGAGGAGAACGTAGCCTTTTCGCTGGTTATGGTTGAATCGGCGGGCTGGAATAGGACGGTTCCAGACTTGCCGCCGGATAGGATGTAGGCTATGGCACGTCACCTCCAGAACGCATATTGGCTGAAACTTGCGCAATAAGTTCGCGCTATCAAACGGCGGCTTGCCACAACGCACGGGTGTTTGTCTGCTGGGATTGTTTCTTACGCCACATTTCATCAAAGAACGCGGTCAGTTCGTCGCGTATCCGCGAGATTGTGTTTTGATCTGCACTGCCTTCGATGGTTATGTTGACTGTGGCGTTAACACTGTTGTCGCCGCCGCTGCCGTCGCCAAGGATGCGGTTAGTCTTGTCGGCGGGCACGATCGCCGTGCCTTGCGGCAGGTATGCCAGCTCGCCGCCTTCCTCGTTTATGCGCGTCCAGCCGCCCGCAAAGTTGGCTGTGCCGGATGCGTTGCCGTCAAATTTTTGTCCTGGCGTTAATCCTGGTATTGGCGTGTTAGGATCGTTTCCCCATACCAGCCCGCCGATAGTAAACGCTGCAAGTTCCTCCTGCAAAGCATTCAAGC